>NZ_JAFAUS010000403.1 GCF_019243155.1 Mycobacterium sp.
CCCGAGGAGTTCGACGAGCACAACCTCGACCCGGAAGACCTCCGCCTGGTTCCCGTCAGATGCGAACTGTGGGGCGGCTGCGCGTGGATCAACCTCGACGACAACGCGCCCGCGTTCCGCGACTGCTTCGAGCCCTTCGCGTCGATCTACGACGCCTGGAAAGTGGAGTCACTGCGCGTCGAGTGGTGGCAGTCGTGCCGGCTTCCGGTGAACTGGAAGCTGGCGACGGCCGCATTCATGGAGGGGTACCACGTGCCGCAGACCCACCCACAACTGCTGCCGTCATCGCAGCCGGCCACGGCGTCCAAGCCGCCAGGTCTGGCGCAAACCAATCTGTATTTCATGCGGACGCTCGGCGAAGGCATGGCCGGCATGACGCACGAGAACGACGTCCGCATCGCCGAGGGGCTGCAGGACATGGAGCTACCCGCAGATCCGGCCGCGGCGATGGCCCTGTGGCGCAGCACGCTCAACGACGCCATCGTCGGATGGCACCGGGCCCGGGGTTGCGACATCCCCGACCTCAACGAGTTACAGCGGCAAGGCATCACCGAGGCGATCAACTTCGGTTTCCCGCACTACTTTGTGCTGCCGCAGTACAGCAGCGCATCGTCGTACCGGATCCGTCCGCTGGGCCCGGAGGAGACACTGTTCGAGATCTGGTCGCTCACCCGCATCCCACCCGACCAGATCACCGGCAAGCCCACACCACCCGAGCCCATGGCCCCCGACGACAAGCGTTGGCCGCCGATCCCGGCCCAGGACTTCTCCAATCTGCCAAGGCAGCAAAAAGGCCTGCACTCCAAGGGATTCGAGTACATGAGACTGTCCAGCCGGATCGAAGGACTGATCTCGAACTTCGAACGCGTCATCGACGGCTTCCTCGCCGGCTTGCCGTACGACGCGCTGATCCCCGCGATTCAGCGGACCAACACCACCATCGACGTGCCGATCGTGGATCTCGGCTTTACCGCGCCGCTCGGCACTCAGGCCCCGGCGGCGGCCCGGTGAGCACCAACTGGGACCGCTCGGTCGACCTGGTCATCGCGGGCAGCGGCGGTGGTGGCATGGTCGCCGGGCTGGCGGCGGTGGACTGCGGGCTCGAACCGCTGATCATGGAAAAGCAGGCGCTGGTCGGCGGTTCCACGGGCCTGTCCGGCGGCATCGTCTGGCTGCCGAACAACCCGCTGATGCGGGCCGACGGCATCGCCGACTCCCACGAGGACGGCATGGCCTATCTGGCCGACGTGGTCGGCGACATCGGCGCACCCTCGTCTCCCGAGCGCCGCGAGATGTTTCTCACGGCCGGCTACGAGATGATCAACTTCCTCACCCGCAAAGGTGTTCAACTCATCCGCTGCGCGGGCTGGAGCGACTACTACCCGAATCACAAGGGCGGCAACGCTTCCGGCCGCGCCGTCGAGGGTGTCCCCTACGACGCAGGCCAATTGGGCGACTGGAGTGACAAGGTGCAACCCCCGCTGGCCAAGAACTACGGATTCGTGGTGCTGACCAACGAGTTGCGTTCGGTGCAGTACTACAACCGGGCCCCACGTGCGTTCGCCGTCGCCACCCGGGTGTTCTTGCGCACCGCGGCGGCACGAGCCCGGCGCCGTCAAATCCTCACCAACGGCGCCTCTCTCATCGCTCAGATGCTCAAGGCGCTTATCGACCTCACCGACGGACGCCCTCCGCTCTGGACGAATGCCGCGCTGGAAGATCTCATCGTCTCCGATGGGCGGGTCACGGGGGTCCGCGTCGTCCACGACGGCGCATCGCTGAACGTCGAGGCGCGCAAGGGAGTCCTGCTTGCCGCAGGCGGTTTCGGGCACAACAAGGAGATGCGCAAGCGCTACAGCGGCGACCAGCCCAATGAGGCGCAGTGGTCGATCGCGAACGCCGGCGACACCGGCGAGGTGCTCGAGGCGGCGATGCGGCTCGGTGCGAAGACCGATCTGCTGGACGAAGCCTGGTGGCTTCCCTCGGTTTTCATCGCCAACGGCGGCGCCGCAGCAGCGTCGCTCGGCTCGGGGCGGCAACGGCCCGGCGCGATCTACGTCGACTCGACCGGACGCCGGTTCTGCAATGAGTCCAACTCGTACGTCGAGGTCGGCAAGGCGATGTATGCCAATAAGGCCGTCCCCTGCTGGATGATCTTCGACGAGGGCTATGTGCAGCGGTACGTCACGAGCACCAACCCGATGAAGCCGCTGAAGCGAAATCAGCAACTACCGCCGGAGCTGATCGAGGCTGGTGCGGTCAAACGCGGCAACACGATCGCGGACCTCGCCCGCCAAATCGACCTTCCGGCCGAGGAATTGGCACAGACCATCCAGCGGTTCAATCAGTTCGCCGCCAAGGGGCTGGATCCGGACTTCGGACGCGGCCAGTCGGCGTACAACGACTGCCTCGGCGACCCCGGGTTCCGGCCGAACGCAGCCGTCGGCCCGCTCGACCGTGCGCCCTACTACGCGACAAGGGTTTTCCCGGCGGACGTCGGTACCTGCGGGGGCGTCATCACCAACGAGCACGCCCAGGTGCTCGACGAGCAGGACCGGGTGATCGAGGGCTTGTACGCGACGGGCAACACGACCGCGACGGTGATGGGCCGAACCTATCCGGGCGCCGGGGCGAGCATCGCCAGCTCGATGGTGTTCGGCTACGTCGCCGCGCGGCACGCCGCCGGACGCAAAGTCGCCGGCGAGCACTAGCGCTATGCGTGGCGCCTTCCCCGCGAGCGTGACGGCGCAGTCACCCTCGGACTCGAACGTGACCGCAGCGTCACGCCGGCGGGGGATCGTCGCGGTCGACGAACTCGCGCGGCTTCATGCCCGACTGCATGAGCTCGGCCCGCCGCGCCTGAACGTCGGAGGCCGCGCCCACCATGTTCGTCAGGATGTGGCTGACCTGAAGGTGCACCCGCATCCCCATCAACTCCCACGCGCGCTTCACGTTGTTCTTCACCGCCATCAACGTGGTCAACGGGATCTGCGCGATCTTGGCTGCCATCTCCTCGACCACGTTCTCGAGGTCTTCCCGCGGCACCACTCTGTTGAGTAGGCCCCACTCGAGCGCCTGTTGCGCGGACAGGGTGGGCGCCAGCAACAGCCAATCCATGGTGCGGTGCCAGTTCATCAACAACCACGGCTCGATCATGGTGTGGCCGCCGGGCTCCCCGAGGCTTTGGGCAAGCGGCATCTGGAAATACGCGTCCTCGGATGCGACGCAGAAGTCGGTCAGCAATCCGAGGTAGATTCCGCCTCCCATGCAATAGCCGTGAATCGCGGAGATCGTCGGTTTCGGAAACTCCCACAAATACAGCGTCGGCCACAGGAACAGATCCGCGGTGCCCTTGTACAGGTCCTCGAACGTATCCCCGAAATCCGGATAAGGGTTTTCGTCAGGACCCCACCGGGCCACGTGCCCTCCGCAGAAGCCCTTGCCGTTGGCCTTGAGGATGACGACCTTGATCTCCTTGTCGCGGTCGGCTTCGTGCAGGCATCCGTCGACTTCAGAGACCAGGACCGAATCCTTGGTGTTGGCCTTGTCGACCCGGTTCAAGATGATCCGCGCAATCGGCGGTTCACGTTCGTAAATGACCGCTTCCAGGACGCGCCGCTCCATCCTCGTGACACTACCGCGATACCGGAATTCGCTTGCCGGTTGCGCGATGTTCGCGGGAGGAGTGAAGTGTATGAAGCGCGCTGCCACCGCGGGATCAGCAGAACGATGGAGGTCTCATGACGACTCCGTTGGAACGTGCGACGCAGCTGGATCTGGTGGCGCGTCTCAAATCCGCCTACCCGGAACTCCCGGAAGCGCCGACGCCCGATCTCATCGACCACGACCGGTTCAGCGCGTACGTCAAGACTCCGCATGACGTCGGCGGTGAACCGGATGCGCCCATGGAATACGAGAACAAGCAATACGAGACGTGGGAGGAAAGCACCTACGTCATGTGCGAGGTTCTCGGGTGGCGCGGAATCTGGTTGTCTGAGGAACGACGCCGAATGGGCAACGTCGACCTGGGCCGCACCATCTATCTGGGCCTTCCCTACTACGGACGCTGGCTGCTGGCCGTCGCACGAGTGCTCGCGGAGAAACATCACATCGGTCTGAGCGAACTGGCCGAACGCATGGCCGAGGTCAAGGCGCGGTACGCCGACGGCCTGCGGGGAAAACCGTTGGAGGCCAAGCCCAAATTTGAAGGTGACCCGAACTCGGTCCAGCGCAACCGCCACCACACGCACGCCGTCGGTAAGGGCGATCCGCAAGTGTATGCGGGACAGGCGGGTGCTCCGGCGTTCAAGGTCGGCGACAAGGTCGTGGTGCGAGACCTCCCTGTCCTGCTGTACACCCGCACTCAGGAGTACGTGCGCGGTGCGACAGGCGAAATCGCGGTCGTGTCCTACGAAAGCCCCGCCGCCGAGGACGAGACCTGGGACGGGCCCGACCAACGGCCCGAATGGTTTTACATCGTCCGGTTCAACCTCTCCGAGTTATGGCATGGCTACACCGGCCCCGGAAACGACTCGCTGCAGACCGAGATCCCGGAGCGATGGCTGGAAGCGGCAAGTTGACGATTTCGGGAAAGGATCCGGCATGAGTGCCCAAGCCCACGATCACGATCGCACCGCCGCGCCGATGGTGGATGAGATCACCGATTTCGAGGTGCTCGAGATCGCCCTACGCGAATTGTGCATCGAGAAGGGCATTTTCACCGCGGAGGAGCACCGCCGTCTCACCGAGTTCGCCGAGCAGATCGGGCCGACACCTGCGGCTCGCCTGGTGGCCCGGGCCTGGCTCGATCCGGATTACAAGAAACTGGTCCTCTCCGATCCGCTGGCCGCCAGCAAGGAAGTCGGGGTCGACTGGCTGGAACCGACGGGGTTCGGCACGCCGAGCGACTTCACCGCATTCCACGTGCTGGAAGACACCCCGACGCTGCACCACGTGATCGTCTGCACTCTGTGCTCGTGCTATCCGCGTCCGATCCTGGGCAACTCCCCCGAGTGGTACCGGACCCCCAACTATCGCCGGCGGATCGTGCGCTGGCCGCGCCAAGTGCTCGCGGAGTTCGGTCTCTACCTACCGGAAGACGTCGAAATCCGGGTAGAGGACTCCAACCAGAAGCACCGGTTCATGGTGATGCCCGTCCGCCCGGCAGGAACCGACGGGTGGACCGAGGACCAGCTCGTCGAGATCATCACCCGCGATTGCTTGATCGGTGTCGCCTTACCGAAGGTTGGCGTGACGACCAACGCGATCACCCATACCCGCCCGGCCGTCCATCCCGTAGAGCAATGAGCCGCCCACACGACATCGAAGGCCATACGGTCGTGCCGTTGGCGAAAATCGTTGAACGCAACCAGGTCTGGAGCCGGATGGCCGCCAAGTACGGGGTCGCCAACCCGGCACCGCCCTGGCAGACAAGCCTTGACGGGATGTGTGACGCGCTTGACCAAAGCGCTTGCGGCGCACAAGCACTCGCTTTCACGGACCGGCGCGACGAAGAAGATGCGCTATCCGCAACGCTGTATTCCGACTTGCCCTACCCGGAGAACCGGTTGGTCGCGCTCGCGCACTCGCTGGTGGTGCGCGGCGTCTTAAGCGAAGCCGAACTCGAAGAAAGGCTTGCGGCCGTGCGCGCCCGGCTGCAGCCCTGAGCGAAGTCGTCGACACTCCCCGAAACTCGCCGCTCGCGAGGCTGTTTAGCGGATCGGGTGGCGATACGCTACGCTGGCAGCAACGTTGGCTTCATGACACCACCTGCCAACTTCGTCGTGGAACGCTTTCTCATCCCACTGGTGCCGGCCCGAAGATCGCGCTTAACACCTAGATGATCCGTGCATCCCCGCACTAGCTTGTCTCGCGGCGATCGATTTTGCCAACCGGCAATCTCGCCACCTCGTGCCGATGGCGCGCGGCGTCTTCGCCTGCGACACGGCACCACCGATGCCCGAAAGGCACCGAAAAGTGACTACCGACAAGACTTTCGCCGAGCTCGGCGTGCGCAAACACATAGTCAGTGCGCTCGCCTCGCGCGGCATCACACATCCATTTCCGATTCAGGTCGAAACCCTGCCCGACACGCTCGCGGGTCGGGATGTCCTGGGGCGCGGCAAGACCGGCAGCGGAAAGACGCTCGCCTTTTCGATCCCACTCGTCAGTCGTCTTTCCGATGGAAACCGGCGCGCCGGCGCGGGTCGGCGGCCCTCGGGCCTGGTGCTCGCACCGACCCGGGAGTTGGCGACGCAGATCACAGCGACTCTCGAGCCGTTGGCGACGGCCTGCGGCCTGCGGGTCACCACGATCTTCGGCGGCGTTTCGCAAAACCGCCAGGTAGCAGCCCTCAAATCCGGGGTGGACATCGTGGTGGCCTGCCCCGGCCGGCTCGAGGACTTGATGAAGCAGCGTTTCATCAGCCTCGAGGCAGTCGAAATCACCGTCATCGACGAAGCCGACCACATGGCCGATCTCGGCTTTCTGCCCGGCGTCACCCGGATCCTGGCCGCAACTCCGAATGGTGGACAGCGGCTGCTGTTTTCGGCGACCCTGGACAACGGCGTCGACAAGCTCGTCAAGCGATTCCTTCGAGACGAGGTCCTGCATTCGGTCGACGAGGCCAACTCGCCGGTATCCGAGATGACCCACCACGTGTTCCACGTCGCCAGCGCGGAGGCCAAGAAAGAGCTGGTGCACCGGCTCGCATCGGGCACCGGGCGCCGGATTCTCTTCATGCGCACCAAACACCAGGCGCGCAAACTCGCCAAACAGCTCACCGAATCTGGCGTTCCCTCAGTCGATCTGCACGGGAACCTGTCACAGCCCGCACGCGAGCGCAACCTGGCGATGTTCGCCTCCGGTAGCGCTCGGGTGTTGGTGGCAACCGACATCGCCGCGCGCGGCGTACATGTCGACGAGGTCGAGCTCGTCGTGCACATCGACCCGCCCGCCGAGCACAAGTCGTATCTGCACCGCTCCGGGCGTACGGCCCGAGCGGGAAGCGCCGGAGACGTCGTCACGGTGGTGCTGCCCGACCAGCGCCAAGACACCCAGGCGTTGCTGCGCAAGGCGGGCATAAAGGTGGTGCCCCAGCAGGTGACCGCGGTATCGGAGGCGGTGCAGGCGCTCGTGGGTGAGATCGCGCCCTACCAGGCCCCTGCGGCCGCCCAGGTGCCGTCGCGCTCGCATCAGCAGCATCGGACGACCACCGGCGGACAGCGGCGCCGCCGGAACGGCAGTTCACCGAAGACGAGCGAACCGGCGATATCTCACCGCTCCGCTACGCCTACGCGACGGCTGGAGCGTCGCCGCTCGAGTCGCGCGCAAGGTGGCACGGGATAGGTCAGCGTCGGGCCAGCAGCCACGCCTGGCCCTCGCCTTCGCCGGCGTCGATCACGTCCAGGTCGGCAAACGCCGCGGGCATCTCGCCGGGCACCGCGCGAAACGGTCCGGGGCTCGCGCCCACCTCGCTGAGCACAACGATCGCCAGCAACCCGCCCGGTGC
>NZ_JAFAUS010000462.1 GCF_019243155.1 Mycobacterium sp.
CCTGACCGAGATGTCCCCCGACGCCATTCGCGGCCTCTACCCCGGGGTGACCTACCAGCTCGGCAATCTGCTCGCCGCATTCAACCTGCCCATCCAGGAACGCCTCGCCGAATCACACGGTTACCCGTTCGCGTTGGCTGCCACGATCGTGCCGGTGCTGCTCGCCGTCACGCTGCTGACGCTGATGGGCAAGGATGCGACCGGGGTGCGCTTCGGCACCTCCGAAACTGCTTTCGTACCAACGGAAGTGACGTGAGTTTGCGCGACGTCACATAAGTGCGCGGCGCAGCAAATGCATCGCCACCGTCGTCGAGCGCTCGCGGATGTCGGACCGGTTACCGGGGAGCAGCAGGGTTCGGGTGTCGGTGGGACCGGCTGCGAGCATCACGCTGAAACAGACGGTACCCACCGGCTTTTGCTCGGTACCCCCACCCGGGCCGGCGATGCCGGTGATCGCCACGGCCGTGTCGGCGTCGAAGCGACTCAGCGCGCCGGCCGCCATCGCCTCGGCCACCGGCTCGGACACTGCGCCGTACGCCTCGATCAGCGCGGGATCGACGCCGAGCAGCTCCACTTTCGCCTCGTTCGAGTAGGACACCACACCACCCGCCACATAGTCCGACGATCCGGGGCGGTCGGTCAGCCGCGCCGCCACCAGACCCGCGGTGCAGGACTCCGCCGTGGCGATCCGGCGGCCCGCCAGTAACTCGGCGACGAGGTCGTCGATCCTGGATTCGTCTTTGGAGAAGAGCTGATCGCCGTGCCGCTCGCGCAGCAGCTGGACCAGCTTGGCGTACGTCGCGGCGGAGTCGGGCTCGTAGCGGGTGACCATCTCGATCTCGCCCCGCCGCAGGCAGGTGGTGATCTCGAGCGACTCGAAGCCGGGCACCGAACCCTCGGCGTCGCGCAGCGTCTCGGCCAGCCCCGACTCGGGCAGCCCGAACATCCGCACGGTGTCCTGGCGGTAGATCGTGCGCCCGGCTATCGCCTGCTGTGCTGCGGGCGTCTCGATGGCCTTGCGCCACATCGGCTGCAGCTCGCGCGGCGGCCCCGGAAGCACGATGACCGTCGGGTGGCCGGGCACCACCACACCGGGCGCGGTACCCACCGGGTCGAGCACCTGCGCTCCAGCGGGAATCATCGCCTGCTTGCGGTTGGCCGCGCGCACCGCGTCGAAGTCGACGCCGTCGAAGCGTGCCATCAGCCGCTTGAGGATGTCGGCGATCTTCTCCTCGGTCGCGGCGTCCAGCACCAACTCGCGCTCGCAGAAGCGTGCCACGACCTCGACGGTCATGTCGTCGGCCGTCGGCCCCAGACCGCCGCTGGTGACGATCAGGTCCACACCCTCGCCCGCCAGGAAGCGCAGCTGCGCTTCGATGTCGGCCGGGCGGTCGCCGCAAATCGTGATGTGCGCGAGTTCGACTCCGAGCTCTAAGAGGCGATCGGCGATCCAGGGGCCGTTTGCGTCTTGGACCCGGCCGGTCAGGACTTCGGTTCCGGTGACAACGATGCCTGCGCGTGCGCTCACCGCCATGAGCGTACTCACCGGTCTGCGGGACAATGAGCCGATGATCGAGTTAGAGGTAATCCAGGCTGACGTGACCAAGCTCGAACTCGACGCGATCACCAATGCGGCCAATACCGAACTACGCCACGGTGGCGGCGTGGCCGCAGCGATCTCGCGCGCCGGCGGGCCGGCGGTGCAGCGGGAATCGACCGAAAGGGCGCCGATCGGACTCGGCGACGCCGTCGAGACCACGGCCGGTGACATGCCGGCGCGCTACGTCATCCACGCCGCGACGATGGAGCTCGGCGGCCCGACTTCGGCGGAGATCATCTCGCGCGCAACCACTTCCACGCTGCGCAAGGCCGACGAGCTCGGTTGCCGCACGTTGGGTCTGGTGGCGTTCGGCACCGGGGTCGGCGGCTTCCCGCTGGACGAGGCGGCGCGGCTGATGGTTGACGCAGTCCGTGAGCACCGGCCCGGTTCGCTGCAGAAGGTGGTGTTCGCGGTCCACGGCGACGAGGCCGAGCAAGCGTTTCGCGCGGCCTGCGGGCCTAACCGTTAAGAGAGGTAACGCTCCACGGTCGCGACCTTCTGCGTCATCGCGTCGCTGGTTCCGGCGCGCATGTCCGCCTTGATCACCGTGCTGACCCGGGGGGCACGGGCGGCCACGGCCTCGACCGCGCGCTGTACGACCGCCATCACCTCTTCCCAGGTCTCGCCCTCGATCACGGTGAACATGGAATCCGTCTTGTTGGGCAGGCCGGAATCGCGAACCACCCGAACCGCTTCGGCGACGATCTCGCCGACGCCCTCGCCGACACCCAGCGGGGTCACGGAAAACGCGACGAGCACAGACACCCTGACGAGCCTACCGATCCTCACCTGGCACCATCGAGGTCCATGCGGGTTTTGGTGCAACGGGTCTCGTCGGCGACGGTGTCGGTGGGCGGCGATGTCGTCGGCGCCATCCGTCCGGATGGCCAGGGCCTGCTGGCGTTCGTCGGCGTCACCCACAGCGACGATCTCGACAAGGCGCATCGGCTCGCCGAAAAGCTCTGGAAATTACGGATTCTCGACGACGAGCGGTCGGCATCCGATGTGGGCTCGCCCATCCTGGTCGTCAGTCAGTTCACGTTGTACGCCGACACCGCCAAAGGCCGTCGGCCGTCCTGGAATGCGGCCGCCCCGGGCGCGGTCGCCGAGCCGCTGGTCGCGGCGTTCGCCGAGGCATTGCGGCGGTTGGGTGCGGACGTGCAGACCGGCGTGTTCGGCGCGAATATGCAGGTGGAGTTGATAAACGACGGACCGGTGACGGTGTTTTTGGAACTCTGACGCCGAAGCGCCAGGTACGTTGGTTATGTCGGCTTCGCATCGCCGATTTCAACGTGGAGGGGGCGGCGTTGGGCACACCACCCGAATTCGGGTCGCTCCGATCCGACGACGACCACTGGGACATCGTCAGCAGTGTGGGTTATACGGCTTTGCTGGTGGCGGGATGGCGTGCGTTGCACGCCGTCAGTCCCGAGCCGCTGGTGTCGGACGAGTACGCCAAGGTCTTCATCGCCGCGTCGCGCGACCAATACTTGGCCGACGTGCTTGCCAACCCGGGCACTTCCGAGGACGAGCTGGCCTTTCCTCGCCTCTACGGCGTGCAGACGCGGTTCTTCGACGACTTCTTCAACGCGGCCACCGCCGGGGGCATCCGGCAAGCGGTGATCGTGGCGGCCGGGTTGGACTCTCGGGCTTATCGCCTCGAATGGCCGCAGGACACAACGGTTTACGAGATCGATCTACCCAAAGTGCTGGAATTCAAGGCGACCGTGCTCGGCGAGCACGGCGCCGAGCCGAAGGCCCGCAGGATTGACGTCGCCGCCGATCTGCGCACCGACTGGTCCCGGCCGCTGGAAGCGGCCGGCTTTGACGTGGAGAGCCCCAGCGCCTGGTCGGTGGAGGGATTGCTGCCTTACCTCACCGACGACGCCCAGAATTCACTGTTCACCCGGATCAGCGGGCTCAGCGCGCCGGGCAGCCGAATTGCGGTGGGCGCGTTGGGATCGCGCCTGGATCATGGCCAGCTCGAGGCGCTCGAGACAAACCACCCGGGTGTCGATAAGTCCGGTAGCGTGGACTTCTCCTCCCTGACTTACGAGCCAAAGACCGACCCGGCGGACTGGCTGAAGGCGCACGCATGGACGGTCGAACCCGTCCGCAACACACTCGATCTGCAAGCCGGCTATGGCATGACCCCACCGGACGTCGACGTGAAGATCGACAGTTTCATGCGGTCCCAATACATCACGGCGACTCGGTGAGGCGGCCGCGCCATGGCTGGATCCACCACGAAGGTTCCGGCCGTCACCGCCGTGGCCCGGTGCGGGCGTTGCGTTATCTGGCCAAGCACGTCCGCCGCGACGAAGACTAGGGTTTCAGCAGGATCTTGACGTCCTCGCCCGTCCGCGACCCCGCGGTCGCGTAACCCGTGGCCGCTTCGTTTAAAGGCAAAGTGGTGGTGAAGATTCCGTCGACGTCGAGTCGCCCGGACTGCAGCAGCGGGATCAATTCCGGCCACGTGCGTTGCACGGGCGCCGTGGTCATCCGCAGCGTGATGCTGCGAATCAGGCAGCCCATGGCGTTGAGCGGAAACGGATTCAGATCGTGCACACCCACCACCGAGACGGTGCCGCCGGGCCGAACCGCGTTGAGCGCGTCGGTCAGGGATGCGTCGGTGGCCACGGCGTCGATCACGGCGTCGGCGCCGCGGCCGTTCGTCGCGGCGAGGATGGCCTCGACCGCCGGCACCTTGATGGGCGTGGCTCCCCACTTCTCGGCACGGTTCAGTCGGCCCTCGACCTTGTCGACCGCGAAAACCGTTGCAGCGCCCTGAAAAAAAGCGCTGCGCAGCGAGCACAAGCCGACCGCCCCCAAGCCGATGATCGCAACCGTCCCGCCGAACGGAATATCGGCGCGCTGCGCCGCGGCCCATCCGGTGGCGAGGTTGTCGGTCAGCAGCAGCGCCTGCTCGGTGCTGATCCCCTCGGGCATCTTCAACAGCTGAAAGTCGGCGGCGGGCACCGCGAGCAGGTCTGCCTGCGCGCCGCCGAGCACGCCACCGCCGAAGATCTGAAAGCCGGCATAACACATGACCGGGTCGCGGGTGGCGCACCCAGGGCACGCACCGCAGCCCGTCACCGACGACACCATCACCGAGTCGCCGACCTTCACGTTGCGCACGTCCCGCCCGGCCGCCACGACGGTCCCGATCGCTTCGTGTCCCAGGGCGATCGGCTCGAGTATCGGGAAATCGGCTTCGTAGAAATGCAGGTCGGATCCGCAGATGCCGGCGGCGGTGACTTCAACGATCGCGGCATTGGGTCCGGGAGGTGCTGGATCGAAGCGGTTTTCGACCCTGATGCTGCGGGGCCCGTCGACGACTACCGTGCGCATATCGAAGTGTTCACTTTCGTTCGCGTATCAAGAATTGGGACCAGTCGGGTTCGCGTACGGCGGCCCAGTACTCGTTGAGCCGCCAAGGGCTGACGGTGTGGATCTCCCCGTCGGCGTTCTTGAAGTAAGAATGCTTGACCGCCGGATGCGACCACACCATTTTCTTGATCTGGGTCTGAGTCCGCTGGTGCCAGTCGGTGGCGGCTTCGGGCTTCGGTTCCACGCAAAGCGTGTTCGTCTCGGCCAGCCGGCGCAGGCATTGATCGACGTAGCGCATCTGCAGCTCGGATTGGAAGATCAGGCTGCCGCCGTGGGCCAGATGTGTACCGGGACCGTAGATGATGAAGAAGTTGGGGAATTCCGGGACGGTGATGCCCAGGTAGGCGTAGGGGCGGGTCCCCCACATCTCGTGCAGGTCGGTTCCGTTGCGACCGGTCACCTTCAGCGGCCACAGCACATCGGTGTGCCGGAATCCCGTGGCGTAGACGATG
>NZ_JAFAUS010000082.1 GCF_019243155.1 Mycobacterium sp.
CTCGGAGCTCGGCGAGCGGATCGTGCACGGCCTGCAAGTCGGTGCCGAGCGCGGCCGCGAGTTGGCCAGCACCGCAGCCGAACGCGGCGCGCCATACGCCGAGGCCGCCCTCGAGCGCGGGCGCGAATTCGCCAGCACCGCAGCCGAACGCGGCGCGCCATACGCGGAAGCCGCCCTCGAGCGCGGGCGCGAATTCGCCAGCACCGCTGCCGATAGAAGCAAGCCGCTCGCCAAGAAGGCACGCAAGCGCAGCGAAGAATTCGCCGACGAAGCCGCCGACCGCGCCGCATATCTCGCCAAGAAGGCACGCCAGCGCAGCGAAGAGCTGGCCGATGACGCCGCCGACTGGGCTGAACCGCTGGCCAAGAAGGCGCGCAAGCGCAGCGAGAAGCTTGCTAAAAAGGCGCGTAAGCGCAGTGAGAAACTCGCCGACATCGCCCGCGAGCGGGGCAGCGATCTGGCAGACACCGCGCGGTCCCGCGCCGAGGATCAGGTCAAGGCGGGCCGCCGCAAGGTCGGCTTGTAGAGCCCGCCACGAAGGCGTCGACGATCGCGTCGACGCTTTGGTCTACGTCGACGGTCATACCGGCCTCATCGGCGCCGAGCGGTTCCAGCGCGTCGAATTGTGAACGCAGCAATTCTGCGGGCATGAAGTGTCCGGTCCTGGCGGCGACTCGGCTCCCGATGAGTTCCGGCGAGCCGGCAAGGTGCAGGAATTCGACGCGTGGGCAGAGTGCGCGCAGCTTGTCGCGGTAGTTCCGCTTGAGCGCGGAACAACTCGCCACTCCCCCGTCGATGTGGGCGGCCAGCCACTCACCGACCTTCTCCAGCCAGGGATAGCGATCGTCATCGGTAAGCGGTTCGCGTGCAGCCATTTTGGCGATGTTGGCGGGCGGATGCAGGGTGTCGGCGTCCACGAACGGAACCCGCAAGCGCCGCGCGAGCGCCACTCCGACGGTCGACTTGCCCGCCCCCGAGACGCCCATCACCACGACGGGTGCCCGCTCGCTCACCTAAGCCTTGTCGCCGAGGTTGCGGTTCCATTCCACCCAGCCGACACCGCCGCGCCCGTCCGCGGTGCGGACGGTGGCCCACACTCTCGGGAACTGGCTGACTCGCCCGTCCGCGGCGACCAGGCGTACCGGGGCCTGGCCGCGCACTTCGATCTCGGCGGCGACCTCCCCCGGCTGGTAAGCCACCGTTGCATTCAGCGGTAAACCGTTGACGTCAAACGACTCTCGCGAGTGGACGGTATGCAATTCCGTCAGGCCGTCGGCGTCTTGCAGGTAGCCGATGCTGAACGCCGGCGCGCCCGGGATTCGAATGTTCACACCGTGCAGATGCGTGCCGTCGTCGAGATGCAGCGCGCTCCAAATCCAGTCCATGCTCCACCAGTCGCGCACCCCCCAGGAGTGATCGCGCTGGCCGCGAACCGAGTCCACCCGGTAAGTGGTGTCGTTGACCGTGACGGTGCCCGACACGGTGCACGGGATCTCGTATCGCGTCGTCAGCCGGTACTTGTACGGAGTGCCGTCGGTCGCCCACGCCAAATTCATCGTCATCTCGACGGGGGTGCCCGGCTCCCCTCGCAGCAAGGCCGCGGGGTCAGGGTAGGACTGCGCACGCGCGCGCACGTCGACGCGATAGGTCTGCAGCGGCGCGCTGGCCGAATGCCCGATCTCGAACGAATCATGCTGCAGCGTCCAGGGATCCGTCGGCAGCGGGATCTGCGCGTCGACGGCAACGGTCGGCATGTCGGGTCCGCACAGCAGCGCGTGCACCCACGCGGTCTGCTGGTTGGCGACCAGCCCGATGCGGAACCAGCCACCCAATCCCTGTGCCGCATCGACGAAGTCGGCGTACCAGCTCTCGCTCCACAGCGGTTCCGCGGTCGCGGCGTGCGCGAGTTCATCGTCGTCGGTGGGCTGGAGCGGCTCGGGCGCCTCGGCTTCGGGCAGCGTCGCCAGCGCATCCGTCTCCAGCACGTGATCACAGTGCCGCGCCAGCATCGTCATGAACATCCGGTCGCCGCGCTCGGTGCGTTCGACCAGCATCGAGGAGACGATCGCCATCATCACGCCGAAAAAGCTCTGTCGCCGAACGCCTTCGGCGACTTCATCCAGGGTGACGGGCGCCGCGGACCCCAGGGCTTCGTGATAGGAACGCAGCAGCATCTCGTAGTGCTCCCGACGATCCTGCGCGGACAGCGAACCGCCGATGAAGTAGGACAGATCGGTCAGGGCCGGACCCCACGACACGGTCTGCCAATCGACGACGGTCAATGCGCGGTCGGCTTCGTCGGTGCCGAACAGCATGTTGTCCAGCCGGTAGTCGCCATGCACCAGACCCTGGATTCGGCCCGGATCCCCCTCCGCGGCCAGGTAGCCGTCGAACGAGGCGACCAGGCGTTCGCACACCACGCGGTGCTCCGGCGCGATCTGGTCGCCGTAACGGTCGACGAAACCGGCGTACAGCGTGGCGACCATGGCCTGGTTGAGCGGGGACTCGCGATTGAGCCACGACGCCTGCGCGAGCGAACTGTCGCCTAACAGCGGGCCATGCAGCCGTCCCAGCTGGTCCGCGACGAGCCGCGCCTGTTCGATTGTGGCGCCTTCGATTTCGTCGCCGACGACCGCCGGTCCGGCATCTCCCAACAACAGATCGAACACGCCCGTCGAGGTGTCGACGGCAGCGTGATAACACGGCGCTATCGGGCCGTCCAGCTGCGGGGCTATGTCGCCGTAGAAGCAGACCTCGCGCTCATAGAGACCCATCGCGAGCCCGGTTTGCCGGCTCACCGTGTCGGTGGCCGCGACCTTGAGCACCACGGACTCGGGCCTGTCGGAGTCAGCCGCGTCGTCGGCGTAGCTGAGCGAGACGCGGTAGCACTCACTCATCTGTCCGGTGCCGATGCGCTCGACGGAGAAATCGGCGATGGGTCCGGCGCCGATCGCTGCGGCCAACCAGGAGGCCGTCAGATCACTGGGTCGCTCGATGACTTGCTCGGTGTCGGCGTGCATGAAGCTCAGCGTGCCAGGTCAACGCGCCAGTGAGAAGCCGTCCCATGCCATCCGGCGGTCCGGATGCGGATCGAACACCACCCGTGACTTGCTGTCGAAAACCATCACTGCACGGTCGGCGGAGGTATAGGCAGGCCAGTCGTCGCCCGGCACCCCGGTGTGGCTGAAGGCGCGCCACCGTCGTTGCACCTGGTTACTGACGCGCAACGCGGCCCGCTGGTCGGCGGCCGCAGTCAGCAGCGCGCCGAAACGAGTGCGATAGATGTCGAAGACCGCGAGCAACTCGGTGGCATGCGTGGCGCCGAATCCCGACCAGCGCAGCGTCCGCGGAGCGTAGTCGTACCGGTAGAGGTAGGTGGGCGCGTGGGCGCCGTGGGCCTCGGCGATCTGCCATGCCGCGGTGCTGAACGCGAAGTCACCGCCGAGTTGGATGCACGCCGCCCGGTCGGGGTATTTCGGGTAGGCCGCGGTAACGCGTTCGCGCGCATCCGGTTCCGCGTCCGCCAGCAGCTCTTCGACCATCGATTTGTTGGTTGGCAGCATCGCCAGGAAGCGGGTGAACAGGCGCCCCTCTTCGGCATTGGTTCCCACGATGAGCGGCACCCGGTGCGCCCGACCGGAGCGCATCGCTTCGACGGGGTCCATCGGCAGCATGTCGTCACCCAGGACGGGGCCAATTGGGAAGGCGCCCAACCTGTTTTGCATGCCCTGGTCGATCAGGCGATGCTGGGCCTGCACCAGTTGCGCCGCCGAGACCTGCATCAGCGCGTTGGCGGCGTCCCGCCTGCGCGCTCCGAGCAGATCGGCGAAGCGGTTCGCGAACTCCGCGGCGACGTCTTTCGACCGCACCAGACCCGACGCCGGGCTTTCCGAGATCGCGCGGGCGAACAGCCCTTTGGCGGCGGGTACCGCAAGCAACGTCGAGGTGATGCAGGCCCCCGCGCTCTCGCCGAAGATCGTGACATTATCGGGATCGCCACCGAATCCGGCGATGTTGTCCTTCACCCACTGCAACGCCAGCACCAGGTCGCGCAGATACAGGTTGCTGTCGATGTTGACGTCCGGTGTCGACAACGACGACAGGTCCACACATCCCAACGCGCCGAGACGGTAGTTGACCGATACATACACACAACCGCGGCGGGCCAGCGCGGCGCCGTCGTAGATCGGTGTCGCCGAGCTGCCCAGGAAATATCCCCCGCCGTGAATGAAAAGCATGACGGGCAGCGGTTCGGCGTTGTCGACCTCGGGAGCAACGACGTTGAGGGTCAGGCAGTCCTCGCTCATGGGCTGGTAGCGGCCGACCCCTAGCAGGGTGTAGCGGCGCTGCTGGGGCGCGCAGTTGGCGAACCCATGGCAATGCCGCACACCCGACCACGGCCGCGCCGGTTGCGGGGCCTGAAAGCGCAGCCGTCCCACGGGCGGCTCGGCGTACGGAATGGATCGCCAGCGGTTGACGCCGTCGCGGGTGAAACCCTCGACGATCCCGATAGCGGTGCGTGCGCGGACAGTGCGCTGATGCATAGCCCGACGGTAACCGACATGACCGCCACCACGCGCGCGTAGCGACTCATTTCGGGGCGTGGCGGTTAGCCTGACTGGATGCGGATAGCCGCCTGGGTCGCAGTGTCGTTGCTGGTTGCCGGCTGCTCGCATACCGTTGACGGTCATTCGGCGCAGGCACCGAGCAGCTTCGCGACGCCGACCGCGAGCAAATCGCCGGGGCCGTCGGCCGTCCCGCCCGCCGGCGCTTCGATCTCGGACGTCATCGCGTGGATCGATGCAGGTCACCCCGCCGATCCGGGTCGCTATCACACTGCCACCCGCGACGGCGCCAGCACACCGCTCGGTGAGGACATCGGCTTCACGGCGGTGGGCGGCAAGGTTTCCTGCATCACCGACTCCAAACACACTCCTGGCGCGGTGTCGTGCCTGGTCAAACTGACCAATCCGCCGCCGGCGCCCCCGACCGCGTACGGGGAGTGGAAAGGCGGCTGGGTCGACTTCGACGGCGTGAGTCTCCAGGTGGGCGCGTCGCGTGGCGACCCGGGCCCGTTCATCAACGGAAATGGGCCCGAACTGACCGGCGGCGATTCGCTGTCGTTCGGTGACTACCGTTGCCGCGCCGATCAGGACGGCCTGTTTTGCGTGAACTATGCCCACCAGTCGGCCGCGCGGTTCGGTCCCGCGGGTATCGAGCCGTTCGGCTGCCTGCACTCGGCGCCACCCCCCGACGGCGTCGGCATTGCGTTCCGCTGCTGAAGCTCAGTCGGCCGTCATGATGGTTGCGAAGAGCTCGCTCATCTCGTCGGCGGGTCCGCCGGGAACGGTGTAACCGGCTTCGTCGCGGATCTCGTCGAGGTGATCGCGCACATCTTCGATGGACAATCCGGGATTGTAGAAACCCCGTGTCCTGCCGATGAAGAATCGCGCGACATGTCCGGCGCCGACGGTGTACACCTCCCCCGAGACCGGGCAATCCCGGTGTGTCAGAAAAGCCGCGACGGGCGCGACCAGGGCGGGATCCAGTTTCTTGAGGTATTGGCCCACAAGGTCGTCCAGCACTGCCTGTTCGGCGGCATCACCTGGAGCACCGGCGCTGTCGATCGAGTGCGTCAGCATCCGCGTGTAAGCAATCGGCGCAACGGCGTTGACCTTGACGCCGTGGTCGGCCCCTTCGGCGGCCAGCACGCGGGTGAAGCCGATTAACCCCGTCTTGGCCGCGCCGTAGTTGCTCATGCGCTCGGCGCCAAGGATTCCCGCGGCCGAGCAGGTGTTGAGCACGCGCCCGTATCGCTGCTCGCGCATGATCTTCCACGCCGGCCGCGTCACATAGAACGCGCCGTTGAAGTGCACATCGACGAGCGGTTCGAGCCGATCCGCGGTCATCTCCTCGAACGGCGCATCGCCGACGATGCCCGCATTGTTGATGACGATGTCGACCCGCCCCCAGGTACGCATGGCGGTGTCGATGATCGCCGCTGCCTCTTCGGGATTCGTCACGCTGTGACTGTCGGCGACGGCCTCACCGCCCTGCCGGCGGATCTCCTCGGCCGCTTCATCGGCCGCCTCCCCATTGGAGCCGTCCCCGGTTACCGATCCGCCGATGTCGTTGACCACGACCCGCGCGCCTCGCGCGGCCAGCAGTAAGGCGTACTGCCTGCCCAGGCCGCGGCCGGCGCCGGTGATGACGGCAACCTGGTCGTCGAATCGCAGTTCGTTGGACGGTGTCACCAGCTCACCGAAAGTTCTTTCATGCCATAGATGTTGGCGGCTTTGAACCTCAGCTCCTCCGGTGGTACCGCCAACCTGAGCGCGGGCAGGCGACGCGCCAGCGTGGCGAACGCGACCTGCATCTCGACCCGGGCCAGGTTCGCCCCGATGCATTGATGTACCCCGTAGCCGAACCCCAAGTGTCCTCGGGTGTTTCGGTCGGCGTCGAAGACATCGGGATCGTCGACGAATTCGGCGTCCCAATTCCCGGCCGGCAGGTTCATCATGACGAACTCCCCCGCTCGGATGAGCTGACCACCGATCACGAGGTCTTCCGTCGCCACGCGATCGACCTGGCTGTGCACGATGGTGAGGTAGCGCATCAGCTCTTCGACGATGTTTGCGATGACCATCGGATCGTCGGTTTGCCCGAGGCGCTCGAACACATCCGGATGTTCCAGCAGCGCAACCGTTCCCAGCGAGATCATATTGGCGGTGGTCTCATGGCCGGCCTGCATCATGATCACCGCGTTCATCGCCGTGGTGGGGTGATCGAGCTGGCCGGTCGCGACGTACTCGGTGACCAGGCGACTGATCAGATCGTCGCCGGGTTCCCGTTCTTTGCGCTCAACCAACTCCTCGATGTAGGCGTACATCGCCCCGAAGGCTTGCCCCTTCTCCTCATCGGTGGAGCGCTGATCCAGCCCCACGGTGGTGTGGTGCTGGAAGAGTCCGAGATCTTCCGGCGGCACCCCCAGCAGCAGCGCGATCACCAACGACGGCACCGGCAAGGCGAATTCACGCACCAGATCGGCCGGCGCCCCCTTCTTGAGCATTTCGCCCAGATAGTGGTCGACCGTGCCCTGGATCTGCGGCCGCATCGACTCACAGCGCCTGAAGGTGAAGTTGCTGGTCATCATGCGCCGCAACCGATGATGCTCGGGATCGTCGGTCCGGGCGAACATCACCGGGATCTTGTTGTCGGCGTCGGTCGGCATGATCGCGTCCGGAATGGTCTTCGCGGACAGCCGCGGATCGACCAGCGCGGCCCTGATGTCGGAGTAGCGGCTGACCACCCAGACCGGATTGCCCTGGAACATCGCCTTTCTGAGCCCCGGCTGCTCGCGCCAGTCCGCGAACTCGGGCGGGGGCGCGAGCGGGCAGTGCGCAGCCCGCGGAACCGGCAGCACGGGAAGATCAGCGTCAGACCGAATATCGGAAGTTGTTGACATAAACCGCGTTTCCCATTAAGTGTCAGTTACCTGCCAGTTCTAGAGCCTAGAGTGATGCTTGTTGACAGTCAACTGTCAGTTACGCTGTGACGATGACAGCGCTTGAGGACCGTCCGTTGCGTGCGGATGCCGCGCGCAACGTCGAGCGCATCCTGCGCGCCGCGCGAGACGTCTACGCCGAGCTGGGCCCGGATGCGCCGGTGGAGGCCGTCGCACGCCGCGCGGGCGTCGGCGAGCGGACGCTCTACCGCAGGTTTCCGACGAAGGGCGATCTCGTCCGGGCCGCCCTCGATCAAAGCATCGCCGAGGACCTCACGCCCGCGATCGACAAAGCCCGCCGCGCCCACGACCCGCTTCGGGGTCTGACCCATCTGGTCGAAGCGGCAATATCGCTGGGGGCCCGCGAGCACAACCTGCTGAAGGCCGCGCAACGGGCCGGCTCACTCACGGCTGACATCTCGACGTCACTCGATGAGGCGCTCGGCGACCTTCTCCGCGAAGGCCAGCGCGTCGGCCGGATTCGCGCCGACCTGGTCGCCGACGACCTGCCTCGCCTGGTCGCGATGCTCTACGGCGTGCTGTCCACGATGGACGCGGACAGCGGTGGCTGGCGCCGGTACGTCGCCCTCATCGTCGATGCGATAGCGGTCGACGAGCGAGCGCCGTTGCCTCCGGCCGCCGCCTTGCGTTACACAACGGAACCGAATACCTGGCCGCTGTAGAGCTTTAGTTGATCGTCACCCCCGCGTCGACCTTGAACTCCAGTCCCGTCACATAGCGGGACTCGTCGGACAGCAGAAACAGCACCGCGCTGCTGACGTCGGCGGGCTCCACCGCCGGCGTAGGCAGCGCGTTGATAAAGATGGGAATCAGGTCGGACCGTTGCTCCCCAAGCAGCGGTCCGAACGACGGCGGAAGCATTCCGGTGGGCACACCCGTGGGAAGCACGGTATTCACCCGGATGCTCTGTGCGGCAAGCTCGTTCGCCAGGGCCAGGGTCAGGCCGACGACGCCGTGCTTGGCCGCCGTGTAGGGCGTTTGCAGCGGAAAGCCTTTCATGGCACCGGCAGAGCTGACGTTGACCAGGCTGCCTCCACCCTGGTTGAGCAGGTGTGGGATCGCGGCCGCGCAGGTGTTCCACACCCCGATGAGGTTGACGTCGACCACCGTGCGCCATTGTTCGGCGGTGGTGTTGTCCCAGGATGCCACCGTGAGCACGCCGGCGTTGGCGACCGCCCCGTCCAGTCCGCCCAGCTCGCTTACTCCCTCGTCGACCGCGGACCGCAGTTGCGTGTCGTCGCGCACGTCGACAATGCGACTCACGCAGCGGTGACCGAAATCCGTTACCAACCTTACTGTTTCGGCAAGATCATCCTCGGTGGCCAAGGGATACTCGATCTGCGGCAAGGATTGGCAGATGTCGACCAGGATGAGGTCCGCACCCTCTTGCGCAAGCCGCAGCGCGTGACTGCGCCCCATGCCGCGTGCGGCGCCGGTGACCAGAAAGCGTTTACCGGCAACGCGTCCCGGGGCTGAAGTAGTCAGGTTACTGCTCGTTCCACATCAGGCCGCGCATCGTCGTTGAGAGCGGGATGTCCTCCACCGCGATCAGCCCCTTGGGCGCGCGGCACACCCAGTCGATCGCATTGACGGCCCGCCCCGCGGTCGAGATGCAGCCGGCATCGGTCGAATCGAAAACCGGGTGGGAAACGTGGGTGTTGATTTCCACCCGCGGTTCGCCTTCCACGACGACACGGTGCACGCCGGTATGACCCTCGGGCGGGAATTCCCAGTCGGGCGCCGCGGCTTGCGTGAGCCTGGTGACGTGCTCCAGGGTGATCACCGGGTTGCCGTCGCGCACGCCCTCGGTGGCAAAGCGCACCGCGGCCATCTGTCCCGGCTGCACCGTCATCATGGTGCACTCGATTCGTTCCGGCGTGTACCAAGGTTCGACGCGCTGGCGTACTTCGTCGAGCTTGATGTCGAGGTTGTCCGCCAGACTGCGGACCTGACCGCCCCACATCGACACGACTACGCCGGGCAGGAACATCATCGGCGCGTCGTCGTCCGGCGTCGTTCCGAAACCCATTGCAGCACCGGTGAACTCGGCATCGTCATAGTTTCCGTAGTCGAAGATCTCCTGCACCGTGATGGACGAGACGCGGGTGGTCAGGCTGGCCGCGGAGTGCACCAACGTATCGCCGGAGAAGCCTGGGTCGATGCCGTTGACGTAGAGCGAGGTGTTGCCGGCCGCACAGGCACGCTCCAAGGGATCCCGGAGCCAATCGTCGGCATGACGTGGCGTGACCAGCCAGACCATCGACGTACCGACGACGTTGATGCCGGCCGCGAGGAACTTGGCCATCTGTTCGATGGCTTCCATCGGACGAGTCTCACCCTGGGACGTATAGACCACGCAGTCGGCGTGCAGGGCCACCAGCGCATCGATGTCGTCGGTCGCGAGGATTCCGGTCGGCTCGTCCAATCCGCAGAGTTCCGCCGCATCGCGGCCGATCTTCTCGGTGCTTGCGGCGTGCACCCCGACAAGTTCGAGATCCGGTCGCCCGATGATCGCCCGCAACGAGTGCCGGCCTACGTTTCCGGTCGAGAATTGAATGACTCTGCGCACTTCTGTGATCCTTCCAGCAGGCTCAGTAATCCGGTATCGGCAGCGGCGAATTGTTGGAATC
>NZ_JAFAUS010000121.1 GCF_019243155.1 Mycobacterium sp.
GATTCCTGATCAACGCCGCGGCGCCCGACGTCATCCGGTTGGCCCCGCCGCTGATCATCAGCGAGGCGCAGATCGGCGGCTTCCTCGATGCGCTGCCCGGCGTCCTCGACGCGGTAGGAGCCCCGGCATGACACGGCACTTCCTGCGGGACGACGACCTGTCGCCCGCCGAACAGGCCGAGGTGCTGCAGCTCGCCGCCGAACTGAAGAAGGACCCGTTCAGCTCGCGCCCGCTGGAGGGCCCGCGCGGGGTAGCGGTCATCTTCGACAAGAACTCGACCCGCACCCGGTTTTCCTTCGAGGTGGGCATAGCCCAGCTCGGCGGCCACGCCGTCGTCGTCGACGGTCGCAGCACGCAGCTGGGCCGCGACGAGACGCTTCAGGACACGGCGCGGGTGCTGTCCCGCTACGTCGAGGCCATCGTGTGGCGGACGTTCGGTCAGGACCGGCTCGAGGCGATGGCCGCGACCGCGTCGGTGCCGGTGGTCAACGCGCTCTCCGACGAGTTCCATCCCTGCCAAGTGCTCGCCGATCTGCAGACCATCGCCGAACGCAAGGGGTCGCTGCGGGGCTCGAAGCTGACCTACCTCGGTGACGGCGCCAACAACATGGCGCACTCGCTGATGCTGGGCGGGGTGACCGCCGGCATCCACGTCACCGTCGCCGCGCCCGACGGTTTCGCACCCGACCCGGCTTTCGTGACCGCGGCCGAGCGGCGCGCCCAGGAAACCGGCGCCTCGGTCACCGTCACCGGTGACGCCGACGCGGCCGCCGCCGGCGCCGACGTCCTGGTGACCGACACCTGGACGTCGATGGGCCAAGAGGGCGACGGGCTGGACCGGGTCGGACCGTTTCGGCCGTTCCAGGTCAACGCGCGACTGCTCGCGCTCGCCGATCCGGAAGCCATTGTGCTGCACTGCCTTCCGGCGCACCGCGGCGACGAGATCACCGACGAGGTGATGGACGGTCCGGCCAGCGTGGTGTGGGACGAGGCCGAGAATCGGCTGCACGCCGAAAAGGCGCTGCTGGTATGGCTGCTGGAGCGGTCGCGATGACCCGCTCGAAGACCACATCCGAAACCACCCGGGCCGGGCGCCAGGACCGCATCGTGGCCATCCTGTCGTCGGCGTCGATCAGCAGCCAAAGCGAACTCGCGGCCCGGCTTGCCGACGACGGCATCGAAGTCACGCAGGCCACACTGTCGCGCGATCTCGAGGAGCTGGGCGCGGTGAAGCTGCGCGGCGCCGACGGCGGCGTCGGGGTCTACATCGTGCCCGAAGACGGCAGCCCGGTGCGCGGGGTGTCGGGTGGCACGGCCCGGCTGTCGCGGCTGCTGGGCGAGCTGCTGGTGTCCGCCGGCGCCAGCGCCAACCTCGCGGTGCTGCGCACTCCGCCCGGCGGCGCCAACTATTTGGCCAGCGCCATCGACCGCGCGGCGCTACCGTACGTCGTCGGCACTATCGCCGGCGACGACACCGTCTTTGTGGCCGCTCGAGAGCCGATGACCGGCGCCGAGCTGGCCAGCACTTTGGAAAAACTCACATAAAGCTCGCGAATTAAAGGAGATTGGTTCATGTCAGATCGCGTCATCCTGGCGTATTCCGGCGGTCTGGACACCTCGGTGGCGATCAGCTGGATCGGCAAGGAGACCGGCCGTGAGGTCGTAGCGGTGGCGATCGACCTCGGTCAGGGCGGCGAAGACATGGAGGTCATCCGCCAGCGAGCCCTGGACTGCGGCGCGGTGGAGGCCGTCGTCGTCGACGCCCGCGACGAGTTCGCCGAGCAGTACTGCCTGCCGACCGTGTTGAACAACGCGCTCTACATGGATCGCTACCCGCTGGTGTCGGCAATCAGCCGGCCGCTGATCGTCAAGCACCTGGTCGAGGCCGCCCGCGAGCACGGCGGCGGCATCGTCGCACACGGATGCACCGGCAAGGGCAACGACCAGGTCCGGTTCGAGGTCGGATTCGCTTCGCTGGCACCGGATTTGGAGGTGCTGGCGCCGGTGCGCGACTACGCGTGGACGCGGGAGAAGGCGATCGCGTTCGCCGAGGAGAACGCCATCCCGATCAACGTCACCAAGCGCTCGCCGTTCTCGATCGACCAAAACGTGTGGGGGCGGGCGGTGGAGACCGGCTTCCTGGAGCACCTGTGGAACGCCCCGACCAAGGACGTCTACGACTACACCGAAGACCCGACGCTGAACTGGAGCACGCCCGACGAGGTCATCGTCGGCTTCGAGCGCGGCGTCCCGGTCTCGATCGACGGCAAGCCGGTGTCGATGCTGCAGGCCATCCAGCAGCTCAACGCC
>NZ_JAFAUS010000215.1 GCF_019243155.1 Mycobacterium sp.
TCGCGTGGAGCAGCCGCAGAACCAGCCTGTGCTGTTACTGCGCGAAACGAACGGTGATCGGTACCTTCCGATTTGGATTGGTCAATCCGAGGCTGCCGCCATCGCGCTCGAGCAGCAAGGAGTCGAGCCGCCCCGCCCGCTGACCCATGACCTGATCCGGGATGTCATTGCGGCACTTGGACATTCGTTGAAAGAGGTGCGGATCGTCGATCTGCAGGAAGGCACTTTCTACGCTGACCTGGTCTTCGACCGCAACATCACCGTGTCGGCACGCCCTTCGGACTCGGTGGCGATAGCACTACGCGTCGGCGTCCCGATCTACGTGGAGGAGGCCGTGCTCGCCCAGGCGGGTCTGCTGATCCCGGACGAGAGCGACGAAGAGGGCGGCACTGCCGTCCGCGAGGACGAGGTGGAGAAATTCAAAGAATTTCTCGACAGTGTGTCTCCGGACGATTTCAAGGCCACCTAACACGGCCGGTCCGGCGCGTCGAACCTGGCTCGCGGCGTAACGGGCTGGTAGTAGGCTGGACCCCGACATCACGGATGCGTCTCAACTGCTCTCGGGATGTCGACACGCCTGGCGATTGTTCGCTGACTTAGCCCAGTGGCGGCCATAATTTGATCACGACTTCAGGCGCGGCGGCTACCGAAAAGCGTAAGCTCTCTAGCACTCGGGCCTGAGCAATGTGGCTGCAATGCAGCCAGGGACGCAGCTAAAACCAGAGCGCGATCGGCGAGAGGAACCACCGTGAGCGAGCAGCCACGTCAAGACCAGCTGGAATTAGCTGATCACGCGAACGCCGCGAGCAGTGAGCAGAACGGCACCCTGACGACCGCACCGGTGCAGCCAGGACTCTTCCCGGACGACTCCGTCCCCGATGAGCTGGTGGGCTACCGCGGGCCGAGTGCTTGCCAGATCGCCGGCATCACCTACCGGCAGCTGGACTACTGGGCACGCACCTCGCTGGTGGTGCCGTCGATCCGCAGCGCGGCGGGCTCGGGCAGTCAGCGGCTCTACTCCTTCAAGGACATCCTGGTTCTCAAGATCGTCAAGCGACTGCTCGACACAGGCATCTCGCTGCACAACATCCGCGTCGCGGTCGAACACCTGCGGCAGCGCGGCGTGCAGGATCTGGCCAACATCACCCTGTTCTCCGACGGCACCACGGTTTACGAGTGCACCTCTGCCGAAGAAGTCGTGGACCTGCTGCAGGGCGGACAGGGCGTCTTCGGCATCGCGGTGTCCGGTGCCATGCGCGAGCTGACCGGCGTGATCGCCGACTTCCCCGGTGAGCGGGCTGACGGGGGCGAGTCGATCGCCGCCCCGGAGGACGAATTGGCTTCCCGGCGTAAGCATCGCGATCGCAAGATCGGCTAGCGGCACCCTGCCAAATCGCGAGAATCGCCTGCCGTGCCCGCGGCACGGGTAAACTCGGCAACGCATCGCCCTCGTGCGGGAGAGTTCTGTGGCTGCCAGCCACGGACGCCGAAGGAGCAACACCTCTCCGTCAATCTCTCAGGCACCCGGACCGCGCGGGCCCCGATGTCTCTGGAAAGCGGTGACCCGTTCATTCGGTGCACCCGCCCATGGGGAAAGGCAGTCCGGCCGTCGGTGTTTGACCGGCGGATCGGATCGTCGAATCTCTCAGGCGCCCGGCTCGGGTCGACGACAGAGGGAGAGGACCACGACGTGCGCGGCTAGCGCGTTGCAGAGTCCCCGTGTCAGGAGTTTCAGTGCCCGAATCGAAGACAACACCCCTCGAGCCCGGTTTTGCGGCCCGGCATATCGGACCGGATCGCGAGGCCGTCGCGGCCATGCTCGCCATCATCGGCGTCGACTCGTTCGACGAGCTGGCGGCCAAGGCGGTCCCCAGCGGCATCCTCGACAGAGCCACCATCGGTGACGCCGTGCCCGGTTTGGATCAGTTACCGCCGCCGGTCAGCGAGAGCGAGGCGCTGGCCGAACTGCGCGCAATGGCCGACGAGAACACGGTGTCCGTCTCGATGATCGGGCAGGGCTACTACGACACGCTCACACCGCCGGTGTTGATGCGCAACGTCCTGGAGAACCCGGCCTGGTACACGGCCTACACGCCGTATCAGCCCGAGATCAGCCAGGGCCGGCTCGAGGCGCTGCTCAATTTCCAGACGATGGTGGCCGACCTGACCGGACTCGAGGTCGCCAACGCATCGATGCTCGACGAGGGCACCGCAGCCGCCGAGGCCATGACATTGATGCACCGCGCGCATCGCGGCAGCTCGAACCGGCTGGCGGTCGACACCGACCTGTTCGGCCAGACCGCGGCCATCTTGGCGACGCGGGCCCTGCCGCTGGGTATCGAGATCGTCACCGCCGATCTGCGTGACGGCCTGCCCGACGGCGAGTTCTTCGGGGTCATCACGCAGCTGCCCGGCGCCAGCGGCCGGGTCACCGACTGGGCACCGCTCGTCGAGCAGGCCCATGAGCGCGGCGCACTCGTCGCGATCGGCACCGACCTGCTGGCGTCGACACTGATCACCCCGCCCGGCGACATAGGCGCCGACGCCGCGTTCGGCACCACACAAAGGTTCGGTGTGCCAATGGGATTCGGCGGACCACACGCCGGATACCTGTCGGTGCACTCCAAGCACGCCCGCCAGCTGCCGGGGCGGCTGGTCGGGGTGTCGGTGGACGCCGACCGATCCCCGGCCTACCGGCTGGCACTGCAGACCCGCGAGCAGCACATCCGCCGCGACAAGGCGACCAGCAACATCTGCACCGCGCAGGTGCTGCTGGCGGTGATGGCCGCGATGTACGCCAGCTACCACGGCGCCGACGGCCTGAGCCGGCTCGCGCGCCGCGTGCACGCGCAGGCCGAGCGGATCGCCGCCGCGCTCGGCGATGCGCTGGTGCACGACACGTTCTTCGACACCGTCGTGGCGCGGGTTCCGGGACGCGCCCACGAGGTGCTGGCCGCCGCCAAGGCGAGGAGGATCAATTTGTGGCGCGTCGACGCCGACCACGTGTCGGTGGCCTGCGACGAGGCGACCACCGACGACAACGTGGCGGCCGTCATCGAGGCGTTCGGCGTGCGCGAAGGCGAGCCGGCGTCCGTCGACATCGCGACTCGCAGCTCGGAGTTCCTGACCCATCCCGCCTTCACGCAGTACCGCACGGAAACGGCGATGATGCGCTACCTGCGCACCCTGGCGGACAAAGACATCGCCTTGGACCGCAGCATGATTCCGCTCGGTTCGTGCACGATGAAGCTCAACGCCGCCGCCGAGATGGAGCCGATCACCTGGCCGGAATTCGCCCGCCAGCACCCGTTCGCCCCGGCGTCCGACTCCGCCGGGCTGCGCCGGCTGATCGACGACCTGGAGAGCTGGCTGGTGGCCATCACCGGCTACGACGACGTCTCGTTGCAACCCAACGCCGGCTCGCAGGGCGAATACGCCGGCCTGCTGGCGATCCACGACTACCACGCCAGCCGGGGTGAGCCGCACCGCGACATCTGCCTGATCCCGTCCAGCGCGCACGGCACCAACGCGGCGTCGGCGGCCCTGGCGGGCATGCGGGTGGTCGTGGTGGCCTGCCACACCAACGGCGACGTCGACCTCGACGACCTGCGCGCCAAGGTCAAAGAGCACGGCGAGCGGTTGTCGACGCTGATGGTCACCTACCCGTCCACGCACGGCGTCTACGAACACGACATCGCCGAGATCTGCGCGGCCGTGCACGACGCGGGCGGTCAGGTCTACGTCGACGGCGCAAACCTCAACGCGCTGGTGGGCCTGGCCCGGCCCGGGAAGTTCGGCGGCGACGTCAGCCACCTGAATCTGCACAAGACGTTCTGCATCCCGCACGGCGGCGGCGGCCCGGGGGTGGGGCCCGTGGCGGTGCGTTCGCATCTGGCCCCGTTCCTGCCGGGTCACCCATACGCGCCCGAACTGCCCCAGGGGCATCCGGTGTCCTCGGCGCCCTACGGGTCCGCCTCGATCCTGCCGATCAGCTGGGCCTACATCCGGATGATGGGCGCCGACGGGCTGCGGGCCGCATCGCTGACCGCGATCACGTCGGCCAACTACATCGCCCGACGCCTCGATGAGTACTTCCCGGTGCTGTACACGGGCGAGAACGGCATGGTCGCCCACGAATGCATCCTGGACCTGCGCGGCATCACCAAGTCGACCGGAGTGACCGTCGACGATGTCGCAAAGCGGTTGGCGGACTACGGTTTCCACGCGCCGACGATGAGCTTCCCGGTGGCGGGCACGCTGATGGTGGAGCCCACCGAAAGCGAAAGCCTGACCGAGGTCGACGCCTTCTGCGAAGCCATGATCGCCATCCGCGGCGAGATCGACAGGGTCGGTGCGGGGGAGTGGTCGGTCGACGACAATCCGCTGCGCGGCGCCCCGCACACCGCCGAGTGCCTGCTGGTCTCCGACTGGGAGCACCCGTACAGCCGGGAAGAGGCCGCCTACCCGCTGGGCAAGGACTTCCGGCCCAAGGTGTGGCCGCCGGTGCGCCGCATCGACGGCGCGTACGGCGACCGCAACCTGGTCTGCTCGTGCCCGCCGGTGGAGGCCTTCGCCTGAGTCAGCCGAAGCGGTCGACGATCGCGACAGCGATGTCCTCCGGCGCGTCCTCCTGGATGAAGTGCTTGGCCTCAGGCAATTCGACGAGCACGTGATCGGGGAACGCCGACCGCATCCGCGGCAGCGTCGAGCCCGGCCGAAACGCGAAGTCCTTCATGCCCCACACCAGCAGCGCGGGCTTGCCACCCAGCTTGGCCGGCACTTCGCGACCGAGCCGACTCAGCAGCGGATGGGCTGCCAGAATCTGCTTGGGCATCTCGGCGACGCCTTTGCGCGCGGCGGCATCGGGCTGCACGGCGCGGTAGTGCTGCATCACCGCGGCGCTGGGCCGGTGCGCGGTTCCCGCCGGGATGAGTCGTTCGACGAAGAAGTTGCGGTGCAGGATCGCCCATTGCATGGGTGGACTGCCCATCGCGCGGCTGAAGATCTTCGTGGTGAGGTCGTCCGTCGGCCAGAACCAGGTGTTGCCCAGGATGACGCCGCGCACCCGATCGGCGCGTTCCACCGCCACCGCCATGCTGATGGGCCCACCCCAGTCCTGGCCCATCGTCAGATAGCCGTCGAGGCCTTCGTGACGAGTTAGGTGGTCGACCAGTTCGCCGACCACCCGGGCGTGCTGATCGACCTTGTACCCGAAGCCGCCGGGCCGGTCCGAGAGACCGAAGCCGAGATAATCCGGTGCGATGCAACGGAATCGGTCGCGCAGGGCGACGATGATATTGCGATACAGGAAACTCCACGTCGGGTTGCCGTGACACAACAGGATCGGCGGGCCGTCCCCTTCGTCGATGTAGTGGATGCGTCCCTGCGAGCTGTCAAACCAGCGTGATCGGAACGGATACAGGCCGGGGTCCGGCGTGAAATCGATGCTCATTGCGCTCCTCGGGGTAGCGCCCACCGATCGTAGACCCCCTGATCAGCCCAAGTAGGTGTTGACAGCCGCGGCCAGGTCGGGCGACGCCGATGTCGAGAGGTTCTGGTAGCCGCCGCCGCTGAGCTGGGCGACCCCCTCCCAGGCGGACCGGTCGGGGTCAGCGCCGAAATCGATGACGTTCACCGCGATCGGTTTGGCCGGGTCTGCGCTCTTGCGAATGAAATCCTGCAAGCCCGCCCCGTCCAGGGACTGGTCGGTGTGCGGCCCGGCCGTGATCACCAATATCGAATTGGTCTGGCCGGCATGGTAATTGGCCTGCATGTCCTGGTAGATCATTCGCAGCGTGGTGAACGACACCGCGCCCCCGCCCGACGAGTACTGCTTGTCCAGCGCGGCCGTCAAGGCCGCCGAGCGCGGCTGACCGTTGACGGGGTCGGACAGGGGCCCGCTCGCGACCTCCGAGCGACCCTCGTGGCCGTCGAAAGTCCACAGACCGATCACGGAGGTCGGCGGCAGGGCCTTGATCTTGTCCTGCAGCGCCCCGATCACGTTGGCCAGCCGGGACTTTCCACCTTCCTGGCCGGGCATCGACTGGTCAAGCATGATGGTCGCGGCCACTCCGCTTGACGGACTGGCCATGGCTTCGGCCAGGGTGGCCCGCGTCGCCTCGTCGCCGACCGACAGCGTGGACGACAGCGACGGGAAACTGGTGACCGGGCTGCTCGGCGGTTTGACGCCGTTGACCCGGAAGCCGGCCTTGGCCAGCTTGGCCAGCTGATCGGGCTTGTGCATGTATCGGGCGAACTCGCTGGCCGCCGAGCTCTGCTCCTGGGTCACCCACGAGCCGCTGAGCAGCACCGTGGGATAGTCGGCGACCGCCGCCGGCCCGGGCGGCAGCCACAGGGCCAGATTGCTCTTCGCGTCGGACAACGATTGACCCCGGGCGAAGGCCTGTTGCTCGGTGGTGACCACCGCGTGCACCGGCGACGTCGCCGCGTCACCGGACTTGAGCAGCGTGTTCATCGCCTCCGTCAGCGAGGCGTCCGCCAATTTGGGTTGCGCGCCCAGCACCGTGCGCACCGCCCCGGCGCCCTGGGTCACCGGCGCTCCGGGCGGTGCCGCTGCGGACGCTATCGCCTCTCCGGCCAAGAACGAGGCGTCACCGTTGCCGTTCGTCGGCAACGCCAGCCGCAGCGAGCCCCATGCCGGTAAGTTCAATCCCGCCAACGCATTCGGATTGGTCTGCAGTCCGGGCACCGCCGCCCAGTTCTGATTGGCCAGGGCGTGCGCAAGCTCCGGGCGGACGGCGAGCACCACCGGCGACGACACCAGCGAACGGCTGTCGGTGATCGTTTTCTGCCCCGCCGCTCCCGCGAGCCGCGCGGCCGAGATCGAACTGCCCGGAATCCACAACGCCGGCTGACCGCCGAGGTCCGCGGGCCACTTGCCGATGAAACCGTTCAGGACGGCGTCGGAGCCCGCGGGTTTGACGCCGATCACCATGCAGTGGTCGCCGACCGGCCCGGCCGTCGAGTTGAAGCTCTGCGCGAATTGCTGCACGGAATCCGCGATCGACGGGTCGGCGATGACGGGGACCGACTCGTTGCCGCCCGCACAGCGTCCGGCCGCTTGGTGCGAACGGTTGGACAGGGCGTCGCCGAAGAAGCTCCACACGATCACGCTGCCCACCACCACGACGACGGTGACGAGCGCCGCGATCACGCCGATGCTGACGCCCCGGCGCCCGCCCTCGCTGCGGTGGCCGCCGCGCCAATCGGTGAGTCCGCGGTGCCCGCGCTGCAGCAGGGATGGCGACGAGGCCGGCGGCTCGGCGCTCGCCGGGCCCGGCTGTCGCGGCGGAAACTCCGGGTATTCGTCGGCGCTGCCGCCCGCGAACGAGTCGGCGGCGGCGTAGGGGTCTTCGTCCCCGGCGGCGAACTCGGGTTCGTCGGTCGAGACGTCTTCGCCGGAGTATCGGTCCTCGGCGGGGTAAGGCCACTCGTTGGAGTACTCGTCCTCGTCGGAGTATCGATCGGCCGGTTCGTCGGGGGCGGACACCCGGTGATGGCTGCCCGTGTCGTCGTCCTGGGACGGCTCGTCGGCAAAGTGTTCGTCAGAGACTTCGTCGACGGAGTCCTCAGGGTCGGGCGCGCTGTGCCTACCCATGGTGGTGCCCGCGGCCTTTCCGTCGATCCAGCACGTGAATTGTTGTGAACTCGGCGCCGATTTTAGTCATCGGCGACGTGAATCGTGCGCGAGCGTGATTAAGGCACGGGCTCAATTTGATTGCGCTGCGCGTGCCTTTGCTTCGCGCCGGCGCCGATGCAGGATCGGCTCGGTGTAGCCGTTGGGCTGCTGCGTGCCGGTCAGGATCAGGTCCTGGGCCGCCAGGAAGGCGATGCTGTCGTCGAAGTTGGGCGCCATCCGGCGGTATCTGCCGTCGCCCGCGTTCTGCTCGTCGACCAGTGGCGCCATCCGCTCCAGGCTGGCCCGCACGTCTTCCTGGGTGATCACGCCGTGGTGCAGCCAGTTCGCCAGCAGCTGGCTGGAGATCCGCAGCGTGGCGCGGTCCTCCATCAGAGCCACGTCGTGAATGTCGGGCACCTTCGAGCAGCCCACGCCCTCGTCGATCCAGCGCACCACGTAGCCCAGGATGGACTGGCAGTTGTTGTCGACCTCTTCGCGGATCTCCTCCGAGGCCCAGGCCAGCTCCTTGGCCAGCGGGATGGTCAGCAGCTCGTCGATGTTGGTGCGCTTCTTGCCTTCCAGCTCGGCCTGCACGGCGCCGACGTCGACGTAGTGGTAGTGCATGGCGTGCAGGGTGGCCGCGGTCGGCGACGGCACCCACGCGGTGGTGGCGCCCGCCTTCGGCTGATTGATCTTCTGCTCGACCATGTCGGCCATCAGCTCGGTCATCGCCCACATGCCCTTACCGATCTGGGCCTTGCCCTTGAAGCCGGCGGCGAGCCCCGTGTCGACGTTGGCGTCCTCGTAGGCCTTGATCCAGGTGGTGCCCTTCATCGCGCCCTTGCGGATCATCGGACCCGCCTCCATCGAGGTGTGGATCTCGTCGCCGGTGCGGTCCAGGAAACCGGTGTTGATGAACACGACCCGATCGGCGGCGGCCTTGATGCAGGCCTTCAGGTTGACCGTGGTGCGTCGCTCCTCGTCCATGATGCCGACCTTCAGCGTCGCCTGCGGCAGGCCGAGGACGTCTTCGACGCGGCTGAACAGCTCACAGGTGTAGGCGACCTCTTCGGGCCCGTGCATCTTGGGCTTGACGATGTAGATGGACCCGGTGCGGCTGTTGATCAGCGGCCCGTTGGCTCCGTCTTTGTCCGAGCCGGACTTCAGCCCGTGAATCGCTGTGACGCCGGTGAACAGGGCGTCCATGATGCCCTCGAACACCTCTTTTTCTTCGTCACCGTCGCCGACGGAGACGATGGCGTCGTTGGTCATCAGATGGCCGACGTTGCGGACGAACATCAGGCTGCGGCCGGGCAGGGTCAACTCGCCGCCGTCCGGCGTGCTGTAGGTGCGGTCCTGGTTGAGCACGCGGGTGAAGGTCTTGCCGTCCTTGCCGACCTCTTCGGACAGGTCACCCCTGTTCAGGCCGAGCCAGTTGCGGTAGCCGAGCACCTTGTCGTCGGCGTCGACGGCGGCCACCGAGTCCTCGAAGTCCATGATCGTGGTGACGGCGGACTCGAGGACGACGTCCTTGATGCCGGCGGCGTCGGTCTTGCCGACCGGCGACTCCGGGTCGATGAGGACCTCGATGTGCAGGCCGTGGTTGACGAGCAGGATCGACCAGCTGGGGGAGCCGAGATCGCCGGTGTAACCGACGAACTTCTCCGGGCTGGCCAGTCCGACCGACCCGTCGGCGGTCTCGACCTTCACCTTGCCGTCGTCGAGACTGAGTCCCGTTGCGTCGGTCCACGACCCGGATTCCAGCGGCACCGCTTCGTCGAGAAACTTGCGCGCGTAGGCGATCACCTTGTCGCCGCGAACCTTGTTGTAGCTGGTCCCCTTCTCCGCGCCGTCGCTTTCGGGGATCACGTCGGTGCCGTACAGGGCGTCATAGAGCGAACCCCAGCGGGCGTTGGCCGCGTTCAGCGCGAACCGGGCGTTGAGCACGGGCACGACCAGCTGCGGGCCGGCGGTGGTGGTGATCTCGTCGTCGACGCCGGAGGTGGTGATCGTGAAATCATCCGGTTCGGGCTGCAGGTAACCGATTTCGGTGAGGAACTGGCGGTACTCGTCGATGTCGAGCGGCGCGATGACGCGGCTGCGGTGCCACTTGTCGATCTGGGCCTGCAGCTCGTCGCGACGGTTCAGCAGGTCCTGGTTCTTCGGAGTGAGGTCGGTGACGACTTTGTCGACGCCCGCCCAGAAGCTGTCGGGGTCGATGTCGGTGCCGGGCAGGGCTTCGTTGTTCACGAAGTCGTAGAGCACTCGGGCGACGCGCAAGTTCCCCGCCGACACACGATCAGTCATTTCTCTCCTCCGTAATGGGCCGATACGGGCCGCCATCGGGCCAGACCGGCAATGTCATGAGCCTACCGAGCACAGCCCTGGTGAGCGTTATCCACCCGACCCGGCGCAGCAGGTCAGGCCGCGCTGACAGCTCCGATGACGGCGCCGCGGCGAGCCCCGGGATCGTGTACAGCAACGCGGTGCGCGCGCCAAGATCCCCTGCCCATCCAGCACTTGCTTGACTGGTAGCCGTTGAGATCATACGGGCTCTCCGCAGAGCTACCCGGCGGCCAGTCTCCTATGCGTCGCGCATCGTCCCGACCAGGTCCTCGACCAGGTCTTCCAACGCCACCATCGCGACTACCTGACCGCCGTCGCCGGCGCCGTCGGTCACCAGCGCCAAGTGGCTGTTCGAGCGACGCATTCGCGACAGGGCGTCAGCCAGCGGCAACGACCTGGGCAGCCGCGGGAGGGGCCGCACCATGAACAGGTCGATCACCGTGTGGGGATCATCACTGAGCGTCAGGACGTCCTTGATGTGCAGGTAGCCGATGAAGTCGCCGTTGACGTTCGCGACCGGGAACCGGGAGTAGCCGGTGTGCGCCAGCGCCTGTTCGACCGCGCCGACGGTCGGCCCCGAACCCGGCGCGGCCACCGGTATCGCCTCGACGTCGGCGAGCGGGACCGCGACGTCGCCGACCACCCGGTGGCGGATCTGCAGGGCCCGGGTCAGCCTGCTGTGCTCCTCGCGGTCCAGCAGCCCTTCGGACTCGGATTCGGCGATCATCGCGCTGAGCTCGACGGGGGAGACCGTGAGCTCGAGCTCTTCCTTGGGCTCGACGCCCAGCGCACGCACGACGACGTTGGCGCATTTGTTGTAGAAGACGATGAACGGCCGGGCGGCTCGCACGTACGTCAGATAGGGCGGCACCAGCAGCATGGCGGTTCGCTCCGGTCCGGCCAATGCGATGTTCTTGGGCACCATCTCGCCCAGCAGCACGTGCAGGGTCACCACGATCACCAACGCGATCGCGAACGACAGCGTGTGCAGCAGCGCCGGGTGGACGCCGGTCAGCTCGAAGGCGGTCCGGATCAGATTCGACACCGCCGACTCGCCTATCCGCCCGAGCAGCAGCGAGGCGGCCGTGACACCCAACTGGGCGCCGGCCAGCATCGACGGAAGCTGCTCACCGGCGCGGATCACCGTGACGGCGCGCGCCTTGCCCTGCTCGGCCAGGGCCTCGAGGCGGTCGCGCCGGGCCGAGATCAGCGCGAACTCGGCACCGACGAAGAACGCGTTGACGCCGATCAGCAGGAAGGCGAACAGCACGCCCAGGGTGTCGTTCATCGCGGACTCCCGTTCGCGGGCGCCTCGCCCTGGCCGGTCAGTTCGATCAGCTCGAGCACATCGATCCGGCGACCGTCCATCCGGATGATGCTGGCCTGCCAGTGCGTCGTGGAGTCCAGCAGGCCGTCCGGGTCCAGGGTGGGCAGTTTGACGGTCTCCCCGGCCGCCGGGATGTGACCGAGTTCGCGCAGCACCAGTCCGCCGATGGTCTCGTAGGGGCCCTCGGGAGCCCGAAACCCCGTCGCGGCGGCGATCTCGTCGATGCGCAGCAGGCCCGACACCCGCCAGCCGCTGCCCGCGGCGACCACGTCCGGGGTGGCGTCGTCGTGCTCGTCGCGGACGTCGCCCACGATCTCCTCGATCAGGTCCTCGACGGTCACCATGCCCGCGGTGCCGCCGTATTCGTCGACGACCATCGCGGTCTGCAGGTTGTTGGCCCGGATCTCGGCCATCACCGCGTCGCCGTCCAGCGTCGACGGCACGACCGGGACGGGTAGGGCGACAGTGGTGAGCAACGTGCGCGGCCGGTCGGCTCGCGGGATCGCGAACACCTGTTTGACGTGCACGATTCCGACCGTCTCGTCGAGGTCACCGTCGACGATCGGGAAGCGGGAGAAACCGGACTCGGCGGCCGCCGCGATCAGGTCGGCGACCGTGTCGTCGGTCTGCAGCGCCACGATCTTGGACCGCGGTGTCATCAACTCCTCCGCGGACAGCGTGCCGAACTGCAACGACCGCCGCACCAGGGCCGCCGTCGCGGCGTCCAGCGCGCCGCTGCGTGCCGACGAGCGGACCAGCGACAGCAGCTCCTGAGGTGTGCGAGCCGACCGCAGTTCCTCGGCCGGCTCGACGCCCAGCCGGCGAACGATCCAGTTCGCCGCGCCGTTGGTCAACCGGATCGCCGGGGTCAACAGCAGCGAGAACAGCAGCTGGGCCGCCACCACCGCCCGGGCCGTCGACAGCGGCCGGGCGACCGCGAGATATTTCGGCACCAGCTCCCCGAACACCATCGACACCGATGTCACGACCACCAGTACCAGGACGGCCATGATCACGTCGGCGACGTTGTCGGGCACGCCGATCGCGTCTAGCCACGGGTGCGGCAGGTTGTTGACCATCGGGTCGGTCAGGTAACCGGCTGCCAGCGTGGTGGCCGAGATCCCGAGTTGCGCTCCCGACAACTGAAAGGACAGCCGGTGGTGGGCGCGCCGGATCCATCGGTCGCGGGGTTTACCGCTGCGGGCGTTGGCCTCGACGGTGCTGCGGTCCAGCGTTGTCAGGGCGAATTCGGCGGCGACGAACACCGCGTTGCCGAAGATGAGAACCGCGATAGCCAAAATGCTCATCGCGGTGGCCGTGACGTTCATGAATTACGCCGCCGGATAACGGATTGCGGTGAGCGGGGCGAAGGAGGCTCCGCATCGGGCGGCTGGTCCGACTGGTGCCGCGCCCGAAAGCCGGTGGCCTTCGCGGGTGCCTGCGGCACGTCGATCCTTTCGCTGCCTGATAACGGGGTGGACGCGGCTGCGTCCGTCTTTGCTGCCTTATGGTAGCCGGGGAAGCCGTCGACCCGTCGATCACCACATCGAACCCTGCCAGCCCCCGCGGGGTAAGTAAAGTATGCCTAACCTTACTCCGATAAGCTCACCGCACTATGGCAGAAGCCCCGACGCAAACCTCATCAGCACAGGTTCTTCCCCGCGAGCGCTTCGATATTCCGGACGACGTACGACGCGTGGCCCGGCCTCCGGTCCCGTCGCTGGACCATCCGTTCGCGCTGCGCGTCGCGCAGCCGGGGGATGCCGACATGGTGTCGGAGTGGATGAACCGCCCACACCTCGCGGCGGCGTGGGAGTACGACTGGCCGACGCCACGCTGGCAGCGGCATCTCGAAGCGCAACTGAACGGGACCTACTCGTTGCCGCTGATCGGAAGCATCCGAGGAGTTGACCGGGCCTACCTCGAATTATATTGGGGCGCAAAGGACATCATCTCGCACAATTACGAGGCGCACCGGTACGACCTCGGATTGCACGCGGCCATCGCCGATCCGGCGCTGGTGAACCGGGGCCTGGGTCCGATGTTGTTACCCCGGATCGTGGCCAGCGTCTTCGCGAGCGAGCCGCGCTGCCGGCGAATCATGTTCGACCCCGATCACCGCAACACCACGGCGCGCCGGCTCTGCGAGTACGTCGGCTGTGAGTTCCTCGGCGAGCACGACTCGACGAACCGCCGGATGGCGCTCTACGCGCTGAAGTCTCCGACCACCGACTCGTAGCCGCTGTAGTCGGGCACCATCCCGGCGGCAACCAACTCCCACAGGACCTCGTCGGTGCCGCCGCCGACTCGGGTGAGATTCCAGCGGCGTCTCCTCGACGAGATAGCCTGCGCCGCCGAAGATGTGCATGCACTCGGAGATCACCTCTTCGCCCAGCCGGGCCGCGATCACCTTGACGCAGGCGGCCGCACGCTGACCTGGGCCGTCGGCAGGGCGATGACGCGACGTTGCCGTGTTTGCTGGCGGCGTCGTGGTCGACGCTGCGCGCCGCCACCAAGGTGTGATCGGCGATGGGGGCGTTACCAGCCGAGCGGCAGCGGATGGCCTTCGGCGAAGCCCGCCGTCGATTGCACACCGACAACTGCCAATTCGTGCAATTCCGTGAGATTCGACGCGCCTACGTAGGTGCAGGTGCTGCGCACGCCCGAGGTGACGTGATCGATCAGATCCTCGACACCGCCCCGGTCGGGGTTCACCCCCATCCGCGACGTCGAGATGCCCTCCTCGAACAGCGCTTTGCGGGCGCGGTCGAAGGGCGTGTCGGCGCCGCTGCGCGCCACCACAGCCCGCTTGGAAGCCATGCCGTAGCTCTCCTTGTACGGCTGGTCGTCGCGGTCGCGCATCAGGTCCCCGGGCGACTCGTACGTGCCGGCGAACCAGGACCCGATCATGACGTTGGACGCGCCGGCGGCCAGCGCAAGGGCTACGTCGCGCGGATGCCTAACGCCGCCGTCAGCCCACACGTGTCCGCCCAATTCCCTTGCTGCCGAGGCACATTCGACCACAGCCGAAAACTGCGGGCGGCCGACACCGGTCATCATCCGGGTGGTGCACATCGCGCCGGGTCCGACGCCGACCTTGACGATGTTCGCCCCCGCCTCGATCAGATCGTGGGTGCCTTCCGCCGAGACGACATTCCCCGCGACCAGCGGCACGCCCAGTCCCAGCGCGCCGATGGTTCGGATCGCTTCGAGCGTCTTGACCTGGTGCCCGTGTGCGGTGTCGATGACGCAGACGTCGACACCGGCTTCCACCAAGGCCCGCGCCTTGGCTCCCACATCGCCGTTGATGCCGACGGCGGCGCCCACCCGCAGCCGCCCGTTCGTATCGGTGGCCGGCGTGTAGATGCCCGTGCGGATGGCCCCCGTCCGGGTCAGCACCCCGGCCAGCGTGCCGTCCGCATTGGTGACCACCGCGACCCCGATCGAGGCGTGCTCGAGCAGGTCGAAGATCTTGCGCGGGTCCGTGCCCACCGGGGCGGTGACGAAATCGGTGATCGCAACGTCGCGCACCCGGGTGAAGCGGTCGACGCCCAGGCAGCAGGATTCGCTCACCAAACCGATGGGTCGACCCTCGAAGACCACGACGGCGACGCCGTGCGCGCGTTTGTGGATCAGCGCGGTGGCGTCGGACACCGAGTCGTCGGGTTCGAGGACCACGGGGGTGTCCAGAACCAGATCGCGGCTCTTGACGAACTCCACCGTCTGCTGGACCGCCGTGATCGGAAGATCTTGCGGGAGAATGACGATGCCGCCGCGCCGAGCGACCGTCTCGGCCATCCTGCGCCCCGCGACCGCGGTCATGTTGGCGACCACGACCGGGATGGTGGTGCCGGAGCCGTCGATCGTGGATAAGTCGACATCGAAGCGCGACGCGACCTCCGACCGGTTCGGCATGACGAAAACGTCGTTGTAGGTCAGGTCGTACCCGGGTTGATGCCCGTTGAGAAACCTCATCGTTGTCGGTGCGCCCCCTTTAGCTAGACCGAGCTAGACCGGAACTTCGTTGCGGTCTCCACTCCATAATGTGTGAAAACGCTTGTCCGGGTCGGCGTCGGTCCGACCGTAGGTGTGGGCGCCGAAGAAGTCCCGCAGGCCCTGGGTCAGCGCGGCGGGCAGTCGCTCGGTGCGCAGCGCGTCGTAGTAGGACAGCGCCGACGCGAAGCCCGGGATCGGGATGCCCAGTTCCGTCGCCTTGACCACGACGCGGCGCCAGCTGTCGATCGCGGTCTCGATCGCGCTGCGGAAGTAGGGCGCGACGATCAGCGTCGGCAGGTCCGGGTCCTCGTCGAACGCCTCTTTGATGCGGTTGAGGAACTTCGCGCGGATGATGCAGCCGCCGCGCCAGATCGTGGCCATGTCGCCGGGGTTGATGCCCCAGTTGTATTCGTTGCTGCCGGCCTGGATCTGGTTGAAGCCCTGCGCGTAGGCGATGATCTTCGACGCGTACAGCGCCTTGCTGACGTCGTCGATGAATTGCGCGGCGTCGCTCGGTCGGCTGCCGAGATCACCGGATGCGAGCCCCGTGGTGGCCTTGCGCTGGGCCACCGAGCCCGACAGCGCGCGGGCGAACACGGCCTCGGCGATGCCGGTGACCGGAACGCCGAGGTCGAGCGCGGACTTCACCGTCCAGCGGCCGGTGCCCTTCTGCTCTGCCTCGTCGAGGATGACGTCCACCAGCGGCTTGCCGGTTTTGGCGTCGGTCTGGCGCAACACCTCGGCGGTGATCTCGATGAGGAAGCTGTCCAGGTCGCCCTTATTCCACTCGGCGAACACGTCGGCGATCTCGGGGGCGGTCTTGCCGAGCCCGTCGCGCAACAACTGGTAGGCCTCGCCGATCAGCTGCATGTCGGAGTACTCGATGCCGTTGTGCACCATCTTGACGAAGTGGCCGGCGCCGTCGGGGCCGATGTGAGTGCAGCACGGCACGCCGTCGACGTGCGCGGAGATCTCCTCGAGCAGCGGGCCCAGCGATTTGTAGGACTCGGCCGGCCCACCCGGCATGATCGACGGGCCGTTCAGCGCGCCCTCCTCGCCGCCGGAGATCCCGGCGCCGACGAAGTGCAATCCGCGCTCGCTGATGGCCTTTTCGCGACGAATCGTGTCGGTGTAGAGCGCGTTGCCGCCGTCGATGATGATGTCGCCGGATTCCATGGCGTCGGCGAGCTCGTTGATGACGGCGTCGGTCGGGTCACCGGCCTTGACCATGATGATCACCCGCCGCGGCTTCTCCAGGGCGTCCAGGAACTCCGCGATGGTCTCCGACCGGACGAACTTGCCCTCGTCGCCGTGTTCTTTGAGCAGCGCGTCGGTCTTGGCAATCGACCGGTTGTGCAGCGCGACGGTGTAGCCGTGATGGGCGAAGTTGCGGGCGAGGTTCGAGCCCATCACCGCCAAGCCGGTGACGCCGATCTGCGCGGTACCAGTCTTCGAATCCGACGAGCTCATGTCTTACCTTTCAGCCGGGCGTCTCACGTGGAAGAACTCACCTAAAGCATTCAAGCGCACTGCGAACACTGTGGCACAGCGGACTATTGGTCCTCCAAGGAGTTTCGCTCGGCAGTGCGCTACAGGTTGAACAGTCGCTGCAACTCGGTGAGCCACGGCACGGCCAGCGCGACGGTGGGCACCACGAAGACCGCGGCCGCGGCCAGGTACGCGGCAGCCGACAGCGCCAGGCTGTTGCCGCGCCCCGACAGGCGGCGCACCCGCACCACGGTGCTGGGGCCGCCGGCGGCCAGCGCGCCCGACGGCGCCGACCCCGACGCACAGGCGACCAGCGCCCGGGCCAGGGGAGTGCGACCGGCGGCGCGCACCGCGGCGTCGTCGGCCAGGAGTTCGACGAGCAGTTGCACCGCGCGCAGTGCGTTGGCGCTGCGGACCAGGCGCGGGAAGGCCGCGTGCACCGCGGTGAACGCCTCCAGCACCAAGTCGTGCCGGGCACGCAAATGCGCACGCTCGTGGGTGAGGATCGCGGTGACCTCGGCGTCGGCGAGCGTGTTCAGCGTTCCTTCGCTGACGACGACGCGGCTGCGCACGCCGGGAAGGCAGTAGGCCAGAGGTTGCGCAACGTCCAGCACGCGAAGGTCGCGCGTGCGGCTGCAGGTGGGCGAGAGGGCGTGCCCGACGCCGACTAGGTCGACCACCATGCGGTGGTGGGCCCGGCGCCGCCGATTCGCGATGGCGACACGCGCCACGGCGACCATCAACCGGACGCCGACCAGCACGGTCAGGGTGAACACGCCGATGTATGCCGCCCACAGCGGCCAGCCGAGCCGGTCGGCGGCACCGATGACGCTGGCCGTCGGCCGCCCGTCGGGGCCGGGCATGAGCACTCGGGTGGCGATGGCGATGCCGGCGCTGAATGCCGACAGGACCGCGGCCAGCGCGATGGCCTGCCATAACACCATTGCGGCGCGCGGAGCGCGCAGCGGCCAACTCGCGCGTGCAAGCAGAGCCGGCGCGGGGCCGGTCAGCAGCACCGCAAGGATGGTGAAAGCCAACGCGGACACACCGCTAGTCTCCCTCAGTCCTCCGCTTGAGGTCCAGCTGACTGGGCGTTATTGCGTTGATTGGCTTCCAGTTCGGCCAGGGCACGGCGAAGCGCCTCGGCCTCGTCGGCGCCGACGCGCTCGACGAAGTGCACGAGCGCGGCCTGCCGGCTGCCGGAATCCTCGGCCTGGGCCAGGGCGTCGACCATCAGTCCGGCGACCAGCTCGTCGCGACCGTGCACGGGCGCATACCTGTGTGCCCGGTCGTCGCGGATCTGGGAGACGAGGTTCTTCTTGGCCAGCCGCTGCAGCACGGTCATGATCGTCGTGTAGGCGAGCTCGCGTTGAGCGGACAGCGCTTCGTGAACCTGCCGGACCGTCTGCGGTTCCGCCGTGGACCACAGGTGATCCATCACCGCACGTTCCAGGTCTCCCAGTCGCGTCAGCTTGGCCATAGTGTGTTCATCTCCTGAGCGTCGAAATCAGCGTACTCCGGCTTACTACTGACGGTCGTAAAGAAGACGACAAACGGCTCGTCGGCCGCCGCGCAGATTCCCGCCGCAAGCAACTTGAACCATACCCCTTGCGAAGTTAGGGCAGCCTTGCCTATGCTAATCCAGTCGAGCGATAACGGACCGTGTGAGAGTCCTGAGGGCTGCAGCGACCCCCGGTCTACTCGATCGGCGAGCCCCGTGCCCCTGGCACGGGGCTCAGCCGTTTCTGGGTCTTTCTCCTCCTGGTGTAAACACATGAGCGTGTCAGTGCCGCCGGAAGCGAGTGTCCCGCCGAATTTCACCGCACCGTTCGACAGCGAGATCGGGCTGAAATTCACCGAAGTCAGCCCCGATCGCGCCCGCGCCCAGCTCGAGGTCACGCGCAAACTGCTGCAGCCGATGGGCCTGGTGCACGGCGGTGTCTACTGCTCGATCGTCGAGAGCATGGCCAGCGTGGCCGCCTACACCTGGTTGGCCACCCGCGGCGGCGGGAACGTCGTCGGGGTCAACAACAACACCGACTTTCTGCGGTCCATCGGCTCGGGGATGGTGTACGGGACCGCGGAGCCGATCCACCGCGGCCGCCGTCAGCAGTTGTGGTTGGTCACCATCACCGATGACAAGCAACGGGTGATCGCCCGCGGCCAGGTGCGGCTGCAGAATCTCGAGCCCGAAGGCTGAGTGGGCAAAACGCGCTCGACGACGGCGTGGCAGGATTCCAGAACGTGCTCCTTACGCCGCACGAACAAGAGCGATTGCTGTTGTCCTACGCCGCCGAACTGGCTCGCCGTCGCCGGGCCCGGGGCCTGCGGCTGAATCATCCGGAGGCGGTCGCGATCATCACCGACCACATCCTGGAAGGCGCCCGCGACGGCCGCACCGTCGCCGAACTGATGGCCAGCGGCTGCGACGTGCTCAGCCGCGACGACGTGATGGAGGGGATCCCGGAGATGCTTACCGACGTACAGGTGGAAGCAACTTTTCCGGATGGCACCAAGCTGGTCACCGTCCACCACCCGATCTCATGATTCCCGGCGAAATCCTTTACGGCAGCGGCGATATCGAGATCAACGCGGGCGCGACACGCCTCGCGATGGAGATCGTCAACACCGGCGACCGCCCGGTGCAGGTCGGCAGCCATGTCCACCTGCCCCAGGCCAACACGGCGCTGTCGTTCGACCGCGCCGCGGCCCACGGCTATCGGCTCGACATACCGGCGGCCACCGCCGTGCGTTTCGAACCGGGTGTGCCGCAACATGTTCAGCTGGTCCCACTGCGCGGACGCCGCGAGGTGCACGGGCTCAGCCTGAACCCGCCCGGTCGGCTTGACGCCTGATGGCCAGCCTGTCGAGGGAGCGCTACGCCCAGCTTTTCGGGCCCACTACGGGAGACCGAATCAGGCTGGCGGACACCGATCTTCTGGTGGAGATCACCGAAGACCGCAGCGGGGGACCGGGACTGGCCGGTGACGAGGCGGTGTTCGGGGGCGGCAAGGTCCTGCGCGAGTCGATGGGCCAGGGCCGCGCGACGCGGGCCGAGGGCGCACCGGACACCGTGATCACCGGTGCGGTGATCATCGACCACTGGGGAATCATCAAGGCCGACATCGGCATTCGTGACGGTCGCATCATCGCGCTCGGCAAGGCCGGCAATCCCGACACCATGACGGGGGTGCACCCGGATCTGGTCGTCGGGCCGTCCACCGAGGTCATCGGCGGCAACGGGCGAATCGTCACCGCGGGGGCCATCGACTGCCACGTGCACCTGATCTGCCCTCAGCTGATGAACGAGGCGCTCGGCGCCGGAATCACGACGATCATCGGCGGCGGCACCGGACCGGCCGAAGGCACCAAGGCCACCACCGTGACCCCGGGCGCGTGGCACCTGGCCCGCATGCTCGAGGCCCTCGATGGCTGGCCGGTCAACTTCGCGTTGCTGGGCAAGGGCAACACGGTCAGCGCCGAGGGACTGTGGGAGCAATTGCGTGGGGGTGCTTCGGGTTTCAAATTGCACGAGGACTGGGGGTCCACCCCGGCGGCCATCAGCGCCTGCCTGGACGTCGCCGACGCGGCGGGGGTTCAGGTGGCGCTACACACCGACACCCTCAACGAGATGGGATTCGTCGAGGACACCCTGGCGGCGATCGCCGGTCGGTCGATCCACACCTATCACACCGAGGGCGCCGGCGGCGGCCACGCTCCCGACATCATCAGGGTCGCAAGCCAACCCAATGTGTTGCCCAGTTCCACCATCCCGACCCGCCCGCACACGGTGAACACCCTCGACGAGCACTTGGACATGTTGATGGTGTGCCACCACCTCAACCCGAAGGTGCCGGAGGACTTGGCCTTCGCCGAAAGCCGGATCCGGCCGTCGACCATGGCGGCCGAAGACCTGCTGCACGACATCGGCGCGATCTCGATGATCGGCAGCGACTCGCAGGCCATGGGCCGCATCGGCGAAGTGGTGCTGCGAACCTGGCAGACCGCGCATGTGATGAAGCGCCGCCGCGGCGCGCTGCCCGGCGACGGGTCCGCCGATAACAACCGGGCCCGGCGTTACGTCGCGAAATACACCATCTGCCCGGCGATTGCGCACGGCCTGGACCACGAGATCGGTTCGGTGGAAGTGGGCAAGCTCGCCGACCTGGTGTTGTGGGAGCCGGAGTTCTTCGGGGTGCGCCCGTACCTGTTGCTCAAGGGCGGCATGATCGCGTGGGCGGCGATGGGCGACGCGAACGCATCGATCCCGACGCCGCAACCGGTGTTCCCGCGTCCGATGTTCGGCGCCGCCAATGCGCCGGCAGCAGCCACCTCGCTGCACTTCGTGGCGCCGCAGGCGATCGAGGCCGGCCTGGCCGAAAAGATCGGCGTCAACCGGCGATTGGCCCCGGTACGAGACGTCGGAGAGATCGGCAAGGCCGATCTGCCGCTCAACGACGCCACGCCCGACATTCAGGTGGACCCGGACACTTTCACCGTGCGCATCGACGGTGAGGTCTGGCAGGAACAGCCCGCGGCCGAATTGCCGATGGCACAACGCTATTTCCTGTTTTGACATCATGTCTGCCCTGGCGACACTGCTGACACTGGCCGATTCTCGACTGCCGACCGGTTCCCACGTGCACTCCGGCGGCATGGAAGAGGCGGTGACCAGCGGGCTCGTGACGAACCTGGAGACGCTCGATGCTTTCTTGCGCCGCAGGATTCGCAGCCACGGGCTGGTCACCGCGTCGATCGCGGCGGCCGTTCATCGCGGCGACCTCTGTCCGGACGCGGCCGATCGGGAGACCGATGCCCGCACGCCGGCGCCGGCGGCCCGGCAGGCGTCGCGCAGCCAGGGCCGGGGGCTGGCGCGACTGGCGCGACGCGTCTGGCCGAATGCCGGCTGGGACGAAATCGGCCGCCACCCACACCTTTCCGTGGCGGCGGGGCGAGTCGGCGCCGTCAGCGGATTGAGTCCCGAGCAGAGCGCGCTGACGATCGTCTACACCACCATGACCGGCTCGGCCACCGCGGCGCAGCGGCTGCTGGCACTGGACCCGGCCGACGTGGCGGCGTTGACGTTCGCGCTGGCGGACCTGTGCGAGCGCACCGCCGTCGAAGCGACCGCCGGCCTGGCCGACCTGTCTGACCCCTTGCTCGATACATTGGCCCAGCGCCACGCCGAGCGCGAGCGGCCGTTGTTCATATCCTGAACGGCGTTGCGCCAGAGCCGCTTAGGCCTGCGACGACGTCGGGATGGCGTCGGCGTAGGCCGCGTCGCTCTTGGTGTGGGCCCGGGTGGCAATGAGGTAGACGATGCCCAGGGCGATGATGGTCACCGACATCAGCAGAATGATGTAGTCGTCGTACCAGGGTTGGTGGGAGTCGCGCGGCCAGGAGAGATTGACGATGGCCGCGACCCCGTAGATCAACGCGCCGATGTTGACGGGCACACCCCACCGGCCAAGCCGGTACTTGCCTGTCGGCACCCATCCCTTGATCCGCGCGCGCAGGGCAGCCAGCACCACCATCTGGAACGCGATGTAGACCCCGACGGAACCGAAGCTGACGAGCTTGGTGAGCGCATCGCTCGAGATCAGCGATCCGATGATCAGCACCGCCGGGATGATGACCGCGATCAGCAGCGAGTAGGGCGGCACGTGCCGCTTGTGGTCGAAGCGCGCCAACAGCTTCGAGCCGACGATCATGTCGTCGCGACCGTAGGAGTAGATGAGCCGGCTCGCGGCGGCCTGCAGGCTCAGCGCGCACGACACGAACGAAATCAACACGATGCACAGCACGACCTTGGAACCGACACCGCCGAACGCTGTTTTGAGGATGGTGTCGATCGGGTCGGGGTCCTTCCCGCTGATCACCGCGCCGAAGTCGGTGACCGACAGGATCAGGCTCAAGCAGACGAAGGTGGCGGCCGAGCCCCCGACGTAGACGGTGCGGCGCATTGCCTTGGGGATCTGTATCCCGGGGTTGCGGACCTCCTCGGCGACGTCGCCGCAGGCTTCGAAACCGAAGAACTGGTACAGTGCAATCAAACTCGCGGCCAGGAAGGCGTACATGTAGCTGTGGCTGCCTTCGGCGCCGAAGCTGTGGAACAGCACGCCGAGGTTGTGATGGCGCTGCGTGCACAGCAGCCAGACGCCGACCACTATGGCGCCGATCAGCTCGGCGCTGAAGCCGAAAATGGCGAAGTAGCCCAGCATCTTGGTGCCGGTGAGGTTGATGGCGGTGGCTATCGCCAGCATGACGAGCGCACACAGCACGGTGGCGTGGGGCGAGGGCGTGAAGCCGAACACGTCGGCAACGTACGGTCCCGCGCCGTAGGCGGCGTCCGCGAGGAGTGCCAGCAGCGTGAACATGTACACCCACCCGGTCATCCATGCCCACTTGCGTCCCCACAAGCGTCGCGCCCATGGGTAGACGCCGCCGGCCACCGGGAACTGCGCCACCACTTCGCTGAACACCAACGCGACCAGCATCTGTCCGGCGCCGGCGATCAGCAGACTCCAAATCATGGGCGGGCCGGCGGCAGACAGCGCGAAGGCGAACACCGTGTAGATGCCGACCACCGGTGACAGGTAGGTGAAGCCCAGCGAGAAGTTGGCCCACGGGCTCATGTCCCGCTTGAAATCCGACTCGAATCCGAGCGCCTTGAGTTGCGCCTGGTCCTCGTCGTCAAGCCCCGCTGCATCTAGATCATCCGGAACCGCAACGGGTTTCGATTCGACAGCTACATCGCTTTCCCAACCTCGCGCAGACCGCCTGGCCGGTTTCGTGAAAAACATCTGTTCTGATTTCCAATCGTCGCTATGTCAAAGAGGTGTGCCGTGCAAGCCCTGCCACGTGGTCGGCGATCTAGTGACACCGATCCGCTACTTCTGCGTCGCCTCCCTAATCAAGGTCGCGGCCGTGCGTTTGAGAACGTCGCGCTGCCTGCTGACGTCGGCGACCGCCTTGCGCAACTGGTTGAGCTCGTCGCGTTCGCTGGACGCACCGTCGTCGGCGGCGGGCGCGCTCGGCTTGACCCAGCGGCCCGCGGGGTCCTCGTGTGCGCCATCCCCGGCCACTGCGGGAATCACCTTGTGGCGGGCGCCAGCACGAAGCCGACCCTGGTCGCCACGCGGCGCATTGACGACGCTTGCCACCGGGCCCATCGGGGGCATGCCCCCGTAGAAACCGGGGCCGATCGCCCCGGCCTGCGGCACGCCTCCCAGTCCCGCGGCTGACAGCGGCGACGCGCTGGCGGCCAGCCGAATGGCGGGGGAGGTGCCCCAGGACGGCGGCACCGACAGCTGGCCGACCGTCGACGCCTCGCCGAGGCCCGCCGAAAGCCCGGCGTTGTCCAGGCCCGCCGAGGCCGACCCCGCGCTAATCGCCCCAGGTGACACCTGCGACGCGGCGGCAGCGGCCGGCGCGGCCGGGGTAAGTGAAGCGACCAACGGATTCCAGGCCGTTGCGACCGGCGGCGCGAGCGTCAGCAAAGCACCGGATGCGTCGAAGTTCAAACCCTCGGAGAGGATCTGGTAGCCGATCGTGTTTGCACTGAAGTTGTTGAACAGATCGATCAGCGAACCGCCACCGGACGCCCCAGCTGTCGTTCCGGAAGCCCCCGATCCCGACGAGGCGTCCAGCAGCATGTTGGGCACATTGGACAGCGTCGATTGGCTCTGGCCGGCCCCCAGGGCCGCAGCCTTGGTGACCGCCGTGTTTTGAGTAGTCGACCCGGACTGGTTGGTGGTCTGCGGCGGAGGGTTGAACGGCGTCAACCTGGTCGCAGCCGCCGAGGCGCCGGCGTAGCCATACATCGCCGCAGCATCCTGGGCCCACATCTCGGAATACTGCGACTCGGTGGCCGCGATCGCCGGCGTGTTCTGCCCAAAAGTGTTGGTAGACGCCAGCGATGCCAACATCGCCCGGTTGACCTCGATCTCCGGCGGCGGCACCGTCGCCGCGAAGGCAGCCTCGTAGGCCGCGACCGCCGACCCGAGCTGGCTAGCCGTCTGCTGAGCCTGGGCCGCGGTGGCGTTCATCCACGACACATAGGGCGCCACCACGGCGGCCATCGCCCCCGACGACGGGCCAACCCACTGCCCACCCGTCAGCTCCGACACCACCGACCGATACGAGGTTGCGGTAGAACTCAATTCGGTAGCCAGCTTCTCCCAGGCCGCCGCGGCTGACGCCAACGATCCCGCCCCCGCGCCCGCGTACATCCGCGCCGAGTTGACCTCCGGGGGCATGCCGCCGAAGTCCATGGGGGCGGTCACAGCATCGCCTCCTTGATCAGGCGGGCCGCCGCGTCGCGCTCCGTCGCCACATCGGCGATCTCCTTGCGCAGCTTGGCGAGCTCATCGCGTTCGGCTTCGCTCAATGCGCTGGCGACATGCCGGCGCGCCGGTTGTGGCGGCGCCGGCCGGCTCGAGGCGTGCTCGGCTGCGCCCGGCTCGCCGGCTATTGCCGGGACGACTTTCTGACCCGGGCCGGAACGGGCACGGGTTTGTTCGCCCTTGGGGGCGTTGACCAGGCTGCCGACAGGGGGAATGCCGCCGAAGAACCCTCCGGGGCCGGCCGCCTGCGGTACCCCGTCCAGTCCGGCGGCAGTCAATGGCGACGCGCTGGCCGCCAGCCGAACGGCGGGGGAGCCGGCCCACGACTGCGGCACCGACAACTGTCCTACCGTGGCCGATTGGCCCACGCCCGCCGAAACCCCGGCATTGCCAAGGACTCCCGAGCCCGCCCCGGGAGAATTGACCAAGGCACCCAGCCCGGCGTCCGCCGGAGCCACATCGGAGGCGGCCGCCGCCGCCGTCGTCGCCGGCAACGCGAGGGTGTACAAGCTCCCCATCAGAGGCGTGATGCCAGAAGCGGTGAACAGCGGCCCACTGACGACCAGGGCCCAGTTGCCGATGTTCTGGGTGAGCAGGTTGAGCCCGGTTGGGCCGCCGCTGGGCGTGTCGAGCAGGCTGCCCAGCCCCGGATCCAGGTCCGACGGGGTGGCAATGGTCCCGTTCGAGAGACCCTGCAGCGTGTTGGGCACGGCCGACAGCGCTGATTTGGTGCTCGGCCCGGCCGAGGAAGCGGCCGCGTGATTGACGGCGGCGGCCTGCATGGTCGACCCGGACTGGTTGGTGGTCGTGGGCGGTGGGTTGAACGGCGTCAACCTGGTCGCCGCCGCTGAGGCGCCGGCATAGCCGTACATCGCCGCGGCATCCTGGGCCCACATCTCGGAATACTGCGACTCGGTCGTCGCGATCGCCGGGGTGTTCTGCCCGAGGATGTTTGTCGCGACCAGCGAGGCCAACAACGCGCGGTTGACCTCGATCTCGGGTGGTGGCACCGTCGCGGCGTAGGCCGCCTCGTAGGCCGCCACCGCCGACCCGAGCTGGCTGGCGGTCTCCTGCGCCTGTGCGGCAGTGGTGTTCATCCACGACACGTACGGCGCCACCGCGCCAACCATCGCGCCCGACGATGGACCCACCCACTGCCCACCGGTCAGCTCTGAGACCACCGACCGATACGAGGCGGCCGTCGAACTCAACTCGGCCGCCAACGCATCCCAGGCGCCGGCGGCCGCGACCAACGGCCCCACGCCCGCGCCCGCATACATCCGCCCCGAGTTGATCTCGGGCGGTAACGCCGCATAATCCACTACCCACCCCCCGTAAGAAACCGACCAGGCGCCAAAGCCATAGCCCTTGACCCGGGTTGGCCGATGACTTGGCGCTCGGTGTCGTGCGCGATGGATTGCGCACGAACGGCGCAGCGAACAGCCGTGCAAGTCGTGGTCGTATTTGCGTGCGTAACGACCCGCTGACGTCTACGTTGCGGCACAAATAGCAATATCCACGGGAGTTTCTGTAATAACCATGGTTAGCTACTGGCAATTAGCTGAGAGCTCATCTAACGCCTTCGCCAATCGCAAGGGGCATCGCCGCCGCGGGGTTTGATGCAGCAACCGCGAACCCAATCGGTAACGCGCGGCGCTTGACGCGGAAGTGCTTTGTAAAAAGCAACTTTGAAGGACAGAAGACGTCATTAAACCAACGGAAGTCCCGCCGAGTGCAGCACTCCACGCGCCCCACAGCCGAGATCCGGAAGCGACATGGAGAACATGCAAAGCAGTTAGCTACGAACCATTGAGCAATCTAACCCAGTGGTTCTGACCCCGAGGTCTCGAAAGCCTCGGCCCTTACTAGCGATTTAACCGACAGCCGGCAATTCAGTCCCCCTGATCGCGGTTCGACAGCGCATTCGGCGATCGCAGTTGATATCGGAATTGCGTGCGGGCGAAAGGAAACTCGCGTTCCCCGCACGGGGGAGGCTGCGAACCTTATCCGCTACGCAATGCTCGTTCATGGCTGATCGATCTAATCGGCGTACGGTCCCCAGGCCTGACGCTTGAGCGCAGCCGGCTTCTTGCCGAGCTTGCCCGCCCGCACCATGACAGCCAGGCTGTCCAGGATGACCCGGCTACTCATCAGCGCGGTCTGCTCGGCCCAGTCATAGGGCGGGGAGCACTCCACCACCTCGATGCCGTTGAGACCGGGTTCGGAGATCATCCGGATAAGGTTGAGTGCTTCGCGGGGGAGCAAGCCGCCCGGCTCCGGCCAGCCGGTACCCGGCACAAATCCGGCGTCGATCACGTCGATGTCGAACGACAGATACACCGCCTTGGCGTCTTTCCACGCCGTCTCCAGTGCGATCTCGGCGACCTTCTCGATCCCGACGCGCTCCACGTCGCCGACGGTGATCACGGTGCTACCGCGCTGGCGGCCGACCTGAACTCCCGCGCGCGGCGCTTGCCAGCCGCCGATCCCGATCTGCACCAGGTTGGTGGCCGGGGCGTTCTTGATGTTGGTGGCGTGGAACCACGGCGTGGTGTGCATCCGCTCGTCGAGATCGGTTTCCTGCGTGTCGACGTGGCGGTCGAAGT
>NZ_JAFAUS010000314.1 GCF_019243155.1 Mycobacterium sp.
ACGCGTCAGTGTGACGACGCTGTCATCAGGCAGCCCGAGGATGCGGTCGATCGCCAGCCCGTGGAGTCTAAATCTTGTTGTCAGACAGTCGATCGCGCGCTCCCGTGCGCCCGCGTCGTCGGCATGTAGAACATTCAGGATCATCGAATTGGTTCGTGCCGCAAGGCCATAGATCATGTCGGCGACGCCTTCGGGATCGAACGTATCAAAGACGGCGTCGCTGACCCCGTCCGATATCAGCCGGGCGAACAGCGGGATGTACAGCGCTTCCTCGACCGCCACTATTCGCCCGTACAGGTGGGCGTTGTCCGGGCGCAGCAGCGATATCATCGCCGCCAGCTGCTCCGGTCCGCCCGTCTGAAGGTTGACATCAAAACTCGCCTGCAACAAGGCATTCAGCCGAGCCAATGCGTCTCCGTCACACGTGGCGACGGCATCTTCCACAGCCGTGAAAGCCACCCGGGCGCTGCGTTCGGCCAAGGCTGTAATCAGCGCTTCTTTGGACGGAAACCAATGGTAGAAGGCGCCTTTGGAAACGCCGGCGTCGGCGATCAGGTCATTGAGACTGACATTGTCATACCCGCGGCGCAGGAACAGTTCGGTCGCCCGATCAAGAATTTCCGCTCGGCGTACGTCGGGATGCTTAACTACCCGCGGCACCCGGGCGATCCTGCGTTGTGCCCGAAATAGATTCGGGTGCCTGGGTTTCCGGTTTCCAGCCCACGTACGTCAGGTACAGCCCGGCGGAGGCGAGGCAGATGAAGAGCACCCAGATCGCCGCGGAGGCACCCGAGTTGTAGATGGCGTTGCCGGCCGAGTCGTAGGCCCGCGGAACCGTCAGCAGCAGCACGCCGCGAATCAGGAAGAACCAGCCCACGGCGGACACGATGATCGCCGCGAGGCCGCGCCAGTATTGGTGGAACGCGATGATGAAAAGGCCGCCCATCAACAGAATGGCGCCGTAGAGCCACGCCCACATCGGGTTGGCCTTGAATTCGTTGAAGAGTTCCTGCATGTAGGAGCCGCGTATCGCGACCGTGGTGGGCACGATAGTGAGATACGGCCCCATCACGCGGGCGAACATGCGGGTGCGGATTCGTGATTGCTCAGATGCGCTCATTGCACTACTCCCTCTCGTGCTCACGAGCATAACCGACCAGTGGTCGGTTTAACAGACCATCGGTCGATGAAGGTCGCTAGAAGTCTGAGGTTCCCCACGACCCCGACGGGTACGGCGGAACCTGTCCGGCAAACACGCCGTCGGTCAGCCTGCACAGGGTGTCCGAGATCGTGCCTGCATCCGCCAGCACCTTCGCGTCGTTGCCCGGCACGATGCGCGCGGCCACCACCTGCCAGTAGTAGCCGGCGCCGCCGTGCTCGTACCAGATGAACCAGTCGGTGTCGCGGTTGCCGGCGCGGATCAGGCGGCGAAACGGCAACGACGGATTGCTGACCCAATCGGTGGAGTTGAAGGGCGTGCCGACATCGGCGATGGGCGGAAGCAGCTTGAGGAAATCGGGGGGTACTTCGGACACGTGGTGGACTTCGGCAACGGGTGTCACCAACGCGCACTGGGTGTTTGGCATTGCCTCGGCGGTTGGCGTGACTGCGGCGCTGGACAGGGTGATGACGGCGCAGCATGTCGTGAAAATTCGCCGCCCGACAAACCATCGCGCCACGATTTGCTCCCATCGCCGGCCTCGATGACCTTTGACATTACGCCGCATCGTTTTTAGATGGGAGACAATTTGCTGGCAATGCGGTGCTCGAACACCTACCCTTGCTGCGCTGGTTAGGCTCGTGGGGGACGAGAAGGAGCAGAACACGTGGACTCACGCGACCAGGTCCTCATCACGGCCACCGAACTGGCGGCCCGCCTCGAGGCCGGCGATCCGGTGACCATATTGGACGTGCGATGGCGGGTCGATGAACCCGACGGGCGTGCGGCCTACCTGGAGAGCCACCTCCCAGGCGCGGTGTATGTATCTCTCGACGACGAACTCAGCGATCACTCGATCTCGGGCCGCGGCCGTCATCCGCTGCCGTCGGGGCGCGCATTGGAAGCGGCGGCGCGCGGCTGGGGAGTCCAGCAGGACTCGCTGGTAGTCGCGTACGACGACTGGAATCGCGCGGGTTCCGCGCGGGCATGGTGGGTGCTGACCGCGGCCGGGCTGCCGAACGTCCGCATTCTGGATGGCGGCCTGTCTGCGTGGCGGTCCGCCGGACACGAGCTGCAGAGCGGTCCGGTTACGCCCGAGCCCGGGAATGTGACTGTGCCGCAAGATGATTTGTACGCGGGAAATCGCCCCACGTTGACGTCGGAGCAGGTCGGCGCGGACACCGTGACGCTGCTCGATGCGCGTGCACCCGAGCGCTATCGCGGCGACGTCGAGCCGCTCGACCCCGTCGGCGGTCACATACCCGGGGCCAAGAACCTCCCCAGCGGCGCGGTCCTGGCCGCCGACGGCACCTTCCTGGGCGATTACGCACTCTCCCAACTATTGTCGGACCGGAGCATCGATCGCCACGAGAGTGTGGGCGTCTATTGCGGCTCGGGTGTCACCGCCACTATCGCGATCGCGGCCCTCGCCGCCATGGGCCGCGCGGCGGCGTTGTATCCCGGGTCGTGGTCTGAATGGAGTTCGGATCCCTCACACGCCGTCGCCCGCGGTGCCGGATAACGTTCAGGCGCCTGGCCATTCCCGCAGGAACGCCGAGGATACGCGGGCGGCGTTGCGCGCGGCGATGCGCTTGTAGCAGAAGAACTGGAATGGAAAGCCCGGCAGGTGAAGCGGATCGCCGGGCCCGTCCGTGATGGCGCGGATGCCGATGAACGGGACACCGTGCGCGTCCGCAACGGCCTGCGCGGCAGCGGTTTCCATGTCGGTCGCATCGAAGGCCGGGTCCGCAGTCGACGCGATGTTGATGTTGCTGATCAGGGCGGTTCGCAGCCAAGGCATGCCCGCCTGCTCGAAGTTACCGGTGTAGCGACGGGAACGATGAGGCGCGTTGCGGGGCTGACAGCCGAAAACGTCACCGCCGCCAGGGATGCAGGGAAACGCCACACCATTGTTGTTGTCCCAGCTGCCACCGTCGCCGCCGACGATCAGTCGCGGTTGCCGTCGCAGATTGATCCGCCGCGCAACGCTTTCCAGCGCGACGGAGAGCTTCCCGGCCGTCGCCAGCATGCCGGGATCCACCGGATGAAAGGTGGTCCCCGTGTCGAGTGTCCAGCGCGCCGGTATGGCCACATCCGCGATCTTCGTGCGCCCTCCCCCGCCGGCAACGCCCGAAAACACCACCGCGGCAACGGAGAAGCGCGCGCAGGTGGTCTCGGTGGTGTCGGTCGCGTTCACCAGGCCGATGCCGGTCATCGCGACAATCACCTTCTTGCCGCCGATCGAGCCGAGATAGAAGTGCCGACGGTCGGCGACCACCACGGGATCGGTATCGAGTGTGGTATGGGACAGCACGGCGTCTGCTTCCGCCGGGAAGGCGGCCAGCACGAGCGTGCGAGAGCCTAATTCACGCCGCACGGCAGTCGTTTGATGCCGTGGAAGAACGACGACCGCAACCGGTCGGGTGGCCCGGTGACCGTCAGGCCGGGCACGTTCGGGTACAACTCCTCGAGCATGACTCGCAACTCGAGACGGGCCAGCTGAGCGCCCAGGCAGAAGTGCACTCCCCCGCCCCCGAATGCGGCATGACCGACGTCCGGCCTCGCGATGTCGAATTCGTCGGCCCGATCGAAGACGTCCTCGTCGCGATTGGCAGACAGGTAGTGCATCAGCACCCAGTCGCCGGCCGGGATCCGTTGCCCGCGAATCTCGACGTCACGGGTGAGGGTGCGCCGGAAGTGCATCACCGGGGTCGCCCAACGCAAGAGTTCCTCGACCGCGGGCTTGACGGCTTCGGCGTCACGGGCGAGCAGTGCTTGCTGGCCAGGGTGTTCGGACAGCGCCAGCACACCGTGGCTCAAGGTGTTGCGGGTGGTCTCGTTTCCGGCGATCGCCAGCAGCAGGAAGAATTCGTTGAGCTGGTCGCGGTTGAGTTTGTCACCATCGACCTCGGCGGCCAGCAAGGCCGACAAGATGTCGTCGGTGAGACCGTGTTTGCGCCGGTGGTCCACCAGTTCGTTGCAGTACGAGAACATCTCGGCCGCCGCCTTGCCGAGTGCTTCCGGCGTGGGGGCGTAGTCGGGGTCTTCGATACCTAAGCTCCCGATGGCATTGCTCCACCGGAAGACGTCCATCCGGTCCTCGGGCGGCACCCCGAGCACGTCGGCGATGACCTGCAGCGACATCTCCGCGGAAATGTCTGTGACGGCGTCGAATTCGCCCTTGTCGATGATATCGGCGACGATGTCGCGGGCCACCGCCCGCATTCGCGGTTCCAGCCTGAGCACGTTGCGAGCGGTGAAGCCCTGATTGATCAGCTTGCGAAAGTGAACATGACGGGGCGGATCGATGCCTGGCAGCATCGCGGAATTCGGTCCGGCTTCGGCCACGACCAAGGTGTTGCCCATCTTGCTGCTGAAGGTCTCGGTGTCCCGACTGGCCATTCGCACGTCGGCGTGCCTGGTCAAGAGCCAGGCTCGGGGCAGCCCGGGCAATTGCACCGGATGCACCGGAGCCGTTGCCCTCAGCCGACTCAACGCCTCGTACGGGGTGCCTTGGACGAACGTGTCGGGATTCAGCACCGCCGCGGCGTCGCGGTCGGCCGCGCTTTCCTGGTTCTCGGGTATCAGGGATTTCACCAGCGGGGGCGTTTGATTGCTCATCGATTCTCCAAAGAGGCCTTGATTCCGGCAATGACGACGTCGAGGCCCGCCCGAAAACGGTTGGCGGCCTGACGCTTGCCACGCTGCACGGCGCGGGACTCCTCCAGGCTTATCGAGCCCAGCAGGTAGGTGTACAACACCGAATGCGAGGCTGCCGCAGCCGCTTTGGTGAGCCCGGCTTGGGCAAGCAGTGAGCGGCTGTGCTTGTCGAGTCGCCTGGCTGATTCGCCGCCGCCGCTGGTTTGCAGCACGGCCGCGATTCCCGGCACCGAAAGGATCACTTCGCGCGCGGCGCAATAGAGTTCGACGAGCCGGACATCCCAGGTGCCGGTCTCGGGAACAGGAATGTCATCCAGCACCAATTCCGCGAGCAGGTCCAGGGCGGCCCGCTTACCGGGAACGTGGTAGTAGACCGACGGCACCGCGGCGCCGAGTTCGAGCGCCAGCTCCCGCATCGTCACGCCCTGCACGCCGACCCGTCCGACCAGGTTGCGCAGGGATGCCACCACGCGAGCGCGGTCCAATTCACCGTAGGGCCGCCGGACCGCGGCTGTCATTGCGACACCCCACTACTCGCAATGGCAGATCGGCATGAACCAGATTCGAGCACTGTTAGAATCTACCCGGCATGAATCAGCCTGGGAAGACCACGCGGTGACCGGCCGGCTTGACGGCAAGGTCGCGATCGTGACTGGGGCGAGCACCGGACTTGGACCCGTGCTCGGCTCGCTGTTCGTGCGGGAAGGCGCTCGAGTGCTACTCGCCGCGCGACGCGAAGAGCTGGTTCGCGAGGCCGCGGCCGCGGCCGGCCCGGGTGCGATCGCGATGCGCGCGGACGTGACCGACGAGAATGACGTCGCGGCCATGGTCGCGCGGGCGGTCGACGAGTTCGGCCACGTCGACATCTTGTGCAACAACGCCGCCGCGCCCGGGCAGGACCGCTGGATCTGGGAGCAGACCCTGGACAACTGGAACTCCACGATCGCCGTCGATGTCACCGCGGCAATGCTGTGCACCCGCGAAGTCCTCAACCAGTCGATGCTGGCACGCCGCCGCGGTGTGATCCTGAACTTCTCCTCAACGGCGAGCTACTCCGGCGTCGTCCGCAAGTCCCACTACGTCACTGCCAAAGCGTCGCTTCGCGCTTTCACCAAGGCCGTTGCCTTGGAGGTCGGTTCGTACGGCATCCGGTGCAATTGCATAGTGCCCGGCGCCATCGACACCGACTTGTGGCGCAACTGGGTGCAGCGCACAGCCGACGAGCAGGGTGTCGACGTCGATCACCTACGCGCCAAGTACCTCAAAGGTGTTGCGTTACAGGATATTTCCGCTCCGGAGGACGTCGCCAACCTGGCGTTGTTTCTGGCCGGCGACGAAAGCCGAACCATCACTGGCCAATCGATCCCCGTCGACGCCGGAGGTTTCATGCAGGGATGAGCAACTGTCGCGTAAAGGCGGGCATTTTCAGCCTCACCCCGGTGGCCGATGACGACGGCAGCTATCTGCGTTGGCATTTGCTGGATCACATGCCGGAGCAATACCAAATTCCCGGCATCGTGTGCGGCCTGCGCTGGATCGCCGACGGTGACTACCTCGACCGCCGTCTGGCAGCCCAAGGACCCCTGGGCGAAATCGGCAACGTGGTGCACTACCTGGTCGGCGATCCGGTCGAGGAAACCTTCGACGAATTCGTCGCGCTCGGCCGCGCGCTGCGCGAGAACGGCCGCTTCCCCGTCATCCGGCCGTCGCTGCAGGTGGCCGGCCTGCGGCTGCTGCAGTGGCAGTCCTCCCCGGCCGCACAGATATCGGCCGAGGTAGTGCCGTTCCGCCCGCACCGCGGTGTAGTGCTGATCGTTGAAGAGGCGACCGATGCTCGTCCGAACGACTGGCTGCAATGGCTGCACGCCAAGCACTATCCCGAATTGCTTGCCGTGCCCGGCACCGCGGGCGCATGGACATTCGGGACAAGCACCGGATGGAGCCATCTTCCCGGTGGCTGGCGGACGGACCCCCAGTACATCTCCGTCATTTACCTGGACGACGACCCGCTGGCCACCACCGACGCCCTAGCTCCCATCCTCGAGCAGCGGTGGCGTTCGGGCGCCGTTCGGCCCGTATTCGTCGGGCCGTTGCGGAGCATGATCAGTTGGGAAACGTGGCCCTGACCTGTAGCGCCGCGGTTGACTCAGGGCCAGAGACGTGAGACCTTCCGGAAATGAAGGAGCCCTATAGTCCTCGTGACGCTCTGATGAGGGAGGGGTGAGATGGCGAACCGGAGTTGCTGCCGCCTAGGGCGGCCGATGGTTCTCGCGGCTGTCGGGGCCGCCGTGGTCACATTGACGGCTGGTCTATCCGGTTGTTCGAGCAACGGAAGCCGCCCCGCGGCCACCTCGAGCTCAAATCCGGTTGCTTTCAGCACAACCGTGATGATTGACGGAAACAAGCACACGATGATCGCCGGAGTCGACTGCATCAACTCGGCGGCACAACCGAGCGCGTCGCCTCCCGAGTCGGGCGACCTCACCACGCGCATCAACGTTCACGACGATTCGGCATCGGTGTCACTGGCCGTGTCCGATGAAAAGCCGCCCACAGTCGACGGCTTCGCGATTTCGCTGAAGATCGGAAACGACCAATATCAGTTGCCCTATCAGGCGACCAAGTCGCCGACCCAGGTTCAGGCAACCAAAGACGGCAAGAGCTACACGGTGACCGGGACGGGCCAGGCGACGACTCCGGGTGAAAGCGTAATGCGGCAGGTCACATTCGGCGTCCACGTAACCTGCCCGTGAATCCAATGGACATCTTCGCGGAATGGCAAAGCGGCGGCGCGGAAATGCGCTGGCGGTCGACAACTGCCGCCAACGATTCCAAAGAGGTCACCATCTTCAGTCGCCGCTGCGGCACACCCGGGGCGCCGGCATTGTTGCTCGTGCACGGTTTCCCGACGTCGAGCATCGACTATTTCGCCCTGGCGGCCGAGCTGAGTTCGGAGTTCGACATCTACCTGCTGGACTTCCCTGGCTATGGATTGTCCGACAAGCCGTCCGAGCCCTATGTGTATTCGCTCTACGACGACGCGCGACTGCTCGTCTACGCGATCACGCAGGCATGGAAGCTGTCCGACTACCGGATGCTCACCCACGACCGCGGGAGCAGCGTCGGCATGATCTCGCTGGGCATGCTGGCCGCACAAGACCAGTCGGCGCAACCGCTCGACCTCATCTTGACCAACGCCAACATCTACCTTCCGCTCTCCAATCTCACCGCGTTCCAGACCGCGCTGCTCGACTCCGCAACGGGACGCGCTACCGCTGCGGCCGCGACGCCGGAAATGCTGGCGGCCGGCATGGGAGCCAGCACTTTCATGCCGCGGCGCACGCTGGAAGATCCCGAAATCGCCGCAATGGCCAAATGCTTCGCCCACAACGACGGAATCCGCGTGCTGCCGGACACCATCCAATATCTGCATGAGCGCGCCGCGGACGAAACGGGTTGGCTGGAAGCGCTTTCCGCGAGCGATGTCAACACCACGGTGGTGTGGGGACTACACGACAATGTCTCCCCGCTGCGGGTCCCCAACCACGTATGGCAGGCGTATCTGAAGAACAAGCCCGGGCGTAACCGCTACTGGGTGGTGCCCAACGCCGATCATTATCTGCAGTGCGACGCCCCGAAGCAGCTAGCCGAGATCGTTCGCCTGACGGTGCGCGGCGAGCAGATTCCGTTGCAGACGCTCGGAAACCAGCCCGACGGCGCGGTGTTGGTGGACGAGAGCACTCCCTAGTCGCGCCGAATGTGCGGCTGGCCGCACATTCGAGCATCCGGGTCTCAGCCGGTGACGACCGGTAACCGCGCCCACCCGCGCACACTGGCGGTGTGTGCCCGCTTGGCGTTGGCGAAGTCGACTTCCCAGTCGGGCCAGCGTTTGAGGACCTCCTCGAAGGCCACCCGCGCCTCCAACCGGGCCAGCGCCGAACCGAGGCAGAAGTGCAGGCCCTGCCCGAAGCTGAGGTGGCCAACCTTGCGGTGAATGTCGTAGCGGTCCGGATCGTCGAAATGCTCCTCGTCGCGATTGGCGGATGCGTTGAGCAGCAACATGAATGACCCTTCGGGCACCACGCGACCATAAAGGTCGGCGTCCCGGGCGACGTAGCGCGCCTGGACCGGCGACGGCGGCTCGTACCGAAGTGTCTCCTCGATCGCATCCGGAATCAGCGACGGGTCGACAGCCAGTTCGCGGCGTTGATCCGGGTGATCCGACAACAGCTGTCCCATGAAACCGATTAAGCGGGCGGTGGTTTCATTGCCGGCACCGGCGATCATCGCGGTGTAGGACAGCACCTCGGTCCTGGACAGCGGCCGCCGCGTGCCGTCGGGCTCATCGATCTCGGCACGCAACAGTTCGGTCATCAGGTCGTCGGACGGATGATCGGCCCGCCACTCGATGTACTCGGCGAACAGCGCGATGGTGTTGGCGAAAATATCCGCATCGACCGCAGCGGGGTCGCTGCCCTTGGCCATTTCGATGTTGGCGACGCTGCGGTCCCGGATCTTCTCTTGATCGTCTTCGGGGATGCCCAACAGGTATCCGATGGTCCGCATGGGCATCATGGCGCCAAGGTCCGCGATGAAGTCGAATCCCTTCTCGCCGATCAGCGGGTCGAGCTCGCGCACGCAGAATCCCCGCACCAATGACTCGACCGCCAGCATGCGCCGGGGCGTGAAGACCCGGGACAGTAGCTTGCGGTGCAGATCGTGCAGCGGTGGGTCCTCGAAGAGCAGAATGCCCGGTGGCACTTCGATGTTGGCGAACAAGATGTCGGCGGTGGTGCCGCGGCCGGATCGATAGGTCTCCCAGTTGTGCAATTCACGGGCCACGTCGTCATAGCGACTCAGCGCGTAGAAGTTGTACTTGTCGTTGTAGTACAGCGGCGCCTCTTCGCGCATGCGCTTCCAAACCGGGTACGGGTTCGAGTCGATATCGACATCGAATGGGTCGTAATACAATTCGACGGCGTTGGCGCTTGTCATTGTTAGATCCCTAAGCAGCAGTTAGTCGTTACGGTGCAAGAAGCCATGCAGGAGTGCCTGAACGAGTTCCTCAACGATCACCTCCCGCGGCGGTTGGTTGCTTCCGAAGTAGGTCGAACGCAGAGCGGCCATCCCGGCAATCATCGACACAGTCGAGTGGGCCGGTAGGTCGGGATGATCCGATCGCAGTCCCCGCAACTTCATTCCTTCGACACTGATTTGCCCGAGTACCGTTATCGCCCTGCGGATCTCGGCGATGCCGGCATCGGCTTGCTCCTCGTCGCTCAAGGCCTCGGATGCCATCAGCGTGAGAAGCAGACCTTGGTGTTCGACGAAGACGTCGTAGAGCCGCGATACGAAAAGCCGAGTCAGTTCTTGCTCGTCGGTCTCCTCGGGAACCACCGACTGCCAGGTTTGGCCAAAATCGTCGACGAAGCTCACAAAAGGCACGACAAGCGCCTCGCGGAACAGCGCCGCCTTCGAACCGAAGTTACGAAACAGGAGGTGTTCGGTGACGCCCGCGGCCTGGGCGATCTCGCGCGTGGTGGTGCTGCGATAGTCCTGCCGGGCGAACAGTGCCCGGGCGGCGTCGAGCAGAAGCCGGCGCGGCGCGCCACGGGGCCGACGCGCCGCCGCAGTCGGCGTCGGCTGCTTAATTGCTCGCTGGGGCACCGATGTTCACT
>NZ_JAFAUS010000150.1 GCF_019243155.1 Mycobacterium sp.
CGCTCCGATCAGCGTCGAGGTCAGCGACGGCTGGTTCCAGCACGTCACGCTGACCAACTCGTCGGGCAAGCCCGTCGCGGGGGCCTTCAACCAGGACCGCACCGTCTACACGACGACCGAGCCGCTGGGCTACGAGACCACCTATACCTGGAGCGGCTCGGCTGTAGGGCACGACGGCAAGGCGATCCCGGTCGCGGGCAAGTTCAGCACGGTTTCGACCACCAAGAAGATCGACGGTGGATTCCAGCTGGCCGACGGCCAGACCGTCGGCGTGGCGGCGCCGATCATCATCCAGTTCGACGCGCCGATCAGCGATAAGGCCGCCGTCGAGAAGGCCATCTCGATCACCACTGAGCCGCCCGTCGAGGGCAGCTGGGCCTGGCTGCCCGACGAAGCGAAGGGCGCCCGGATCCACTACCGGTCCCGCGAGTACTACCCCGCGGGCACCACGGTCAACGTCGACGCCAAGTTCTACGGGCTGCCGTTCGGCGAGGGCGCCTACGGCGCTCAGGACATGTCGCTGAAGATCCAGATCGGGCGCAAGCAGGTCGTCAGGGCCGAGGTTTCCTCGCATCGCATCCAGGTGCTCCGCGACGAGGGCGTCATCATGGACTTCGCGTGCAGCTACGGGGAGGCCGACAAGGCGCGCAACGTCACCCGAAACGGCATTCACGTCGTCACCGAGAAGTACTCCGACTTCTACATGTCCAACCCGGCCGCCGGCTACACCAACGCCCACGAACGGTGGGCTGTGCGGATCTCCAACAACGGCGAGTTCATCCACGCCAACCCGTCCAGCGCGGGCGCGCAGGGCAACAGCAACGTCACCAACGGCTGCATCAACCTGTCCACCGGCGACGCTGAGCAGTACTACAGCACGGCGATCTACGGCGACCCGGTCGAGGTGACCGGCAGCTCGATCCAGCTGTCCTACTCCGACGGCGACATCTGGGACTGGGCCGTGGACTGGGACACCTGGGTCGCGATGTCGGCGCTACCTCCCCCGACGGCGCACGCGCCCGCGTCGCAGATCCCTGTCACGGCACCGGTCACGCCGTCGGATGCGCCGACCCTGTCGGGCACGCCGACGACGACCACCTCCAGCGGGACCACGACTACGAGCCCCACCACCTCGTCGTCTAGCCCTGGCGGTTAAACCTGCTGGTCGTGGCCTGATCGCGGGGCTTCATGACGATCAGGTCGAGGTCCACGTGGGACGGCCGCGAGGCCACGAACCCGATCACCTCGGCGACGTCGGCCGCCACCAACGGCGTGATGCCGGTGTAGACGGAATCGGCGCGTTCCTGGTCGCCGTCGAAGCGGACCAGCGAGAATTCGGTCTCGACCGCACCCGGTGCGATCTCGGTGAGCCGCACCGGCTTCCCGAGCAGCTCGCCGCGCAACGTGCGGTGCAACGCCCCCTGCGCGTGTTTGGCCGCGGTGTAACCCGCGCCCTTGTCGTAAACCTCAAGTGCGGCAACGGAAGTCACCGTAACGATCAGGCCGTCGCCGGAATCGATCAGCTTGGGCAGCAGCGCGCGTGTGACCCGCAGCGTGCCCAGCACGTTGGTCTCCCACATCCAGCGCCAGTGCTCGAGATCCGAGTCGGCCACCGGCGCGAGCCCGCGGGCGCCGCCGGCGTTGTTGACCAATACGTCGACGCGGTTCAGTTTGCCGGCGAGGCTCTCGATAGCCGCGTCGTCTGTGACATCGGCCACAACTGCGGTCCCGCCGACCTCGTCGGCGAGGGCCTCGATCCGCTCCGCCCGGCGCGCCACGGCAACGACGTGGAACCCTTGCGCAGCAAGAATTCGGGCTGTCGCCTCGCCAATTCCGGAGCTTGCGCCGGTGACGACCGCTACCCGCTCATCATTCCTGATAGATCTAGCCATCGAAGCAACCTTAATAAACGTGGTAAATTTTTCGACGTGCTCCACAGCGCCCTGTTCAACACCACGACCACCGCGTGTCTTTGCGCGGCGGGTGCGTGTTGTTGCTGCGCACTTTGCCGCTCCTGACCCCATTCAGGACTGGCCGAAGACCGGCCGTTAAAACTCGGACAAAGGACGCACGTGCGCTCGAATACCCTCACACATCATTCGCCCAACCGGCTACCCGGTCACACAGGGCACCGTCCGGTACGCCGCCAGATCGTGGCGCCGGCACTGCACATCCCCGAATCGGCGGCGGCATCCGTCTTCCGCGCGGTCCGGTTGCGCGGCCCCGTCGGCCGTGACGTCATCGCCGGGGTCACTTCGCTGAGCATCGCGACGGTCAACCGCCAGGTGATCGCGCTGCTCGACGCAGGCCTGCTGCGCGAGCGCGCCGACCTGGCCGTCGCGGGGGCGATCGGCCGCCCGCGCGTTCCGGTCGAGGTCAACCACGAACCGTTCGTGACGCTGGGCATCCACATCGGTGCGCGAACCACCAGCATCGTGGCCACCGACCTGTTCGGCCGCACGCTCGACACGGTCGAGACGCCGACGCCGCTGAGCCCGGCCGGGCCCGCGCTGGCGTCGCTGGCCGACAGCGCCAGCCGGTACCTGAGGCGTTGGCATCGGCGCCGCCCACTGTGGGTCGGAGTCGCGATCGGTGGCACCGTCGACAGCGCCACCGGCAACGTCGACCACCCGCGGCTGGGCTGGCGGCAGGCACCGGTCGGGAACGTGCTGGCCGATGCGCTGGGCCTGCCGGTGTCGGTAGCCTCACACGTCGACGCCATGGCCGGCGCCGAACTGCTGCTCGGCATGCGGCGGTTTCTGCCCAGCTCGCCGACCAGCCTCTACGTCTACGCCCGCGAGACCGTCGGCTACGCGCTGGTGATCGGCGGGCGGGTGCACTGCCCGGCCAGCGGCCCCGGCACCATTGCGAGCCTACCCGCCTACTCCGAATTGCTCGGCGGCACAGGGCAATTGGAATCGACCGTCAGCGACGAGGCGGTGGTGGCCGCGGCCCGGCGGCTGCGCATCCTGCCGTTCGCACCCACCGGCCAGGCCAAGGCCTCGGCGGCCGGCACGACCGACCTGTTGCGGGTGGCGCGGGCGGGCAACCAGCAGGCCAAGGACCTGCTCGCCGAGCGCGGGCGCGTCCTCGGTGAGGCGGTGGCCCTGCTGCGCGACATGCTCAACCCCGACGAGCTCGTGGTCGGTGGCCAGGCTTTCACCGAGTACCCCGAGGCGATGGAGCACGTGGAGGCGGCGTTCGCCGCACGCTCCGTGCTGGCGCCGCGCGACATTCGGGTGACCGTGTTCGGCAACCGGGTGCAGGAGGCCGGCGCGGGGACTGTGTCGCTGGGCGGCTTGTACGCCGACCCGCTGGGCGCGATGCGGCGCGCGGGTGCGCTGGACGCCCGCCTGCGTGACGTCGAAAGCGATGAGTCTTCCGCCTAGCGGAACGCCTGTGTCCTGCGCGCTTGGTCCGGCTCACGGACCGTCCTGTAAAGATGACAGAGTGCGGCACAACGAATTTTCCCGGGAGGCATCCCGGGATGTTTACCGGCTGAATCAACCCCGCCGGGTCGCAGTGTTGGCGGTGCACACCTCACCGCTCGCTCAACCGGGCACCGGCGACGCGGGCGGCATGAACGTCTATGTGCTGCAAACCGCGCTACATCTGGCAAAGCGGGGCATCGAGGTGGAGATTTTCACCCGGGCCACCGCGTCCGCCGATCCGCCGTTGGCGCGGGTGGCGCCCGGGGTGCTGGTGCGCAACGTCGTGGCGGGGCCGTTCGAGGGCCTGGACAAGTACGACCTGCCCACTCAGCTGTGTGCGTTTGCGGCCGGGGTGCTGCGCGCCGAGGCATCGCACGAACCCGGCTACTACGACATCGTGCACTCGCACTACTGGTTGTCCGGGCAGGTCGGCTGGCTGGCCCGCGACCGCTGGGCGGTGCCGCTGGTGCACACCGCGCACACGTTGGCCGCGGTCAAGAACGCCGCCCTGGCCGACGGCGACGCGCCCGAACCGCCGTTGCGCACGGTGGGGGAGCAGCAGGTCGTCGAGGAGGCCGACCGGCTGATCGTCAACACCGATGACGAAGCGTCGCAACTGATTTTGATACACCATGCCGATCCCGCGAGGATCGACGTGGTCCACCCGGGCGTCGACCTCGAGGTGTTCCGCCCCGGTGACCGGCGGGCGGCCCGCGCCGCGCTCGGGCTTCCGCTCGACGGCGACCTGGTGGCGTTCGTGGGGCGCATTCAGCCGCTGAAGGCGCCCGACATCGTGCTGCGCGCCGCCGCGAAACTGCCGGGGGTCCGCATCGTGGTGGCCGGCGGCCCGTCGGGCAGCGGTCTGTCCTCGCCGGACGGATTGGCCCGGCTGGCCGACGAACTCGGCATCAGCGACCGGGTGACGTTCCTGCCCCCGCAGTCCCGTGCGAATCTGGCCACGCTGTTCCAGGCTGCCAGCCTGGTCGCCGTGCCGAGCTATTCGGAGTCGTTCGGCCTGGTGGCCGTCGAGGCGCAGGCGTGTGGCACGCCGGTGGTGGCGGCCGCCGTCGGCGGGCTTCCGGTGGCCGTGCGCGACGGCGTCACGGGCACGTTGGTGGCCGGGCACGAGGTCGACCGGTGGGCAGACGCCCTCGACGGGATGCTGCGACTGCCCGCGCCGCGCGCGGAGGCGATGGGCCGCGCGGCCGCCGCGCACGCGGCCACGTTCTCCTGGGAGAACACCACCGACGCGCTGCTGGCCAGCTATCGGCGCGCGATCAGGGAGTACACCGCCGAGCGCAGGGGAGTGGGCGCATGAGCGCCTCGACAGTCGAGCAAGTCATCGAGGATGCCCTGCAAGCCAGCGAGCTGACCTACTCGAAACACGCTGGGGCACATGGCGGACAGTCCGGGTTGGTGGTGGAACTGCCCGGCGAGCGCAAGCTCAAGACGAACACCATTTTGAGCATCGGCGAGCATTCGGTGCGCATCGAGGCTTTCGTGTGCCGCAAACCCGACGAGAACCACGAAGGCGTGTACCGCTTTCTGCTCAAGCGCAATCGCCGGCTCTACGGTGTCGCCTACACGCTGGACAACGTCGGCGACATCTACCTGGTGGGCCGGATGTCGCTGGGGTCGGTCGACGCCGACGAGCTCGACCGCGTGCTGGGACAGGTGCTCGAAGCGGTGGATTCGGACTTTAATACGTTGCTCGAGTTGGGTTTTCGCTCGTCGATCCAGAAGGAATGGGACTGGCGGGTGTCTCGCGGTGAGTCGTTGAAGAACCTGGAGGCGTTCGCCCACCTAATCGACGAAGACGACGACGAATAGCTGCGTGAGAGACTGAGCGGCATGGGAGACACTGCGACGTTGGTGCTGCTGCGCCACGGCGAAAGCGACTGGAATGCCCTCAACCTCTTCACCGGATGGGTGGACGTCGGGCTGACCGACAAGGGCCGGGCCGAGGCAGTGCGCAGCGGCGAGCTGCTAATCGAACACGACCTGCTGCCCGACGTCCTCTACACGTCGCTGCTGCGCCGGGCGATCACCACCGCCGACCTGGCGCTGGACGCCGCTGATCGGTTGTGGATTCCGGTGCGGCGCAGTTGGCGGCTCAACGAACGGCACTACGGGGCGCTGCAGGGCCTGGACAAGGCCGAGACCAAGGAACGCTACGGCGAAGAACAGTTCATGGCCTGGCGACGCAGCTACGACACGCCGCCTCCGCCGATCGAGAAGGGCAGCAAGTACAGCCAGGACACCGACCCGCGCTACGCGGATATCAGCGGCGGTCCGCTCACCGAGTGCCTCGCCGACGTGGTGGTCCGCTTCCTGCCGTACTTCACCGACGTCATCGTTCCGGATCTGCGCAGCGGCAAGACCGTGTTGATGGTCGCCCACGGCAATTCGTTGCGGGCCCTGGTCAAATACCTGGACCAAATGTCCGACGAGGACATCGTCTCGCTGAACATTCCGACCGGTATTCCGCTGCGGTACGAACTGGACGCGGATTTGCGACCGGTGGTGCCGGGCGGCACCTATCTCGACCCGGAGGCGGCCGCGGCCGGCGCCGCGGCGGTTGCCGGCCAGGGGCGCGGGTGACGTCGCTAATCGGCCTGTTGGGTGTCTAATAGGCCTGTTGATCAAACATCGCGTGAACGAGGGCGGAACACCTGTGGCGCAGGATGTGACTTGTCCGATTTTGGCCTCGCTCCGCTAGGGCAGCGTTAAGAAAGATTTGTAGGATTTTCTATGTGACTGTGTTCTCGGCGCTGTTACTGGCCGGGGTCTTGTCCGTTCTGGGGCTGGGCGTCGGTGTGGCGGTCGGGGCCCGTCTGTCCTCCCGGTCCGCCCAGCGGCGCCAGCGCGTGAGCGCGGAATGGACCGGAATCACCGTCGCGCAGATGCTGCAACGCATCGTCGCGCTCATGCCGCTTGCCACCGCCGTGGTCGATTCCCATCGCGACGTCGTATACCTCAACGATCGCGCCAAGGAGCTGGGTCTGGTCCGCGACCGCCAGCTCGACGACCAGGCCTGGGAGGCGGCACAGCAGGCACTCGGCGGACTCGACGTCGAATTCGACCTGCGGCCGGCCAAACGCGCGGGGGGCCGGTCCGGGCTGTCGGTACACGGACAGGCTCGGCTGCTGAGCGAGGAGGACCGCCGGTTCGCGGTGGTCTTCGCCCACGATCAGTCCGACTACGCGCGCATGGAGGCCACTCGGCGCGACTTCGTGGCCAACGTCAGCCACGAACTCAAAACCCCGGTCGGCGCCATGGCGCTGCTCGCCGAGGCCCTGCTTGCCTCGGCCGACGATTCCGAAACCGTGCGCCGGTTCGCCGAAAAGGTGCTCGTTGAAGCCAACCGGCTGGGGGACATGGTCGCCGAGCTGATCGAGCTGTCGCGACTGCAGGGTGCCGAGCGGTTGCCCAACGTGACCGATGTCGAAGTCGATACCGTTGTGTCCGAAGCGATTTCGCGTCACAAGGTGGCCGCCGACAACGCCGATATCGAGGTTCGCACCGACACTCCGAGCGGTCTGCGGGTATTGGGCGACGAGACGCTGCTGGTGACCGCTTTGGCCAACCTGGTCTCCAACGCGATCGCCTATTCGCCGCCGGGTTCGCCGGTGTCGATCAGCCGTCGCCGCCGCGGTGACAACATCGAGATCGCCGTCACCGACCGCGGCATCGGGATTGCCCTGGAAGACCAGGAGCGGGTCTTCGAGCGATTTTTCCGAGGGGACAAGGCGCGTTCGCGCGCCACCGGGGGTAGCGGGCTGGGCCTGGCCATCGTCAAGCACGTCGCGGCCAACCACAACGGCAGCATCGGCGTGTGGAGCAAGCCCGGAACCGGATCGACGTTCACGCTGTCAATCCCGGCGGCCATGCCGCCCTATCAAAGCGGCGATGAGCAATCCGAGCACGCCGCGGGCCGCGAGGTGCGGCCCAACCGCTCACAACGAGAGGAAGAACTAAGTCGATGACCCGCGCGTATGACGATGCAGAGCGCAGCAATGAGGAATGGCGCTCATGACCAGTGTGCTGATCGTGGAGGACGAGGAGTCGCTGGCCGATCCTTTGGCCTTCCTGCTCCGCAAGGAAGGCTTTGAGGCCACGGTGGTGACCGATGGGTCGGCCGCGCTTGCCGAGTTCGACCGTGGCGGCGCCGACATCGTGCTGCTCGATTTGATGCTGCCGGGTATGTCCGGCACGGACGTGTGCAAGCAGCTGCGTTCCCGTTCCAGCGTGCCGGTGATCATGGTGACCGCTCGGGACAGCGAGATCGACAAGGTCGTCGGGCTCGAGCTCGGCGCGGATGACTATGTGACCAAGCCTTATTCGGCGCGTGAGCTGATCGCCCGGATCCGGGCGGTGCTGCGTCGCGGCGGTGACGACGACTCCGAGATCAGCGACGGCGTGCTGGAGTCCGGACCGGTGCGGATGGATGTCGAACGCCACGTCGTATCGGTCAACGGTGACACAATCACCTTGCCGCTCAAGGAGTTTGACCTGCTCGAGTACCTGATGCGCAACAGCGGCCGGGTGCTGACCCGTGGGCAGTTGATCGATCGGGTGTGGGGCGCCGACTACGTCGGCGACACCAAGACGCTCGACGTTCACGTCAAGCGCCTGCGGTCCAAGATCGAGGCCGACCCCGCCAACCCGGTGCACCTGGTCACGGTGCGCGGGCTGGGTTACAAGCTCGAGGGCTAGCCCGGGGTATCGGCCGGCGGGCTGTCGGTATCAAAGACAGTCCGGTCACCGCCGTTGGCGCTCAACGTGATACGCCGACGCATGTCGTCCGTCATCGGCGGCAACTCATCGAGGTCGAACCACGCCGCGTCGGTGCTCTCGTCGTCGGCGGGGAACGGCTCGCCGGATAGCCACTGCATTCGAAACACGTGATCGAGGTACTGCGCCCGATCGCCGTTGGCGTGCACGGTCGGTCGGGTGACGTGTACCCAGACGAGCCTGGCGGCGCGCGCGCTGACCCCGGTCTCCTCGCTCACCTCGCGGGCGGCGCAGTCCGCCGGGTTCTCGCCCGGCTCGACGATCCCCGTCACGGCCGTCCACGCGCCGTTGTCAGAGCGCTTGACCAGCAACACTTTTCGGTCGTGGATCGTCACAGCGGTGACGCCGGGCAGCCACAACGGTGCGTTGCCTATGGCGCGACGAAGCTCAACGATGAAGTCGGGGACCGGCACTCATCGTTCTTAGCACAAAACGACGGGCTACTCGGCGATGCGAGTCGCGGGGTGCACCGCGATGAGCCCTAACTTGCTGCGCCGCTTGCACATTGCGGCCAGTTCCGCATAGGCCTTGGCGCCCAGCAACTCGGTGAGTTCGTCGGCCATGCTCTCCCACACCTGCGTGGCGCCGACATGGGCGCCGGGGTCGCCGGTGCAGTACCAGTGCAGGTCCGCGCCGCCGGAACCCCAGCCGCGGCGATCGTATTCGGTGAGCGTGGTTTTCAGGATCTCGGTGCCGTCGGGCCGCGTCACCCACTCCTGGCTGCGCCGCAGCGGCAACTGCCAGCAGACGTCGGGTTTCATCGTCAGGGGCGGCACGCCCAGCTTGAGGGCCTTGCTGTGCAGCGCGCATCCGGTGCCGCCGGGAAAGCCCGGGCGGTTCAGGAAGATACAGGCGTCCTTGTGTTTGCGGGTGCGGTATTGCGGTTGCCCGTCGTGCTCGTCGAGTTCCAGGTATCCCTTGCGGCCCAAGCCCTTTTCGCGGAACTGCCAGTCCTCGTCGGTCAGGTGCTTGACGGCGTCGTCCAGCCGGGCGCGGTCGTCGTCGTCGGACAGGAACGCCCCGTGCGAGCAGCAGCCGTCATCGGGTCGGCCCTCCACCGTGCCGTGGCAGGCCGGAGTGCCGAATACGCACGTCCAACGCGACAGCAACCAGGTGAGGTCGGCCGCGATCAGGTGCTCGGGATTGTCCGGGTCGTAGAACTCCACCCACTCACGGGCGAAGTCCAATTCGACTTCGCGTCCCGACTCCGGGTGTGAATTCGTCACGTATCCACGTTAGACGACGATTCCGGCACGCTGACCTCCTGACACTCGGGTCGCAACGTCACCCGCGTTGTCGCAACGACTAGGTTGTTCTCGTGCGATTGGGTGTCCTCGACGTGGGTAGTAACACGGTCCATCTGCTGGTGGTCGATGCCCACCGTGGTGGGCACCCGACGCCGATGAGTTCGACGAAGGCGACACTGCGACTGGCCGAGTCGATCGACAACTCGGGCAAGCTCACCAAGCGAGGTGCGGAAAAGCTGATTTCGACGATCGACGAGTTCGCCAAGATCGCGGACAGCTCGGGCTGCGCCGAGTTGATGGCGTTCGCCACGTCCGCGCTGCGCGACGCCGAGAACTCCGACGACGTGCTCGCGCGGGTCCGCAAGGAGACCGGCGTCGAATTGCAGGTGCTCAGCGGGGTCGACGAGTCGAGGCTGACCTTCCTGGCGGTGCGCCGCTGGTACGGGTGGAGCGCGGGGCGAATCATCAATCTCGATATCGGTGGCGGCTCGCTGGAGATGTCCAGCGGGGTCGACGAGGAGCCCGAGGTGGCCCTGTCGCTGCCGCTGGGCGCCGGGCGGCTGAGCCGCGAATGGCTGCCCGACGACCCGCCCGGCCGCCGCCGGGTGGCGATGCTGCGGGACTGGCTGGACGCCGAGCTGGCCGAGGCCAGCGTGACCGTGCTCGAAACGGGTAATCCGGAGCTTGCGGTGGCGACCTCGAAGACGTTTCGCTCGCTGGCACGGCTCACCGGAGCTGCGCCGTCGGCGGCAGGGCCGCGGGTCAAAAGGACGCTCACAGCAAACGGCCTCAGGCAACTCATATCTTTCATCTCTAGGATGACGACCGCTGACCGGGCAGAACTGGAAGGAGTCAGCGCCGAACGGGCGCCGCAGATCGTGGCGGGCGCCCTGGTGGCGGAGGCAAGCATGCGAGCACTGTCGATTGAATCCGTGGATATCTGCCCGTGGGCATTACGGGAAGGTCTCATCTTGCGAAAACTCGACAGCGAAGCCGATGGAACGGCCCTCATGGAGGCTCCCGTGCGCGATGCTGTAGGTCAGGTAGTTGATCGGAACAGCAACCGATCGAGAGGCGACAAATGACCGGACCAGACTTCGAGGCCGAGAGCCCGGGTACTCGGCCCATCTCGGTGGCCGAACTGCTGGCTAAGAACGGGACCATCGGCGCTCCCGCGGTCACCCGTCGCCGTCGTCGGCGGCGCGGCGACAGCGATTCGGTCACGGTCGCCGAGCTGACCGGCGAGATCCCGATCATTCGTGACGACGACGAGGAAGAGGCCGAACCCGCTGCCAACGGCACCGCCGCCCAGGTCGCCGAGCCGCCCCGGCCCACACGTCCCGAGCCCACCGCGGTCGCCCCCGAGCGGCCGGCCCAGGTCACCAAAGACCAATCCAAGAGCGCCTACTGGTCGGAGCCCGAACCGCGCTGGCCCAAGTCGCCGCCGCAGCCCAAGCGTCCGCCGGGGCCCGAGCGCAGCGAATACCCGCGGCCGCTGCGCCACGGCGACGCCCCCGAGAAGCCCGAACGGCCCAGGAAGAAATCCGGCGCCGAGGACATGAGCTTCGACCCGATGGACCATTACGCCGACCTGCCGGTGGACGTCATGGACTCCGAGGTCCGAGAAGCCCAACCCGGGTTGACCGACTCCGCCTACGTGCGCTCCTTCCTGGGCGAAGAGGACCACGACGAGGACGACGAGACGGGCCGGGGGGACGCGCGATCGCTGACCGCGGGAGCGGACGAAGTCGAGGATGATCACGCAGCGGCCGAGCGTGCCGACGCCCACGCCGAGCCCGGCAGGTTCGCCGCCCTGTGGCGCGGCGCGGTGGTCGTGTTCCAGTCGATCTTGGCCGTCGCGTTCGGCGCCGGGCTGTTCGTGGCGTTCGACCAGTTGTGGCGCTGGAACAGCATCGTGGCCCTGGTGCTCTCGGTGCTCGTCATCCTCGGCCTGGTGGTCGGCGTCCGCGTGGTGCGCAAGACCGAGGACATCGCCAGCACGTTGATCGCGGTAGCGGTGGGTGCCTTGATCACCCTGGGTCCCCTGGCGCTGTCGTTGCAGTCGGGTTAGCGGCACTTACAGCCAGTGCGCCCAGCCATCAAAGTCGGACTTTCCACGGCTTCGGTCTATCCGTTGCGGGCCGAGGCCGCCTTCGAATACGCGGAGCGGCTCGGCTACGACGGAGTCGAGCTGATGGTGTGGGCCGAGTCGGTCAGCCAGGACGTCGACGCGATCGAGAAGCTGTCGAGGCGCTACCGGGTGCCGGTGCTGTCCGTGCACGCGCCGTGCCTGCTGATCTCGCAGCGCGTGTGGGGCGCCAACCCCATCCCCAAACTCGACCGCAGCGTGCAGGCCGCCGAGCAACTGGGCGCCCAGACGGTCGTCGTGCACCCGCCGTTTCGCTGGCAGCGACGCTATGCGGAGGGCTTCAGCGAGCAGGTCGCGGAGCTGGAAGCGTCGAGCGACGTGTTGATCGCGGTGGAGAACATGTTCCCGTTCCGGGCGGACCGGTTCTTCGGGGCGGGCCAGTCGCTGGAACGCATGCGCCGCCGCGGCGGTGGCCCCGGCCCGGCGATTTCGGCGTTCTCGCCGTCGTACGACCCGCTCGACGGCAACCACGCCCACTACACGCTGGACCTGTCGCACACGGCGACCGCCGGCACGGACTCGCTGGACATGGCGGAGCGAATGGGGGCGGGGTTGGTGCACCTGCACCTGTGCGACGGCAACGGCCTGCCCGCCGACGAGCACCTGGTGCCGGGACGCGGCATACAACCCACCGTGGAGGTGTGTCAGATGCTGGCCGCGAGCCATTTCGCCGGCCACGTCATCCTGGAGGTGTCCACGTCCAGCGCGCGTTCAGCCAACGAGCGCGAAAGCATGCTGATCGAATCGCTGCAGTTCGCTCGGACGCATCTGCTGCGCTGACTACCCGGGAGACCCCAAAAGAGCATGGATGACGCGTTATTCACCACCGCGATGACGTTGCGGCAGGTCGACTCAGGCGTATTTGAAGGCGAGCTGAACAAGCACTGGACCATCGGGCCCAAGGTGCACGGCGGCGCGATGCTGGCGCTGTGCGCCAACGCCGCCCGCGCGGCGGTTGGACAGGCGGGAATGGAACCGGTCGCGGTGTCGGCGAGCTTCCTGTGGGCGCCGGATCCCGGCGAGATGCGGCTGGTGACGTCGATCCGGAAGCGGGGCCGGCGGATCAGCGTCGTCGACGTCGAGCTCACGCAGGGGGACCGCACCGCCGTGCACGCGGTGGTCAATCTGGGTGAGCCGGAACACTTTCCACCTGACGGCCACGCGGCGCCCCTGCTGTCGGCGAACCCGGTCGTGGACCTGATGGCGCCCGAGCCGCCCGACGACATCGAGCCGATCGGCCCCGGCCACCCGTTGGCCGGTCTCGTGCACCTGGGCGAGGGCTGCGACGTCCGGCCGGTGCTGTCGACCATGGCACCCAGCGTCGACGGGCGCCCGCCGGTGATCCAGATGTGGGCGCGCCCCCGCGATGTGGCTCCCGACGCGCTGTTCGCCCTCATGTGCGGGGATCTGTCGGCGCCGGTGACCTTCGCCGTGGAACGGACCGGCTGGGCCCCCACGATCCAGCTCACCGCCTTCCTGCGCGGTCTGCCTGTCGATGGCTGGCTGCGAATCATCGCGACCTGTGTGGAGATCGGGCACGACTGGTTCGACGAGGACCACATCGTGGTGGACAGCCTCGGCCGCCTGGTCGTGCAGGCCCGCCAGCTGGCGCTGGTCCCTGCCGCTCAGGGGTAGCCGGGGTCTGCGATGCTGTCCGGCATGGCAAGAATCGCGATCATCGGTGGCGGCAGTATCGGGGAGGCACTGCTGTCGGGTCTGCTGCGCGCGGGCCGGCAGGCGAAAGACCTGGCGGTAGTCGAGCGGGTCCCCGAGCGAGCCAACTATCTGGCCGACACCTATTCGGTGCGGGTCACTTCGGTGGCCGACGCGGTGGAAAACGCGACATTCGTGGTCGTCGCGGTGAAGCCCGCGGACGTCGAGGCGGTGATGGGGGAGCTGGCGCGGGCTGCCGGCACGGCGGAGAGCGCCGAGCAGGTGTTCGTGACGGTCGCGGCGGGGATCACGATCACCTACTTCGAGTCCAAACTCCCGGCCGGGACGCCGGTGGTGCGGGCGATGCCGAACGCGGCGGCGCTGGTCGGCGCCGGGGTGACCGCGTTGGCCAAGGGCCGCTTTGTCAGCCCGCCGCAGCTCGAGGGGGTCTCGGCCCTGTTCGACTCCGTCGGCGGGGTGCTGACCGTGCCCGAGACGCAGATGGACGCCGTGACGGCGCTGTCGGGTTCGGGCCCGGCGTATTTCTTCTTGCTGGTCGAGGCGTTGGTCGACGCGGGCGTGGCGGCGGGTCTGAGCCGCCAGGTGGCCGCCAACCTGACCGCGCAGACGATGGCCGGGTCGGCGGCGATGCTGCTGGAACGGATGGATTCCGAGCGGGCCGCGAACCAGGACGATCCGGCGGGGATGCGGGTGGAGGCCACGGCGACGCAGTTGCGGGCGACGATCACCTCGCCGGGCGGCACCACCGCCGCTGCACTGCGGGAACTCGAACGAGGCGGGCTGCGGGCCGCCGTCGACGCGGCCGTTCAGGCCGCCAAAACGCGCTCTGAGCAGCTAAGAATTACATCCGAATAATTCGAGTTTTTTGAATTGGTTGCCCCCCACCAGTACCAATAACCCCATTAGTCCCGCTATTCTCCTCTTGTAAGCACGTGTTAGTGCCAGCGGAGGGGAAGCCGCTGGCATGCGCGTGCCTGACACGATTGGGTTGCGATGACGTCTACGAACGGGCCATCAGCGCGAGATTCTGCAGGTAAGCCGCGGGACACCAGTTCCGTCGATGGCCAGCAGGGCAGGACGCAATTTCTCACAGTCGCTGAGGTGGCCGCGTTGATGCGGGTCTCCAAGATGACGGTCTATCGGTTGGTGCACAACGGTGAGCTGCCCGCGGTTCGGGTCGGGCGCTCCTTCCGCGTGCACGCCAAGGCGGTCCACGACATGCTGGAAACGTCGTACTTCGACGCGGGCTGAGCTGGTGCCGACCGGGCCGGCGATCGGGCAGCCGACGCCGGCGCCGGGGGTGATCGGAAACGTGTGGCTTCGCGGTTACGCGGCGGTTGACGGACGCCGGTTTGGTGTTGCGTGCGCCCCGCCGGGTAAAGTGTCCGGGTCCAATCTTCTAAGCAGGTCACGGTCAGATAGCGGAGTTCATGGGTTCAGTAATCAAGAAGCGGCGCAAGCGCATGTCGAAGAAGAAGCACCGCAAGCTGCTGCGTCGCACCCGGGTGCAGCGCAGAAAACTCGGCAAGTAGCACACGCTGCGGCCGTAATGAGCCGTAATGCCGCTGTCCCGGCCGGCCGCTAGGCTGTTCGGGTGGATCCGTCGAACGGGGAAGGCGCCGGACCGGGCGACTCCGCAGATAACACGGTGCACTACCCCAAAGTTGTGCTCGTCACGGGGGCGTGCCGGTTTCTGGGCGGCTACCTGACGGCTCGGCTCGCGCAGAACCCGATGATCAACGGCATCATCGCGGTCGACGCGATCGCCCCCAGCAAGGACATGCTGCGCCGGATGGGGCGCGCCGAGTTCGTTCGTGCGGACATCCGAAATCCCTTCATTGCCAAGGTAATTCGCAATGGCGATGTCGACACGGTGGTGCACGCGGCCGCCGCGTCGTACGCGCCGCGGTCCGGTGGCACCGCGGCGCTGAAGGAAATCAACGTGATGGGCGCGATGCAGCTGTTCGCCGCCTGCCAGAAGGCGCCCTCGGTGCGCCGCGTGGTACTCAAGTCGACGTCAGAGGTCTACGGCTCGAACGCCCACGACCCGGTGATGTTCACCGAGGACAGCACGAGTCGCCGGCCCTTTCGAGGCGGTTTTGCCAAGGACAGCCTCGACATCGAGGGATACGCGCGCGGGTTGGGGCGTCGTCGGCCGGACATCGCCGTCACGATTCTGCGCCTGGCCAACATGATCGGCCCGGCGATGGACACCACGCTGTCGCGGTATCTGGCCGGCCCGGTGGTGCCGACCATGTTCGGTCGTGACGCGCGATTGCAGTTGCTGCACGAGCAGGATGCGCTCGGCGCGCTGGAGCGTGCGGCGATGGCTGGCAAGGCCGGAACGTTCAACATCGGCGCCGACGGCATCATCATGCTGTCGCAGGCGATCCGGCGGGCCGGTCGAATTCCCTTGCCAGTACCGGGTTTTGGAGTCTGGGCACTCGATTCCCTAAGGCGTGCTAACCGTTACAACGAAATCAGTCGCGATCAGTTCGAATATTTGAGTTACGGCCGTGTGATGGACACCAGCCGGATGCGGTCCGAACTCGGCTACCAGCCGAAATGGACGACGGCGGAAGCCTTTGACGACTACGTGCGCGGCCGCGGCTTGTCTCCCATTATCGATCCAGATCGGGTACGCTCCTTGGAAGGTCGCGCCATATCCTTAGCCCAGCGCTGGGGTAGCCGAAATCCAATTCCGTGGGGTGGGGTCAGGTAGGTATCGTGGCGGGTGAAACCAGAGCCAATGTCATTCCACTGCACACTAATCGGGGTCGGGTAGCGGCGCGTCGTAGAGCCGATCAGCGAGCGGAGTCCGCTCGCCAGCACCCCTCGCTTCTCTCTGATCCGCACGGCCGCGCATCGGCGGAACAACTCGCCGCCGTGGTCCGCGAAATCGACGA
>NZ_JAFAUS010000048.1 GCF_019243155.1 Mycobacterium sp.
CCCATCGTGACGTATCAGCGGGTGTCCGGTGATCAGCGCGTCGCCGCTGACCAGCACCCCGTCGACCAGGTACGAGCAGTGGCCTCCCGTGTGGCCGGGGCTGAATACGGGTGCCGGGCGCCCCGGCAGTCCCGCCGCGATTTCGGGTGTCAACGGCTGGGCGGTCGGAATCCCGTCGCGGATCAGGCCGCCGCTGCGCACCACGTGGGCGGTCCACACCGCCCACCGCGGCCGCCAGATCCGCAGCACGATGTCGACCGGCGAAACCTGTTCTAAGTACTCGCGCTTGGCGTGCCCCACTTCATCGGCGTGGCAATACACCGGAGTGCCGTGCTCGCCGGCGAACCAGATCGCCGAGCCCAAGTGGTCGATGTGCGCATGCGTCAGCAGGATGGCCCGGACGTCGTCCGGGCCGTAGCCCAGCTTGCGCAACGATGCCAGGACGTCTTCGCGGTCACCGGGGTATCCGGCGTCGATCAACAGCACGCCGGTGTCGTCGGTGACCAGTGTCCAGTTGACGGCCTCGCCTTGCGCGAGGTGCACGGTGTCGGTGATCTGAACAAGAGTCGGCTGATGAGCCATGCCCAACACCTTAGGAGTAGAAAGAACTGGTGGCTGAACTGAAACTCGGATACAAAGCGTCCGCCGAACAATTCGCACCGCGTGAACTCGTCGAACTCGCCGTTGCCGCCGAAGGTCACGGCATGGACAGCGCGACCGTCAGCGACCATTTCCAGCCGTGGCGGCATGAGGGCGGACACGCTCCGTTCTCGCTGGCCTGGATGACCGCCGTCGGCGAGCGCACCAAGAGGCTCCAGCTGGGGACCTCGGTGCTCACCCCGACCTTCCGTTACAACCCCGCCGTCATCGCGCAGGCGTTCGCGACGATGGGTTGCCTCTACCCGGATCGCATCTTCCTCGGCGTCGGCACGGGGGAGTCGCTCAACGAGATCGCCACCGGATACGAGGGCGAGTGGCCGGAATTCAAGGAGCGCTACGCGCGCCTGCGCGAATCGGTGCGGCTGATGCGTGAGCTGTGGCTCGGCGACCGGGTCGACTTCGAGGGCGAGTACTACCACACCAAGGGCGCCTCCATCTATGACGTGCCCGAGGGCGGCATCCCGATCTACATCGCCGCGGGCGGTCCGCAGGTGGCCAAGTACGCGGGTCGTGCCGGTGACGGTTTCATCTGCACTTCCGGCAAGGGCGAGGAGTTGTACAAGGACAAGCTCATTCCCGCCATGAAGGAAGGCGCCGAGGCGGCGGGCAAGAATCCCGACGACATCGACCGGATGATCGAAATCAAGATCTCTTACGACACCGACCCGGACAAGGCGCTGGAGAACACCCGGTTCTGGGCCCCGCTGTCGCTGACGGCCGAACAGAAGACCAGCATTCACGACCCGCTGGAGATGGAGAAGGCCGCCAACGAACTTCCGATCGAGCAGGTCGCCAAGCGCTGGATCGTGTCATCCGACCCCGACGAGGCCGTCGCCAAGGTCAAGGACTACGTCGACTGGGGCCTCAACCATCTGGTGTTCCACGCACCCGGCCACGACCAGCGCCGGTTCTTGGAGCTCTTCGAGAAGGACTTGGCGCCCAGGCTGCGGAAGCTGGGCTGAAAGACAGGTGCCCGCCGCCAGCGGAATCTACATCGCTGCTCCCGAACCCGAGACCGGGAAGTCGACGATCGCGCTCGGCGTCCTGCACCGGCTGGCCTCGACGGTCGCCAAAGTCGGTGTGTTCCGGCCCATTACGCGATTCGGCGAGGACCGCGACTACATCCTGGAGCTGCTGCTCGCGCACACCACCGCGGGGCTGACCTACGAGCAGTGTGTCGGCGTGACCTACCAACAGTTGCACGCCGACAGCGATGCCGCGATCGCCGACATCGTCGACGCCTACCACGCGATGGCCGAGCACTGTGACGTGGTGGTGATCGTCGGCAGCGACTACACCGACATCGCCAGCCCGACCGAGCTTTCGGTCAACGCCAGGATCGCGGTCAACCTCGGCGCACCCGTGCTGCTGACGGTGCGGGCCAAAGGTCGCGCCGCCGATGAGGTCGCCGGCGTCGTCGAGGTCTGTCTGGCCGAGCTGGCGGCGCAGCGCGCCCACACGGCGGCGGTCGTCGCGAACCGTTGCGAGCCAGCGGAAGTCGAGGCCGTCACCGAGGCACTGCGCAAGTTCGCCCCGCGCAGTTACGTGCTGCCGGACGAGCCGCTGCTGCTGGCGCCGACGGCGGACGAGCTGAAGGACGCGGTGGGCGGGAGACTGGTCAGCGGTGACCCGAGCCTGACCGGACGCGAGGCACTGGGCATTCTGGTCGCAGGCATGACGGCCGACCATGTGCTCGAACGGCTCCGCGACGGCATGGCGGTGATCACTCCCGGCGATCGCTCCGACGTCGTGCTGGCGGTCGCCAGTGCCCATGCGGCCGACGGGTTTCCATCGCTAACGTGTCTGATCCTCAACGGCGGTTTCGACCTGCACCCGTCGATCG
>NZ_JAFAUS010000375.1 GCF_019243155.1 Mycobacterium sp.
TTTGAACTTCGGTGGTGCCCCGGTGCTTCTGACGGCCGGATACCCGGCGTTGTCGCCGGCAATGGGCCTCGCCCACGGGGTGCATGGCATCGGCGACACCATCGCGATCAGCGTGCATGCGGCGGAGTCGGCATTCGGCAACCAGGGTGTCGGCATCGATGGGTATCTTCGGCTGCTCGACGCGGCGCTGTAACTACTGCGCGTCTCCGGATCTGGCCGCTTCTTCGCGCGTGAGGCCGACGGCGTTGATGAGCTCTTCGTGCAGCTCGAACCACACCGTGTGGTAGGAGTCGATCAGCGGCCGGGTCAGCCAGGCGGTATCTCCGGCCTTCACTTTGTCAAGCGCCGCAGACAGTTTCGTAGCGTAGCCGCTCAACCGGGGAAGCTGCGCCGCAGCCTTTTCGATGATGGGCGCCACGCTGGCGTGCACGTCGCCGAGGCGCGCCAGTACCGCGGCGTCGTATTCGGCGTCATCGTGGGTGTTGGGAGTACCGTTCGGGCCGCCCTTGAGCTGCCAATCGGTGACCAGGGACTTGAATTCGGCGTTTACGGCACGAAAATCCTGGTAGGCGGCGGTCATTGCGGCCGGGTCGATGCCCGCCCGCTCCTCGGCGAGCAACTCCTGCAGTGCGGCCCGACCGCTGTTGCTGATCTGCACCGTCGCACCGGTGGCCAGCAGGCCCGCCGCGCTCAGCTGCTCGACGATCGCGGTGATGTCGCCGATTTCGGAACCCAACGTCGCGGCGAGGTCGGCGGGACGGACCCGGCCCTTCAGCCGGACCGCTTGCAGCACAGCCAGTTCGGTCATGATGCGGCCTGCCTTTGCAGGCGAAGCGCGGTCAGCATCGCGATCAGCGGGACGGGGGAAACGACATCGGTATGTCCGCTCTCCAACGCCGCGCGCACCGCGGCGGCAGAGGTGTTCTGGAGCCGCGGGTACTTGCCGCCGGCGTGTGCACGCAGGGGGCTGATCCGGCGGGCGATGTCGGCCAGCTCACGCAGTTCCGGCGTGTCATTTTCCGACCATGCCGACAAGCTCAAGTTGCCTTCGCGCACTTCACCTTCGGTGCCATCGACGGTGACCTGCTTGCCGGCCAGCAATTTGGTGATGCCTTGACCGCAGCCCACCACGGCTACCCGGCCCAGCTCTCGGCTGAGTACCGCCGCATGGCTGGCGGCCCCGCCGACCTCGGTGACGATCCCCTGCGCGGCCAGCATGCCCGAAACGTCTTCGGGCCTGGTGTGATCGCGGACCAGGATGACCGCCTCGCCCCGTTCGGCCGCGAGCAGCGCCTCGTCGACATCGGTGTATGCCTTACCCGATGCCACGCCCGGACAAGCCGGTAGTCCCCTCGCTAAAAGCGGTGCCGCCAAACGTATTTCCGGCTGTAGGGCGGGAAGTAGCAGTGCCTCGACGTGTGCCGGGGTCACCCGTCGCAGGGTCTCGGAATCGTCGATGAGTCCCTCATGCCGAAGCTGCAGCGCCAACCGCACGGCCGCCTGTGCCGAACGCTCGGCCGATCGCGCCTGCAACAGCCAGAGCTTGCCGTCTTCGACGGTGAACTCGATCTCCTGGATGTCAGACTCAAGCCGCTCCAAGGTTCGGGCGGCCCCCATCAGTTCGTCGTAGACGGACGGCTGCTCGTCGCGCAGGGCCGTGATCGGTTCCACGTCAAGCGATCCCGACACCACGTCGTCGCCCTGGCCGCCGGGCAGCCATTCGCCGAACGGCTCGTCGTCGCCCGTTATTGGATTACGCGAAAAGAACGCTCCGGCACCCGAATTGGGACCGTGATTGCCGAACGCCATCGCCTGTACCACCACTGCGGTGCCGTGAAGGTCGTCCATGCCGTAGTGCTCGCGATAGGCCACCGCGCGCGGTGAATTCCACGAGGCGAACACCGCCTCGATGCAAGCACGCAGTTGCACGTAAGGGTCGTCGGGCACGACCGCCTCGTCACCGCCACCCACGATGCGCCCGTACATCCGCGCGAATCGGCGGTAGGTGTCGCGGGCGAAGGCCGGGTCGCCGGTGTCGGCAGCCAGAGCCTGCTCGACCGCGTCGTTCATCCCGACGTTCAGCACCGTGTCCATCATGCCCGGCATCGACTGTGTCGCTCCCGAGCGAACGCTCACGAGCAGGGGACGGGGGCCACGCCCGAACGTGCGCGCGACTTCGGTTTCCAGCCAACTCATCCGGTCGAGGACGTCGGTCCAGATCGAATCCATCGTCGCCGCGGGGTCGGCGAGATAACGCAGGCCCACCTCGGTGGTGATGCAGAATGCGGGCGGCACCGGCAGCTTGTACCGGTGCATCGCATCGACGCCGTGGCCCTTGTTACCCACAAGCTTTCGTGGGTGGCTCGCGCTGCCGTCCAGCAACACCACGGATTGTTCGGTACGGGCCGTGGTGCACCCCCTTTGGTAAAGCCGCTCGTCTGACGCTTTAAGGCCGATGTCGGAACGCCCGCTATGTTCCCACACGAATCAGCAGCCTCAGCCGCTCGGAGCCTTTGCTGCCCGTCAGCACGGCGGCGGGTCGGCGTCCCATTCCGTCAATGTCCACCCATCGGTTGGGCTTCCCCTCACCACGACGTGGCCGACGTTGGGCAGCGGCTTATTGGTCAACAGCGACTGGTCGGGGTTGTGTACGTTCATCAAGACCCACACCATGATCGCCGCGGCATGCGAGAACGCGACCGGATTCACCTCACCGGTGTCGTAGATGTGCTGGACGGCGTCGTTGAACCGCGACTCGAATTCGTTGCCGTCGATGGAACCCGGAATGCGTGCGCTTCGATCGCCCTGCAGCCACTGCATCGGAGCGGCGAATAAAGCCCTCGCGTTGGCCTCGGGTTGCCCTTCGTATTGGCCGGCCTCGATCTCCCGCAGCCCGGGCAGCACATCGACGGTCTCGCTCAACGCCTGTGCTGTCGGCGTGGCCGTTTCTTGAGTGCGGACCATGTTGGAGGCGTAGACGCCGTCATAGTGGTTGGCGCTCAATTGCCCGGCCTGAGTCGTCGCCTGACACCACCCCTTCGGGGTGAGGTCGGGACCGGGAACCGACGTATCGATCAAGCCCGAAGCGTTGCCCTGAGACTCGGCGTGCCGCACCAGGGTCAGCGTGATGGTGTGCGGGCCGGCAGCTCGGGCAATCCCGCAGCCCGCGGCCGACGTCAGGACGAAAAGGGCGGCAATCAAAAACCGCACGGCTGAGATCGCTCGCCGATTCACGGGCAAGAGTCTAGATGCCAGGTAGCGACCCGGCATCGGCTTGGCTTGGCGGCTCCTGTTATCCGCTTAACCGCATGATCTAGGTTTGCACGTATGACTCCCTACGACGTTGGGTTACTGATCCTGCGGCTGGCGTTGGGCGTGACGTTGGCCGCGCACGGCTACAACAAATTCTTCGGCGGCGGTCGCATCCCCGGCACCGCACGGTGGTTCGAAAGCATCGGCATGAAGCCGGGTAAGTTTCACGCCACCGTCGCTGCGACCACGGAAATGGCCGCCGGCCTGGGTCTGGCCGCCGGGCTGCTGACGCCGATACCGGCGGCCGGTTTCGTGTCGCTGATGCTGGTCGCGGCCTGGACGGTGCATCGCCACAACGGCTTTTTCATCGTCAAGGAAGGCTGGGAATACAACCTGGTCCTGGCCGTCGCCGCCGTGGCCGTCGCCACGCTGGGCCCGGGCAAGCTCAGCCTGGACCACGTCATCTTCGGCGACAAGCTCTGGTTCCCGGGTTGGCATGGTCTGCTGATCTCGGTCGTCCTCGGTCTGGCCGGTGCCATCGGCCAGCTGGCGATCTTCTACCGGCCGCCCGCCAAGCAAGCCAGCTAGCCGGGTAGCTGCGGCTCGTCGTCTTCCGCCAGCAGCCTCTCGGGGTGGTGGCCGTCGTGGCCGCGTTGGCCGGGGCTGCGCGCGTCGCGCTCGATGGCTTCTTCGGGGGCGGAGCCGTCGACGGTGGGGTTGAGGTCGTCGGGATTGCACATGCCGGGGGAGGCCAGCTTGGCGAACACGGCCTCGAGGGTGGCGCGGGCTTCCGGGGTCAGCCAGCCGGTCAGTCGCGACATGCCGTCGGCTTGCTGATTGCCGAGTACCAGGCTGCGAGCCCGCACCCTGTCCTCGTCGGTGAAGTTGCCGTCGGGGTTGAGGCAGTCCATCGGGCGGCGGGCCAGTTTCGCGAGTTGCTCGGGGTGAAACTGGGCGGCCTTCGACGCGAGCTGCCGTTCGGCCTGCTCGCGTGTCTCGATGTCGACGAAGTCGGGGAGCTGGTGAAAGAACCGTCGAATCACCGCCACGTGGTCGACGCCGATCGCCCCATCGCGCTGCGCCGCCGCGGTGGCGGGCGACAGCGGCGTCAGGGGCTCGCCGGTCAGCGCGCGTCGCGGGCCCAGGTCGGCGGCGTCGGCGATCCTGACACTCGCCTCAGCGCGCGTGATATGCAACCGGTCGGCCAACGCGTGTGGGAGCTTTCCGCCCAGCTCGCCGGGGTCGGACTGCCCGGCGAGCTGATTGATCAACTGGTGTCCGGGAACTTGTAGCCGGCGCGTCTCGTGTTCGAGCACCTCCAGCAGTCGCAACCGCTCCGGGTTGGTCAGCGAGTCGTACGGGTGCCCGACGAATCGAGACACCGCCGCACGCAACGCCTCGACATCCTCGCGAACCTCCGCACGATCGATCGAACCCATGTTCGAATGCTACTGCGACCCTCCGACAAGGAGACGTTGAAACCATAGTGGCACAAGTGATTTGATCAGCCGACCGCAGCGGTCTCGGCTGCCGTCACCTCGGCCGCGGCGCGCTCGCCGGAACGGATCGCGCCGTCGATCCAGCCGCACATGACGGCCGAGCTCTCGGTCCCCGCCCAGTGGATGCGGCCGCAGGGCTCGCGCAGGGTGTAGCCGAATTCGGTGAGCACCCCGGTCGGGGCGTGGCCGATCATCCCGCCACCGGAATACCGCTCGACGGTCCAGTTCTGTTCGTGGTACTCGGCGGGCGTCCTCGCCTGATCGCCGAACCGGTCGACCAGCTCGGCGATGATCGCCGACTTCCGTTCGTCCGCGGTGAGCCTGCCCAGCCGGCGCGCCGCGGGTCCCTCCGTGATGACGCACATGATCCCGGGGTCGCCGGTATCCGTGCACGCGTCGATGGTCAGGGTGGCGGGGGAGCCCGGCGCGGCCGATTGACCGGACAATCCGTCGGCACGCCAAAACGGCGCGTCATAGACGATCGAGATCTTGATGACGGCGCCGCTCGGCATGCGCTGGTGCAGGAACTCCCGATCGATCGGCAGCATCGGCTCGTAGACGATCGACGTCGCGATCGCCAGCGGGATCGCGACAATGACCCGGCGCGCACGGACCGTCAGATCGGCCGCGCTGATCGTCACGCCGTCGTCGTCCTGGGTGATCTGCCGGACAGGTTGCGAAAGATGCAGCGCGTCGCCCAATTCGGCCACCATCGGGCGGTGCAGTGCGCCCATCCCGCCGACCGGGCGGGCGTCTTGGGAGCCACCCTTGCCCGAAATCGCGAATGTGAGTCCGCCGGCAGACGCCGTCTGCAGCAGCCCCCACAGCAAGGACGTCTCCGAGGCCGCCGAGGTGTAGAGGCCGGCAAAAGCCATGTCGAGCATTTCGGCGGCCTCTTTGGACATGGTGTTCTTGTGGATCCATTCCCCGATGCTGATTCGGTCCCACTCCTGGGCCTTCTTCGCCTCCCAAGGCGCTTCGCGCGGAATCGATTTGCACATCTTCTCGATCGAGGCCAAACCGATCCCGAGGTTGGCGACCGCCCACGGGCTCACCGTCCAGGGAATGGTGCCGCCGTAGCGGTGCTTCTTGCCGCCGACGATCATCATCGCGTCGCCGTCGTTGTGTTGCTTGTACTCCGGCACGCCGAATTCCTGCATCAGCGCATAGATCCGGTCCTGACCCGGTCCGATCCACGCGCCGCCGCGGTCGATCCACGTCCCGTCCGGGCGGGTTTGCGTGAACGTCCGGCCGCCGACCCGGTCGCGCGCCTCCAGCAAGGCCACCGAGCGACCCGCCTGTTTCAATCGCATGGCGGCCGTCAAGCCCGCGAATCCCGCGCCGACCACGCAAAAATCGACCTCAGACACGACCGGCTCCTCACCTAGTGCCACCCCAGCAGCAAAGTACTCCCGCGACGGGTCGAGAAGTGGCGAGTTAGCAGAGATTTCCGCTCGATTTCTGGTGTGCGGAATGCACCGAAGATCGTTATCAGTGAAATCTGTTGCGAGACTTGGGAATCAGGTCAATTGGCGGGCGACGGTCCGCCGTACTGCCAGACCAAAGTGTGATCGCCTGTCATCGTGGGGTTGCACCACATCGTCCTGCCGTTGGTGTCGTCGGTGGTTGCATGCAACACCGTGCACCCATCGCCGGGTGTGGGTGCGTCAGCCCTGGCAGTAGCGGCCTCGGGAGCAAAAGCGATCGATGAGGCAACGGCAATCGCTGCCGCGATCAGAAACCGAAATCTGCTCATGGTGAATATCCCCTCAGGCGCGCGCCGCCTCGATTTCACGGTATCTGTCAGGGAACTCGCAGGCAAAGGATATTTAGCCTGAACTTAAGCCCGCTCGCTTATAACGCGTTCTAGTCTGTGCAACATGGGATTTTTGCAGCCCGAGCTGCCGCAGATCGACATGGACGAGTGGAATAAGGGCACTCGCAGCGAAAAGATCCGGCCGATGGCCAAGCACTGGGCCGAGGTCGGCTTCGGTACGCCGGTTGCGCTGCACCTCTTCTATGTCGTGAAGATCCTGCTTTACATTCTGGGCGCGTGGTTGTTCGCGTTGACTACCAAGGGCGTCAACGGATTTACGGGCGTCGGGTCGTGGTGGTCGGAGCCGATCGTGTTCGAGAAGGTCGTGCTCTACACGATGCTCTTCGAGGTGGTCGGCCTGGGATGTGGCTTCGGGCCGCTGAACAACCGGTTTTTTCCGCCGATGGGCTCGATCCTGTACTGGATGCAGTTCGGCACGATTCGGTTGCCACCGTGGCCGAATCGGGTGCCGCTGACCAAGGGCACCAAGCGCACCCCGACCGATGTCTTGCTGTACGCGCTGCTGCTTTTCGTGACGCTCGGGGCGCTGATCTCGGATGGTGACGGCCCGATACCCGAGTTGGGCACCAAAATCGGGCTGTTGCCGGGGTGGAAGATCGCGCTGGTTCTGATACTCCTGGCCATACTCGGGCTGCGCGACAAGGTGATCTTCCTGGCCGCCCGTGGCGAGGTGTACGCCACGATGGCGGTGACCTTCCTCTTCGGCGGGGTCGACATGATCGTCGCGTCCAAGGTCGTCTTCCTGGTCATCTGGGTGGGCGCGGCGACATCGAAGCTCAACAAGCACTTCCCGTTCGTGATTTCCACGATGATGTCCAACAATCCACTGGTCCGGCCCAGGTCGCTGAAACGCCGCTTCTTCGAGAAGTTTCCGGACGATCTGCGGCCCGGGCGGCTGTCGCGGTGGCTGGCGCACCTGAGCACCGCCATCGAGATGCTGGTGCCGCTGCCGCTGTTCTTCTGCCACGGCGGCTGGCCGACCACGGTGGCCGCCGTCGTGATGGTGTGCTTCCACCTTGGAATCCTCGTCTCGATCCCCATGGGCGTTCCGCTCGAGTGGAACGTCTTCATGATCTTCGGGGTCTTGTCGCTGTTCGTCGCGCACGCCCGTTTGGGGTTGGGCGATCTGAGACATCCGGTGGTGGTGGCGATCCTGTTCGTCGTCATGGCCGGAATCGTGTTGATAGGCAACATGTTTCCACGCAAGGTCTCATTCCTGCCGGGGATGCGTTACTACGCCGGAAACTGGGACACCACGCTGTGGTGCGTCAAACCGTCGGCCAGCGACAAGATCTCACGCGGAATCGTGGCGATCGCCAGCATGCCGCAGGCCCAGCTAGAGCGGTTCTATGGCAGCCCGGAGGCGGCGCAGATCCCGATCTACATGGGATATGCGTTCCGCGGGTTCAACACTCACGGCAGGGCGCTGTTCACGCTGGCGCACCGCGCCATGGCGGGTCAGAACGAGGACGACTACGTCATCACCGACGGTGAGCGAATCTGCAGCACCGCCATCGGCTGGAACTTCGGCGACGGCCACATGCACAACGAGCAGCTGATCGCCGCGATGCAGGAGCGATGCCATTTCGCGCCCGGCGAGGTGCGAGTGGTCCTGCTCGACGCGCAGCCGATCCACAAGCAAACGCAGGCATATCGTTTGGTGGATGCGGCGACCGGCGAGTTCGAGCACGGCATCGTCAAGGTCGCGGACATGGTGACCCGCCAGCCCTGGGCCGACGATGTGCCGGTCCAGGTGCTGACGGAGTCAACGGAGTCAACGGACTCAACCGAAGAGGTGGCTCAAGAGCCGGCCAACGAGCCGGCTCAAGAGCCCGAGGCCACTTAGGCCCCCGCGCGCACCTCCCGCGCCGCGGCGACCATGTTCTTCAGCGACGCGGTCACCTCGTCGGTCTTGCGGGTCTTGAGTCCGCAGTCGGGGTTAACCCACAACCGGTCCGGCGGAACGGCTTTGAGCGCCGCTCGCAGTGACGTGGCCATCTCGTCGGCGGTGGGCACCCGCGGCGAGTGGATGTCGTAGACACCCGGCCCGACGCTGTTGGAGAAGCCGATCGAGTTGAGGTCGTCCAGCACCTCCATGTGCGAACGGGCCGCCTCGATCGATGTGACGTCGGCGTCCAGGTCGGCGATGGCACCGATCACCTCACCGAATTCCGAGTAGCACAAGTGGGTGTGGATCTGGGTCGAGTCGGCGACGCCGGCGGTGGCAAGCCGGAAGGACCCGACGGCCCACTTCAGGTACTCCTCCTGATCGGCACGACGCAGCGGCAGCAGCTCGCGCAGCGCGGGCTCGTCGACCTGGATGACCGCGATCCCGGCATCCTGCAGATCCACGGTCTCGTCGCGAATCGCCAGCGCCACCTGGTTGGCGGTGTCGGCCAGCGGCTGGTCGTCGCGGACGAACGACCACGCCAGGATCGTGACCGGGCCGGTCAGCATGCCCTTGACCGGCTTGTCGGTCAGCGACTGCGCGTACTTGGCCCACTCCACCGTCATCGGCTGCTGCCGGATGACGTCGCCGTAGAGCACCGGCGGACGCACGCAACGGCTGCCGTAGGACTGCACCCAGCCGTTCTTGGTGGCGAAGAAACCGTCCAGCTGTTCGGCGAAGTACTGCACCATGTCGTTGCGCTCCGGCTCGCCGTGCACCAGCACGTCCAGACCGAGTTGCTCCTGCAGCTTGATGACGTCGAGAATTTCCTGCTTCATCCGGCGGTCGTACTCGGCTTCGTCGATCTCACCGGCGACCAGTGCGGCACGGGCCTTGCGGATCTCGACGGTCTGCGGGAACGAGCCGATCGTCGTGGTCGGCAGCGGCGGCAGGTGCAGTCGGTCGTCCTGGCTGGCGCGTCGCGCGGCCGGTTCACCGCGGTGCGTTCCGGACTTGACGATCTCGGCGATACGGGCCCGGACCTGGTCGTTGTGCAGCCGCGGGTCCTTCTTGCGGGAGGCGACGGCGGCGTTGGACGCCTCGATGTCCTTCTCGACCGCCTCGCGGCCCTCGTGCAGTGCCCGAGACAGCGTCACCACCTCGGCGACTTTCTCCTGACCGAACGCGAGCCAGCTGCGCAGTGCATCATCCAGGCCCGTCTCGGGCTCGAGCGAATATGGCACGTGCAGGGTGGAGCAAGACGTCGAGACCGCGACGTTGGCGGCCGAACCCAGCAGCGACGTCAGCTTGCTGAGCGCCGCTTGCAGGTCGGTGCGCCAGATGTTGCGTCCGTCGACGACACCCGCGACCAGGATCTTACCGGCGAGTTCGGGCACTGCGGCGATCGCGGTGTTAGCGCCGTACACCAGGTCGACACCGATCGCCTCGACGGGGGTGCGGGCGAGCGCGGCCAGCGAGGCTCCGGGGTCGCCGAAGTAGGTGGCGACGTAGATGGCCGGCCGGTTGCTCACTTTGCCCAGCGCGTTGTAGACCGCCTCGGCCAGTGCCGGCGCGTCGGGGGAGATGTCAGTCACCAGCGCCGGTTCGTCGAGCTGCACCCACTGCGCGCCGTTGTCGGCGAGCAGCGATAGCAGTTCGGAGTAGATCGGCACCAGCTCCTGCAGCCGCTCGATCGGCGCACCGCCACCGTCGACGCCCTTGCTCAGCAGCAGGAAGGTGACCGGTCCGATGACGACCGGGCGAGCGGGAATGCCAAGACCTCGAGCCTCTTTCAGCTCGGAGAGCACCTTGTCCGGGTTGAGGGCGAACTTCGTCGCGGGCCCGATCTCGGGAACGATGTAGTGGTAGTTGGTGTCGAACCACTTGGTCATCTCCAGCGGCGCGACGTCGGAGTTGCCGCGCGCGGCGGCGAAGTAGCGGTCCAGGTCGTCAGCGACCTGCGTGGCACGAGCCGGCAGCGCGCCCAGCATGACCGCGGTGTCGAGCACCTGGTCGTAGTAAGAGAAGGTGTTCACCGGCACCGAGTCCAGGCCGGCATCCGACAGACTCTTCCAGGTATCGCGGCGCAGGGTGGCGGCGACGTTTTCCAGATCGGCACGGCTGGTACGGCCTGCCCAGTAGCCCTCGGTCGCGCGCTTGAGTTCCCGCTTCGGGCCGATGCGCGGAGAGCCGACAACGGTTGCGGTAAAAGCTTTGGGGGTCACGATATTTCTTCGTCCTTCATTCGGCGTGGTGGTCACCGCCGGCGGACGTGCAGCCGATCCGGACGCGGTTTGCACCCACTAGGTACTCAAACCGCAACGGCTGCAGCCTAACGCCCATTCCACGAGGCGATGAGCCGCCGGGCGCGGGTGCGCCCGGCACAGCTGGCAGGTCTTCGGACTCGCAGGCGCACACCGGTTGGTGTTCCTAGTGGCCGTCGCTTCCCAGTCCCAGTTCTTTTGGACCAGTGCTTGTGACGGCGGTCGTTCCTGCATACCGCTGCGGGACAGTCCCGGATTCTCACCGGGTTCCCTCTTACGAAGCCTGACTAACGTGCTTCGCTCGATGCCGGCGCCGCGAGTTCGCGACGACGACAGACCAGTTGCGTAGCGCAGCCTACTACGGTCAGCTCGCCAGGGCTTCGGCGATGGGAGTATCGCCATTGTTGAACTCGATGGTCCGGCCGATCGTCGAGTCGTCCGCCAGTGCGGCGGCGGCCACGAGGGCGACGTCGGCGCGCGATACCTGCCCCTTTGCCTCACCGATCGCGATCCGCCCGGTCGGTTCATCGAGGGTGAGCCGACCCGGCCCCAACACGGTCCACTTCAGGTCGCTGTCCCGTAGGTGGGTGTCCGCGGCAGCCTTGGCCTCGGCGTAGGCGAAGAACGGATCATCTTGCGGCACACCGTGGTCGGGTCCCGCGCCGAAGTACGACACCATCACGAAGCGCTTGACGCCCGCCTGCGCGGCGGCGTCGATCACCCGGATCGCGGCGTCCCGGTCCACGGCATAGGTCCGCGCCGGGTTGCCGCCGCCCGCGCCGGCCGAGAAGACGACCGCGTCGTGCCCGGCCAGCAGCGGAACCAGCGCGTCGGTGTCCAGCTGTTCGATGTCGGCGACGACCGGTTTGGCACCGGTGGCCGCGACGTCGTCGGAGTGGTCGGGGTTGCGGAAGACCGAGCTGACCTCATCGCCGCGTTCGGTCAGGATGCGGGCCAGCTGCCGGGCGACCTTGCCGTGGCCGCCGACGATGATGATCCGTGCCATGCCCCCGACGTTACTGACGTGAGGGTTCGTTGGGGGCGACCCGCTAAAGCTTTACCTTGCCCATGATGATGTCGATGATCATCTTGCCGGGCGCATAGGCGCCGGTCATCGAGGCCATGGTGTGGCCGGAGTCCACCAGTAGCGTGATGCCGCTGACGCCACAGGCCGCTTCGCTGTTGAGGAAAGCCATCACGTCGCCCATCTGCTCGGGCGTGTGCACCTTGCAGCCGGTTTCGTCCCGGTAGTCCTGGGCGAAAGACAGCCACAGGTCCGCGTTCGCCTGGGCCAGCGGGGTGTCGGTCGGCCCGGGGCAGATCGCGTTGATCCGAATCCCCTTCTTCGCCAGGGGATAGCCCTGGGTGGCCACGTAGGTGTTGATCACCTTCTTGCTGGTGCCGTAGTGGTTGATGCCCTCGGCCTCATGCGCCTCGCACCACGCCTGGGCCGCCGCGAAGTCCGGCGTGGCCAGGAAGTCCAGCATCAGGTCCAGGTCGTTCTCCCAGCCCATGCCGGCGACCGACGAGATGAAGCAGATCGCCGAGCCGTTCGGCAGCTGGTTCTTTTCCAGCAGGCGGTCGATGAGGTGGCGGTGGCCGATGAAGTTGATCTTCATCAGGTCGATCGTCCCGTCGGCCACCCCGGCAGCGGAGAACACGGCGTGGATCGGGCCCTCGATCTGCTCGAGGGCGGCATCGATCGAGGAGGGGTCTCGCAGGTCGACCTGGATTGACTGGGCCACCTTGTAGTCCACCGGCGCGTAGTCCATCACGATCACTTCGGCGCCGAGCTCGCCGGCCGACTTGGCAGCCGCCGCGCCCATGCCGGTCGCACCGCCTACGACGAGTGCGCGCTTGCCGTCGTAGCGCAACCGATCGACAATGCTCATGGAAATCCCCTTCTCGGTGACTGACAATCCGATTCTTCTATTTGCACAACTGTATGGGTAACAGTTATTTGGTTCAATACCGGGGGCAGGCTAATTTAGACGGTCTTACTTGCCGCGAACCGCGGCGCCGCGCAAGACGGTGTCGCGCGCGTGCAGCAACGATGCGCGGATGCCGATCGCGCGCAGAATGTTCTCGGGTATCCACTGGATGCCAATCACGCAACGCGCCAGCATCGCGCCCGACGGGGAATCTATCCGGATTTCGCCGGATCGGATGCCCTCGGAGAGCAGCGATTTCATCTGCCGAAGCCGGGTGGGATACGACCACCCGGGGTTGGTGGTCGGCGGCGACTGCCGCATCCACGCCAGCTGAATCCTGAACTCGTCGGAGAATTGGTCAAGCGCATTGACGTTGACCCAGCTCAGCGCGTCCAGCTTCTCGATCACCGTGGCGTCAGAGCGAAGCACGCTGACCCAGCCCGCCTCCACCTTCTGGCCGAACGACCGCATGATGGAGTCCAGCAGTTCGTCCTTGGAACCGATCACCCGGTAGACGGTGCCGGTGCCGAGGCCCGCCGCCGACGCGATGTCCCTGATCGTGGTGACCTCATACCCCTTGCGGCCGAACTCGCTTCGGGCCACCGCACGGACGTGTGCGGCCTTGTCGCTGGCCTCGCCATCGCTGTCGTCGGTCCACGATTCGACGACGGCACTGGCGGCCGCGAAGGCGGCGGATCGATCCAGCGCGGCGTCGCCGGGTGGCCGAGACGCCAACCCTTGCAAGATGATTCGGCACAAAAGCCCGGCCACCTGGTCGGCGGAGGCCTTGTCGCGCATGACGTCCAGCCCCACCTGCAGCATCGACTGGCAGATTCGGTCGGCCAACGTCGGAAGGTCGATGTCGGATTTGATGTAACCGCTCCACCGTCCGGCGCGCAGAGCTTGCAGCATGGCCTGCTGAATCGCCGCCGGTTGCTGTTGGGTGGTGGCCAGCAGCTCCGGATCCGTGCTGGGCACCTCGTAGAACGACATCTGCAGGGCGGCGCGATGCCGGACGGCACAGTTGGCGATGGCCGCACTCAACTCGGTGATCTTCTCGGAGATGGGACGCGAGTCGGGTTCGTCCAGCCGTGCTTGTGCCTCGCGCCCGATGCGCTCCAGGTCTTCCTGGTAGCGGCGGATCAACTCGACGAGGATCGCTTCTTTGGATTCGAAATGGTGGTACAGGCTGCCCGGGAGAATGCCGGCCGCGTCGGCGATCTCCTGCAGCGAAGTCCGCAATCCCGAAGACGCGATCAACGAGGCTGCGGTTGCGAGGATCTCGGCGCGACGGGGCCCCGAATCGGCGGTGTCAATGGCTCGCAATGACGCGGCTTTCGCCATGTTTAGCGCTTCGCAAACCCGGATGACAGCGGATTCGCGATCATACGCATTCGTCCTCTCAAACCGAACCAAATCTTTGTTAGAGGTTATCAGACTGTGCATATCGAATGCGCTGCACAAAGCGCTGAAAGCCCCATTCTAAAGGGCGGGGCCGTCCCAGCCGTCGCGTCTGACCACCTCGTCGACGGGTCGCCGCCCGGGTGGAGAGAACGTGCGGCCCGCGCGCAGCCGGCCCACCGGCAGCAGGCATCCCTGGATATAGGTTTCCGGGATCCCGAGCAATTCCCGGATTTCGTCTTCGCGGTGCAGGTGCAAGGTCGTGATGCAGGTTCCGTATCCGCGGGTGTGCAGGGCCAGCTGGAAATTCCAGACCGCCGGGAAGATCGAACCGTACAGCGTGGCGAGGTGAAACGACTCGTCGCCGTCGATGCGCGGCAAGTACGGCTCGTAGCAAGGGATTACCAGCAGCGGCACCCGCGCCAGATTCTCGACCAGCCACTCCGTCGACGACATGACCCGCGCCTCGGGCGTCCCGGCGGGCATGAGGCCGGCCACCATCTGCCCACCGACCCTGAGCAGATACGCATCGCGGTACAGCTTGGCGATGTTGCCGCGCAGGTCCGGGTCCGTCACCACCAGCCACCGCCATGCCTGGGCATTCGACCCGTTGGCTGCCTGCAGGCCGATGCGCAGGCACTCGCGGATGTCGCCGAGGTCGACAGGCGCGTCGAGGTCGAGAGACTTGCGCGCCGACGGCGTCGCCGTGAGCAGGTACTCGATGTCCATCAGCGCGCCCCGCTGTTGGCAAGGCGCGCACCGAGTTCCGTGAGATACCGGTCGGGCGGACCCAGCAGCGCGCTCCAGCTCAACAGGCGCTTGAAGTAGAGGTGAGCGTCGTGCTCCCAGGTGTAGCCGATACCGCCGAACACCTGGATGGCGGTGTCGCCGACGGTGGCCAGCCGCCCGGAGAACGCCTTCGCGCGCAGCGCGGCAAGATGCCGCTCATCCGAATCGGCCGCATCGCCGGCCCACAGCGCATGGATGACACCGCTGCGAGCCAGCTCGACGGTCTCATACATGTCGACGCACAGGTGCTGGACCGCCTGGAACGAACCGATCGCCTGGCCGAATTGCTTTCGCGTCTTCGCGTATTCGACCGCTAGGTCGGCGATGGCCCGCGCGGCACCGAGCGCGTCGGCGGCGGTGGCGATCAGCACGTCGTCGACCACCGCGGCGACGTCCGCCGGTTCGGCCGTGGTCAGCCGTCGCGCGGGTGCGCCATCGAAGGTGACGCGGAATTGCTTGCGGGTCTGGTCGATACCGGATTCGGGTGTGATCGAGACGCTGGACCGCTCGACCGCGAAAAGTCCGGTGCCGTCGGAATCGTCGGCAAGTGTCAGCAGGACGTCGGCGGCAGCGGCGTCGGGCACCGCGGCGACCTCGCCGCGCAGCACAATGTCGTTGCCCTGGCGGTCGGCGGCCATCGAGGCGCGATCCAGGAAGCAGACCGTCGCGATCGTCGTGCCGTCGGCGATTCCGCTTAACAACTCAGCACCGGCATCGCCGGCGCCGAGCCGGGTCAGCGCCCGAGTGGCGGCCACCGCGGTCGACAGCCAGGGCCCCGGATGCAGCCCGGCGCCCAGCTCTTCGGCAACGACGCCGGCCTCGACCATCGTCATGCCGGCCCCGCCGTGCTCCTCGGGCACCAGCAGGCCGGTGGTGCCGAGATCGGCTAGCCCACGCCACACCGCGTCGTCCATGCCCCTCGGGTCGTCGAGCAGCGGCCGCACGTGGTCGGAAACCGATGCCTTCTCGGCGAGATAGCGTCGTGTGGTGTCACGCAGCGCCACCTGCTCGTCGGTGAGTTCCAGGTTCATTTGCGCGGCAACCCCAGTACCCGCTGCGCGGTGATGTTCTTGTTGATCTGACTCGTCCCGCCCGCGATAGTCAGTGAACGCGACGTCAGCCGGTAGTTCGCCCACGGCGCGCCCGCCCCGCGAGTGCCCAGCACATCGAAGGCCAGGGCGGCCAGGTCCTGTCCGATCTCGCCCCACACGGTTTTGGCGAGGCTGGCCGAGCCCAACGCGTCACCGCCGTGCAGCGTCGCCGAGATCGACCGCTGGCACAGGACTTCGAGATATTTGATGCGCAAGCCGATTTCGCCCAGGCGTTGCAGCGTCACGGGATCTTCGAGCGCGCCGGCCGCAGCGATGTCGTCGACGAGTTCTTCGAGCCGCACCTGCATCTCCGCGTACAACCTGGCGGCCCCGGCGCGCTCGTGACTGAGCGTGGTGGTGGCCACCTGCCAGCCGGCGTTCAACGGCCCGAGCAACGCGTCGGCCGGGACCCGCACATCGTGAAAGAACACCTCGGCGAAATCGGCGTCTCCGTTGAGGGTGACCAGTGGGCGGACTTCGATGCCAGGCAGCGTCATGTCGACGATGAGGCAGGAGATCCCCTTGTGCTTCGGCGCTTCGGGGTCCGTGCGCACGTAGAGCTGGCACCAGTCGGCCCGGTGTCCGAGTGAGGTCCAGATCTTCTGGCCGTCGACGACGAAGTCATCACCGTCACGCACCGCGCGGGTGCGCAGCGCCGCCAGGTCGGATCCCGCTTCGGGCTCCGACATCCCTTGGCACCAGATGTCGTCGGCGCGCATCATGCGGGGGAGCAGCGTGAGCTTCTGGGACTCGGTGCCGTATTGCATGATGGCCGGCGCGATGTTGTTCAGCCCAATCACGTTGAGCGGCATCGGCGCTCGCGCGCGCGTGGTTTCCTCGGTGTAGACCAGCTGCTCAAGAACGGTCGCGCCGCGCCCGCCGTATTCGGTGGGCCAGGAGACGGCGGCCCAGCCGGCGTCCGCCATGGTCGCGTTCCAGACGCGCAGCATCTCGAACTTGGCGTCGTCGAGGCCTGCGGGCCGCCGCGCGGCCACCAACTCATCGGTCAGGTTCTCCGACAGCCAGTCGCGCAGCTCGGTGCGGAACTTTTCCACTTCCGCCGGGTACGAGAAGTCCACGGTTTCTTTTCTGGCCCTTGGATCTGATCGGACGTTTGGCCGGACTCTACGGTTGAGCAGATATTTGGTCAACAAGGTTCGGCGCCGGGCGCGACGCCGTGAGCGGCCGATCGTACGAGGGGTCGCTCGTGTCGTGGCTGCCGGTGCGCGCGCCCGCGACCATCGCGAGGGCCGCCTCGGTGAGCAGCGACTGCGATTCATCCATGAACTCCACGAGACAGACCCGATCGACGATCGCCCAACGCCCGTCGCGCCGCTCCAGCCGGTCGACATAACGACCACCGGAGATCGTCATGTGATTCTCCGGTTCGCGGTCTGTCGCGATGAACAGGTAGTAGGTCTCGGCGTGCGCTTCGTCACCGTCGATGTCGGAGGTGTGATTGAGCAGGTAGTGCTGATAACGCGTCTGGTTGCCGTGGTAGGCCAGTGCCCAGTCGATGAAATCGTCTACCTCGCCGACGAATCCGACGTGGTCGTCGACGGCGCCGTCGTGGTACGCCGACCGCAGGAGCGCGCGATCTTGGCGGTCGATCCCACGCGCGTAGCGCTGCATGCAGTCGTGAATCTCCGCGCGGTCGGTGAGACGCTTGATCTGCCTGGCCAATTCGTCGTCCACGATCAGCTCCTGTTGGATTGCGGTTCGGGGAATGCGACATCAACGTTGCCCGGCATCGCGCTGACACCGCGCCGCTCGCACACTTCCAGCACTTCGTCGACGATCGAACCCGGTACGAAGAACTTCTCGGTGTCAGACATCCTCTCGAGATGCGCCTCGATGTCTTCGGCCGTCGGTTCGGTTCCGGTGTCGGCCAGCCACCCTTCGCTCAGCCCGACGAACACCCGCGCGTAGCGCCCGGCGGCGGCCGAATAGTTGCGGTGGGTGAACGTGCACGCGCCGCTCGCGAGGAAGGTCACCAGCGGCACCACGAGTTCGGGCCGAATGGCTTGCATGAAGCCGGATTCGGCGAGGAACTTCTCGTCGCCGACGGTCTCGGTGACCATTCGTGAGAAACCGGTGGGCATAACCGAATTGGCGAGTATCCCGTGCGCTTCGCCCTCGATCGCGATCACGTTCGTCAACCCGACCAGCCCGGCTTTGGCCGCAGCGTAGTGCGCCTCCATGGGCTGACCGAAGATGCCGGCGGAGGAGGAGATGAACACGAACCGTCCGCCGCCGTTCTTCTTCATCACCCGATACGCCGGCTGTGAAACATAAAAGCCGCCGTCGAGGTGCACGCGCAGCATCCGGGTCCACTCGTCGGCCGAGAGGTCTTCGAACGGCACGCTGCCGAAGATGCCTGCGTTGCTGACGACGGTGTCAAGCCGTCCGAACGCGTCGACGGCAGCGTCGATGATCGCCTGGCCGCCCGCCGGGCTGTCGACCGAGTCATAGGAGGCGACCGCCTTGCCCCCCGCCTTCCTGATTTCGTCGACCACCTCATCGGCCACTTTTGCGTCGGCGCCGTCGCCGCGCATCGAGCCGCCGAGATCGTTGACGACCACGGCCGCACCGCGGCGCGCAAGGTCGAGCGCATACAGGCGACCGAGTCCGCGACCGGCGCCGGTGACCACGGCCACCCGGTCGGTGAAGTCGATCATGGTGTGCTCCTGAGCAAGACGAAACGACAGTCCGGTTTGATTGACTGCGGTTGTACCGGACCCTACGGTGGAACAGATATTTGGTCAACAAGGTATCGGAGGTAGGGCGTGACGGATGGCGCTCGTGACGACCGGCTGCGCGGCCTGGGCATGCTCGCCTCGGCGCTCGCGGGCCGGGCCGTCGCGGTCGCCGACCTGCGACCCGGTGAACCGGCCTGGACGGACGGCCAGACGATTTTCGTCGACGCCGCCGCGGGTCGCGCGACGCTCGAGGCGGTCGCGGTGCACGCATCGATGATCGCGGCGGACAGCCTGGATCCCGAGGTGATGCGTTCCCTTGTCCGCCATCCCCGAACGGCCAAGCGCTATCTGGCGGTCGAGGGGCACCGCGCCCTGCTCAGCAACGCCGACCTGTTGCCGAGCGCGCTGGCTTCGATCGGCGACCGGGAGATCGCCGACCGCAGCGATTCGCCCGCCGCGTCGCTGGCGATCGCCACCGGACGCGGCGTCCTCGACGACCCGCCGGCCGTCTTCGGCGTGATTCGCGCGGGCAAGGTGGTGGCGGCGGCGTCGCGCGCTGCACGGCAACAGGATTCGGACCAGGACTCGGCCAATCCCGGACATGTCCCGCGCAAGCACGCCGCCCAAGACCTGGAGGAGCTCGACGACGGCGTGGTCGACGACTCCGACGATCCGGACCTGTTCACCAGTCCCGTTGGCGGGGGCGGGTTTATCGGCAAATGGTTGAAGAAGATGCTGTCGTCGGCCCGCAAGACCGGTAGCGGCGGGGGACCGCCGGGCGCTGACAACCCCACGCATCGCACGAACTCGGGAATCCGTGGCGCGCATGCGGTCTCGTCGCTGGCGTCCACCTCGAGCGAGGACGTGAACGATGACGAAGCAAAAGCCTCCGACGGCGTGCGGTATCCGGAATGGGACGTCGCGCGCAAGAGCTATCGGCCCGCGTGGTGCACCGTGAAAGAGGTCGAACCCAAGATCAAGGCCACCACTTTTCGGGCGACCTGGCCACTCGACGACCCGATCGGCGTGCGGCGCCCGCTGTCGCGACTGGGAATGGGTCTGCACCGTCGCCACCGGCAACCGCAGGGCGACGACATCGACGTCGACGCGGCCGTCGAAGCCCGCGTCGAGGTGCGGGCCGGATCGGTGCCCGACGAGGCGGTGTACCTCGACAGCCTGCGGCGGCGGCGCGACCTGTCGGTGCTGCTGCTGCTCGATGTGTCGGGTTCGTCGGCGGAGCCCGGAACGTCCGCGCGCACGGTGCACGAACAACAGCGCGCCGCGGTCGCCAACCTCACCGTCGCCCTGCACGACCTGGGAGACCGGGTCGCGCTCTACGCCTATTACTCGCAGGGCCGCCGCGCGGTGAGCATGGTGCCGGTCAAGCGGTTCGACGACCACCTGAACGCGCAGGTCATCCGGCGGCTCAACAGCCTGGAGCCCGGCGCTTACTCGCGCCTGGGCGCGGCCATCCGGCACGGCTCGGCGGTGTTGGAAGCGCGCGGAGGAACGTCGCGCCGGCTGTTGGTGGTGCTGTCCGACGGGCTCGCCTACGACCACGGCTACGAACGCGCTTACGGTGCCGCCGACGCGCGCCGCGCCCTGACCGAGGCCCGCCGGCGGGGCACCGGCTGTGTCTGCCTGACGATCGGCGCGGGAACCGATGTGCACTCGTTGCGCAGGGTGTTCGGCAACACCGCGCACGCGACGATCGCCCGTCCCGACCAACTGGCCGGTGTGATCGGACCGCTGTTCCGCTCCGCGCTGCGCTCGGCAGAGGTCCGGCGGAAGATATCCGCCTGATGCCAAGTCGCAGAACGGAGTTGGCGCATCCCTGTGCCCGACTTGCTCGTCAGGGCACTTGAAACAAACATCTGTTCCGCGATACGCTGCAAGGCCAGATACGCTGAAAGGCCAACGGAAGGCAACCAATGGCCAACGAGTCCGGGATCGCTCACCGGAACGGCGCTCCGTCCGGCACCGACGGAAAGGCAGACGTGCGGCCCTATTACCAGTCTGTCGGCAGTGAGGAAGCGATTTTCAAGGCGGCGTATCGACAGGGTCTGGCGCTGGTCCTGAAGGGTCCGACGGGCTGCGGCAAGACCCGCTTCGTCGAGGCGATGGCCTACGACCTGGGCCGGCCGCTGATCACCGTCGCCTGCCATGACGACCTCACCACCGCGGACCTGGTCGGCCGGTATCTGCTGCGGGGCGACGAGACGGTGTGGGTGGACGGACCGTTGACCCGTGCGGTGCGCGAGGGCGCGATCTGCTACCTGGACGAGGTGGTGGAGGCCCGGCAGGACACGACGGTGGTGTTGCACCCGCTTGCCGACCATCGGCGCCAGCTGCCCATCGAGCGCCTCGGCATCACGCTGGACGCGGCGCCTGGCTTCGGCCTGGTGGTGTCGTACAACCCCGGCTATCAGAGCGTCCTCAAGGACCTCAAGGATTCGACCCGGCAGCGCATGGTCGCCGTCGAATTCGATTTCCCCGCCGCCGATGTCGAGGAGGGGATCGTCGCGCACGAGGCGGGCGTGGACGGCGCCACCGCGGCCGAACTGGTCCGCTTCGGGCAGGCCATCCGCCGCCTGGAGGCCGGCGGGCTACGCGAGGTCGCCTCCACGCGCGTGCTCATCGCGGCGGGCAGGCTGGTCGCGGAGGGCCTGACGATGCGAGAGGCGGCCCGCGCCGCGATCGCCGGGCCGCTCACCGACGACGTGGCGGTGGGCAAGGCCCTGGGCGAGATGATCGAGATTTATCTGGGCACCTCGGACGGGGCCCGGTGAGGCCGATGATTGACGGTGCATACCGCCGCCGCTAGGGTCTGAACAAATATTAGGTTTCATTGATCAGCGCGCTTGAGCTTGCCACCCGGGAGGTCAGATGTCCTACGAAAGCAGCGCGGAGCCGATCAAGGTCGGCTACCTGATGGACTTCACGCTGCCGCCCGGATTCCCCGAGGAATTGTTGGCCAGTTTCACGCGCTGCTTCGACCTCGTCTTCGAAGAAGCCGTCGAGCAGGGCATCATCGACCGCCCGGTGCAGATGATCTACCGCGAGGTGGAGGGGTTGCCCAAGGGTTCGGTCAAGGCAGTGATCGACGCCTACGGCGAACTCGTCGACGAAGGCTGCCTGCTGGTGTTCGGTCCGCACATCACCGACAACTGCGTCCCGACCCGCGACGCCATCGAGGAGCGGTTCAAGGTCCCGGCCATCAGCGTCACCGGCACCGATGACTGGCTGGGCGAATGGACGTTTTCCTTCCCGCAGGGCTCCATGACCGATGAGCCGATCTTCATCGCGGACCTCGTGGCCAAGCGTGGGCTTTCCGAGATCGGAGTCCTCGTCGAGCAGAACCTGATCGGCGAAAGCTACCTCAAGAATCTGCGAAGCGCCTGCCGCCGCAACGGCATTCGCATCGTCGCGGAGGCGGCGATCGCACAGACCGCACAGGACATCAACGAAGCCGTGCGAACCCTGCACGATGCGAAGGCCGAAGCCATCGTCCATCTGGGCTTCGGCTTCGGGATCGTGTTCATCAATCCGGCGCTGCAAGCCGTCGATTGGGACCCGCCGCGATTCACCACGACGGCCTTCCAGAACGCCTGGGTGAATCCGATCATGTGGGAAGCGTTCATGGGCTGGACCGGGATCGACCAATACGACGAGGCCAACCAGGTCGGCCAGGACTTCCTCGACCGCTACTCGAAGAAGTACGACGGCAGCCGTCCCGAATATTGCGTGTCGGTGGTCAACCGCGACGTCGCCGCCACACTCGTGCGTGCGTTCGCCGACGCTCACCCGCTCAGCCCGCGCGGCGTCAAAGAGGCGCTGGAACGGGTGAAGATGATGCCCGCGGCCTCCGGCGCGCCGGGCACCCGGGTGTCGTTCGGCAAGTGGACTCGCCGGGCCTGGATGGGCGCCGGCTATCTGGTCGCACGCAATCTTGATGCCGACGGCATCAATTCGCACTTGGTCGATCGCTTCGGAGAGTGAGGCGCAGAAAATGAGCACGGACCAATCCATATCGCCTGCCGCACAAGAGAAGCCGGCGTCTTCGCAGCGCGGCGAGAAGCGTGGCTGGGGCGGCTGGATCGCCGGTGCCGCCCTGGCCGCGTTCGCGCTGTTCTTCATCGTCAATTGCCGTGTGGCCCTTGACCCGCGCGTCGCCAACCCGAACGTGCAGGGCAGGCCGCGTCCGGTGAAGTTCACCTTCGGTCTGGATTACATCGGGTTCCTGGACTGGGCCACGGTCGTGGCGCTGATCGTGCTGCTGATCGTCTTCATCAGGGACTGGCGCCGCAATCCCGGGAGCCCGGTGATGCTGATGTTCCTGTGCACCACGCTGATCGTGTGGCAGGACCCGATCATGAACTGGTCACCGTTCGCGGTCTACAACCCCGATCTCGTTCACTGGCCCGAATCCTGGCCGCTCGTGTCGTTGTCGCCGACGGTCGAACCGTTCGTGGTCTTCGGTTACGTGATGTTCTACTTCGGGCCCTACTTCCCAGCGGTTTGGCTCGTGCGCAGACTGCAGGCAAAGTACGGGCCGACGAGTTACGTGTCGCGGCATCCTTTGGTCAGCCTGGGTCTGATCACGCTGGTGATCGGATTCATTTTTGATGCGTTCCTGGAAAACATCCTGATCCACTGGGGCATGTATATCTACTCGCAGGTGATCCCGTGGGGATCGGTGTTCACCGGCACCACATTCCAATTCCCGCTCATCTGGGAATCGTTCTCGGTGTGTTTCGTGATGGTGCCTGCGGCGATCCTCTGCTACCGCGACGACACCGGTAAATCGGTGGCGGAAAAGCTTGCCGCCAAAGCGAAGTTGTTCCCAACCCGCCCGGTGCTGGGCACCTTCCTCGTGATGTTCGCGATCATCAACGTCTCCTACTTCGCCTACGGCGCATGGTTCTGGGTCATCAAGGTCAGCCACGCGGCGACCTCCGTCGCCTGCCCATGGCCGTACCCGGAGGCCAAAGTCTATGACCCGCAAGGGTATTACGAGAAGGCTGGCGCACAGGGCCCGTACTCGGTCGGCATCTGGTCGACCTGGGCGAGCGGCGAGCCGAACGGCAGGCCGCACGTCGACCCGCCGCCGCCCGGCCAAGGCGCCTGCGCAACCCAGGGCAAGAATGGCTGAGCCGCGGACCGTCGTCATCACAGGTGCGTCGCGTGGGCTGGGATTCGCGTCGGCCGTGCGGCTCTACCGCGAAGGGTGGCGCGTGGTCGCGGCCATGCGTACCCCCGACCTCGCGCTGCCGCAGCTGCGGCAGGAGACCGGGGCGGGTGAAGACGACGAGCGGCTGATCGGCGTGCAGCTCGACCTCACGGACCCCGCGTCGATCGCCGCGGCGGCCAAGGCGATCGAAGAGGCCGTCGGCGCGCCCTACGCGTTGGTGCACAACGCGGGGATCTCGGCGGCCGGAATGGTCGAGGAAACCGATACGGCGTTGTGGCAGAGGATGTTCACCACCAGCGTCCTGGGTCCCGTCGCGCTCACGCAGGCTCTGCTGCCGTCGATGCGGGCGGCGGGCGAGGGACGCATCGTGCTGGTGTCCAGCGCGGCTGGGGTGCGCGGTCAGCCGGGCACGGCGCCGTATTCCGCTGCCAAGGGGGCGCTGGAACGTTGGGGCGAATCGATGGCGTGCGAGATCGCGCCCTTCGGCCTCGGCGTCACCGTTTTGGTCGCCGGCACGTACGACACCGAGATCATCACCGACGCGGGCACCACCGACGATCGCAATTTTGAAGGGCCGTACGCGCGGCTGCACAACACCATGAACACCCGCGGCCGATTCGCGGTCAGCTTCGCCCGGCCGCCCGAGCGGTTCACCGACGGCCTGGTCAAGGCGTTGGGGGACCGGGGTCCGTTCCGCCGTCGCGGTGTCGGCCCGGACGCGTCGATGTTGTTGGTGTCCAATAGGATTCTTCCCGCATCGGGGATGCATCACGTGTCCCGGGTCGTGCTGGGCATACCCAAACAAGGATCGATGCGGGGCGGCGCGTGGCCGTTGACCGCGGCGCAGAACGCGATGCTGCTGGCGGCAAAGGTGATTCCGCAACCGGTGCTGCAGCGCCTGGTGTCGCTGGCGGCCAAGCGCCGCAAAGCAACTGAAGGGGAGTAAGGGGTAAAGATGGAACAGCTTTTCGACGATCTCGACGATTTCGGGTCGTTCGACGACGCGATCTCCGGTGACGTGCGTGACCCGTACACCGAACTGGCACGGCTGCGCCGCGAGGAACCGGTGCAGCGACTCGAGACCTCGGGAGCGCTTCCGCACGAGGAATCGCTGCCGATGTTCATCGTGTACCGCCACGAGGACGTCCAGCAGATGCTGCGTGACAACGAGACGTTCTCGTCGTCGGCCGTTATCGCGGCGTTCGGGCCCGTGCTGGGTGAAGGCGTGATGCTGGGCATGGACGAGCCGGTCCACGGCCGGCTTCGTTCGCTGGTCTCGAAGGCGTTCTCGCAGAAGTCATTGGCGCGTTACCAGGACGAGTTGGTCGGCCGGGTGGCGAACACCCTGATCGACAAGTTCGCGCCCAAGGGCAAGGCGGATTTGGTCAAGGAATTCACCTTCGACTACCCGAGCCAGATCATCGCGGGACTGCTGGGTCTGCCCGAGAAGGACTATCCGCAATTCCAGCGGTGGTCGATTTCGTTGCTCAGCTGGCTGATGAACCCCGAACGCGGGCTGGCGGCCTCGGCGGCGCTGTGCGAATACTTCGCGCCGATCCTCGACGCTCGCCGGGCCGACCCGAAGGACGACTTGATCAGCGCGCTCGGTGCGGCCGAGATCGACGGGGAGAAGCTGGCGGACGAGGAGATCTTCTCGTTCCTGCGACTGCTGCTGCCGGCCGGCGTCGAGACGACCTACCGGTCGCTGGGGAGCCTTCTTCTCGGGCTGTTGAAGGATCCGGAGCAACTGGACGCGATCCGTGCGGATCGGTCGTTGCTACCGCAGGCCATCGAGGAGGGTGTGCGGTGGGAACCCCCGCTGCTGACCATCACCCGGGTGGCGACCCGCGACACCGAACTCGGCGGTGTGGCGATCCCGGCGGGAGCGACGGTGATGCCGATGCTGGGTTCGGCGAACCGCCAGGAGGATCGCTACCCCGATCCCGACACGTTCGACATCCACCGGCAGGCTCGGGCCCACCTGGGCTGGGGGCACGGCGTCCACGTCTGCCTAGGCATGCACCTGGCGCGGCTGGAAATGCGGACCGCGATCAATCTGCTGCTGGACCGGCTGCCGAATCTGCGGCTGGACCCGGACGCGGACGACCCGCACGTCCGCGGGCAGGTTTTCCGGTCGCCCACGTCGGTGCCGGTGCTATTCGATGCCCAGTGACAACCACAGCTTGCCAATCGGCTAGTTTCCAGTAAGGCTCACCATTGGGTGGTCCCCGTCTGGCGATGGAATCCTGCGTCCCGGCGCTCTAACCAGCGCCTCGTCTAAAGAGAGCTGAACAGATATGGCTGACACTGTAAAGGTCCGGTTCGAGCCGAAGATGATGATCGACGGCAAGCTGGTCGACGGCCAGGCCGGTACCTTCACGAACATCAACCCGGCGACCGAGGAGTCGCTCGGCGAAGTGTCCGACGCCTCCAAGGAGGACATGCACCGCGCGATCGACGCCGCCCGGCGGGCTTTCGACGACACGGACTGGTCGACCAACAAGGAATTGCGTAAGCGCTGCCTGCTGCAGCTGCACGAGGCCATCGAGTCCGAGATCGACGAGCTGCGCGAGGAGCTGATCCTCGAGGTCGGCTCGCCCCGGGCCATCACCTTCGGGCCTCAGCTGGACGCACCGCTTGAAGACGGGCTGAAGTACCCGGCCAGGTTGATCGACGAGTACGCCTGGGAGACCGACCTGGGCGACAAGGTGATCAGCCTGACCGGGACGCTGACGACCCGCAAGGTCTGGCGGGAGCCGGTAGGTGTGGTCGGCGCGATCGTGCCGTGGAACTTCCCGTTCGAAGTCACCCTCAACAAGCTCGGCCAGGCGCTGGGCACCGGCAATACCGTGGTGCTCAAGCCCGCGCCGAACACCCCGTTCAACGCGAACCGGCTGGGCCGGCTGATCGCAGAGAAGACCGACATCCCGGCCGGCGTCGTCAACGTCGTCACCGCCTCCGATCACTTCGTGGGCGAGGAATTGACCCTGTCGCCCAAGGTCGACCTGATCTCGTTCACCGGCTCGACGGTGGTCGGCAAGCGCATCATGGAAAAGGGTGCGGCCACCATGAAGCGGCTGTTTCTGGAGCTGGGCGGCAAGTCGGCCACCATTGTGCTGGAGGACGCCGACTTCGGCACGGCATGCATGGTCGGTATCGCGCCGTGCATGCACGCCGGTCAGGGTTGCGCGAACCCGACCCGGCTGCTCCTTCCCCGGTCCCGGTACGACGAGGGCGTGGAGATCCTCAAGAACATCTACGAGAACGTCACGTGTGGCGACCCGCAGGACGCCGGAACCCTGTGTGGGCCTGTGATTTCGCAGCGGCAGTTCGAGCGGGTGACGGGCTACATCCAGAAGGGCGTCGACGAGGGCGCCACGGCGCTGGTCGGCGGACCCGGCGCGGAGACCGGCTTCGACAAGGGATACTTCATCCGGCCAACGCTTTTCACCAACGTCGACAACAAGATGACCATCGCGCAGGAAGAGATCTTCGGCCCGGTGCTCTCGGTCATCCCGTTCGATGATGAAGAGGATGCCATCCGGATCGCCAACGACAGCGTGTACGGGTTGGCCGGCAACGTGTTTGCGGGTTCCCTCGAACGCGCGCTGTCGGTGACCCGCCGAATCAAGGCCGGTTTCATGGGGGTCAACGGTGGTGCGCCGTACGGTGCCGACACCCCGTTCGGGGGCTACAAGGAAAGCGGTGTGGGACGCCAGAACGGGATCGCTGGCTTCGACCAGTACACCGAGGTCAAGTCTGTGGCGTATCCCGCCGGCTAAGCGACCAGGTGACGGCCGCGCCGTCGAAATATGATGCGAACCAACGGCTTCGAGCGATGCCGCTAGACCGTGAGTTCGTGTTCGCGGCCGTCGCTGACGAGCGGCGCCGGATGGCGTGTCTGCTGGAAGGCCTGAACGCCGAGCAGTTGAGCACGCCGAGCCTGTGCAAGGGTTGGGACGTCAAGACCGTTGCCGCCCATGCCGTCAGCACCGTCACCGACGGCACTGCCGCATTCCTGCGCTTGGCGGTGCGCCACAGGAGCATGGCCCGTGCGGTCGACGAATTGGCGCGCCGCCGTGCGCAATTGCCGGCCGCAAAGATCGCTGCCGACCTGCATCAGTGCGCTGATCACCCGCTCAGTCCGCCGCTGTTCGGGCCATTGGACCCACTCGCGGACGTCATGGTGCACGGTGGCGACATGAGGATCCCACTGGGTCTGCCCTTCGTCCCCGATCCGCAGCGGGCGGCGTTGGCCATGGACTTTCTGACCGGCCCCTGGCCGTTCGCCTTCGTTCCGGTTGGCCGGCTACGCGGGATCAGCCTGCGCGCCAGCGACATTGATCGAACGTGGGGGAGTGGAGCGCAGGTGCACGGACCGGTGGCCGCGTTGATGATGGCGGTCACCGGGCGCACTGCGCTGCTGCACCTGCTCGACGGGCCGGGGCTGCCGAGACTTTCCCGCCGACTGCTTGGCTGACGTGTTGTCAGGAGCCGGGTTTCACGGGCCGTTTCAAGGTGCAGACGAGGCTCCACTCGAAGTAGTGGTCGCCACCCTTGTCGTAGTCCTTGAAGTTGTGGGAGACCTGGGTCCGCTGCATCGAGGACCCCACGATCTCCCAACCCTGTTCTCCGTAGGCGTTAGTGAGGCGGGTCAACTCTGCCACTACCGCGTCCAGAGATTCGTCCGTATGCGAGATGAAGAGGCTCTCCCAGCGCTGGGGATACCACTTGCCATCTGACGCCAGCCACCAACCGGGCCCGGGGGAAGGAGTGCTCACATCCCGGCACCCTACTTCGCGACGGCGCGGAAAAAAATGAATAAAAGATGACCGAATGTTGTACGCACCGCTGTGGATGTGGGTCTCGGTGGTCTCGGTGGTCTCGGTGGGCTGGGTGCAGGCCGTCGGCGTTCAGCTTGACCTAATATTTGTTCGGCTCTAGATTACGGGTAGTGGTTTTTACGTCGCCCAGGTCGACGTGCATGGGGGCGATACCTGGATGCCTAGGAGTGCTTTTGAGTGATTTCGATTCGGTGGATTTCTTCACCGACCCATCCCTGATTCCCGATCCGTATCCCTACTTCGATCACCTGCGCGGGCGGTGCCCGGTGCTGGCGCAGCCCGACCAGGGCGTCGTCGCCATCACCGGGCACTCCGAAGCGCTGGCCGTTTATAAGGATCCGGCATTCTCGGCGTGTGTTTCCGTCGCCGGACCCTTCTCCGGACTGCCGTTCGAACCCGAGGGCGATGACATCGGCGAGCTGATCGAACGGCATCGCTCGCAGATACCCATGAGCGAGCACATCGTCACTCAGGATCCACCCGAGCACACTCACACGCGCGGTCTGCTCAGCCGGCTGCTGACGCCCAAGCGGCTCAAGGAAAATGAAGACTTCATGTGGCGGCTCGCCGATCAGCAACTCGACGAGTTCGTTTCCTCGGGCACGTGCGAATTCCTCGACGACTATGCGCGCCCCTTCTCGGGCCTGGTGATCGCCGACCTGCTGGGCGTCCCGCCGGAAGACCATGAGGAGTTTCGTGCCGTTTTCTCCGGCAAGGTGGTCGGGGGCATCGAGGACGATTCCGTCACGCGCGCACACAATCCGCTGGAGTATCTCGACGCGAAGTTCACCGCCCACATCAGCGAGCGCCGACGTGAGCCGCGCGAGGACGTGCTGACCGAACTGGCCCAGGCGAAATACCCCGACGGATCGACTCCCGAGGTGATCGACGTCGTCCGGCTGGCCACCTTCCTGTTCGCTGCCGGGCAGGAGACCACCACGAAGTTGCTCAGCTTCGGCCTGCGAACGATCGCGGAAAACCCCGAGATTCAGGCACTGCTGCGCGAAGACCGCAGCAAGATACCGACTTTCGTCGAAGAGGCCCTGCGGACCGAGAGTCCGGTCAAGTGTCATTTCCGCATGGCCCGCACGTCGACGACGGTCGGGGATACCCGGATTCCGGCCGGGACCACCGTGATGTTGCTGCCCGGAGCCAGCAACCGGGACGATCGTAAATTCGCCGAGCCCAACGAGTTTCGCCTCGACCGTCCCAACGTCCGCGAGCACATCGCGTTCGGGCGGGGCAACCACTCCTGTCCCGGCGCACCGCTGGCGCGAGCGGAGGGCCGAATCTCGCTCAACCGGATCCTCGACCGGATGTCGGACATCGCCATCTGCGAAGACAAGCACGGGCCGGCGGGCGCGCGCCAGTACAGCTACGAACCGACCTGGCAGATGCGCGGCCTGACCGAACTGCACCTCGGATTCACCCCGATCACGTGACCGACCAACCAGACCACGAGGTCGGCCGGTGGGACCCCGAGTTCACCAAACGAATGGTCAACGCGGCCGATCCCATTGCGCGGCGCTGGTTTCGGTTCGAGGTGCGGGGGTTGGAGTCGGTGCCGACAACGGGCGGTGCGCTGATCGTGGCGAACCATTCGGGCGGCATGCTGACCCCCGATGTCCTGATCTTCGCCGCGGCCTTCTACCGCGAATTCGGTTACGACCGGCCGTTATACACGCTCGGGCACGACGGGCTGTTTCCCGGCCCGGTGTCCGACTGGATGGCCCGTCTAGGGGTCATCCACGCCAGCACGAAAAACGCCGCGAACGCACTCCGGTCGGGTGGGGTGGTGTTGGTGTTCCCCGGCGGCATCTACGACGCCTATCGGCCGACGCTGTCCGAGAACGTCATCGACTTCAACGGGCGCACCGGATATGTCAAGTGCGCGATCGATTCCGGTGCGCCGATCGTGCCCGCGGTGTCCGTCGGTGGGCAGCAGAGCCAGTTTTTCCTCACCCGAGGGACGTGGCTGGCAAAGCGGCTTGGCCTGTCCCGCTTCCGGTCGGACATCCTCCCGGTCACATGGGGTTTTCCGTTCGGCCTCAGCGTCATCGTGCCGATCAACCTTCCGCTGCCGACCAAGATCGTCACCCGGGTGCTGCCGGCGATCGACGTCGCCGACCGATTCGGCCCGGATCCGGACGTCGCCGACGTCGACGCGCATGTCCGCTCGCGGATGCAAACGGCCCTGGACCGGCTGGCCCGCGACCGGCGTTTCCCGATCCTGGGTTAGGACCGCAGCGCCGCCGGGGGCATCGCGCTGTCGACCATCGCGATCTCATCGGAAAGGCCTGCCGCCGTGCGGATTTCACAGAAGGCGTGAACCATGGCGTCGGTCATCTCGTGGGTGTCGCCCAGCGTGCGGTCGTCGGCGATCACCGAGATGTTGAGTTGATCGACATAGCTCCACACCGTGATGTTCATGCCGCACCCGGCGATCAGCGGACCGACGGAATAGATCTCACTGACCGGTGCGCCGGCGAAATGACCGCGCTCCCGCGGTCCGGCCACGTTGGAGACGGGCACGTTGAACAGCCTGGTCTGCGCACCGCGCCGGGCCAGCCAGCCGAACAGCGGCGGGGCCGCGGGGGGCGGCAGATAGGCGATCAGCTTGCCGTACAACTCGGGTCCGAAGAGCTCGTTGTTCTCTTTGGCGATGGCGGTGCTCGTCGACGTCAACCGCACCCGCTCCAGCGGATCGCCGAGGTGCGTCGGCAGCGACACCGCCATGCCCGCCAACTCGTTGCCGCTGATCCGATTTGGTGAGCGGTCCGTCGTGGCCGGGACCGAGGCGACGATCGGCCGATCCGCAGCGCCGTCGTAGCGCAACAACAACTCGCGCAAGGCCCCCGCGGTCATCGCCATCACCATGTCGTTGATGGTGATCTGCAGGTGCTTGCCGGTCTGCTTGACCTGCGGCAGCGACAGCGTCGCGGTCGCGAACGTGCGTCTTGGCGAGACCAGGTGATTGATGAACGTCGGCGGCGCGTGCAGCATCCGCGCGAGATCCGGCTGCCTGCCGCGCTCCCGCGAACGCCGGCGCAACCGCCGGGCGCCGGAAACGGCGTCGGTCATCACCCGGGGGAGCGCGGCGATCTGCTGGGCATGGTCTCGCCCGGCCGCGGCCAGCAGCTCGCCTTTCGACGGCAGGACGCAGGTGGTCTCGTTGTCGTGTTCGTCTTGCCCGGGAATCGCCGAATCCATCAGTCGGGCCAAAAGATTGGAGGATGCCACGCCGTCGGCCAGGGCGTGGTGCAGCTTCCCGATGAGCGCGAACCTGTTCCCGGCCAGGCCCTCGGCGAAGTGAAACTCCCACAGCGGCCGGCTGCGGTCCAGCGGGGTGGTCGCGATGTCTCCGATGACCTCGTCGAGCTCCCGGCGGCCGCCTGGGCTGGGCACCCGCACACGCCGCAGGTGGTAGTCGAGGTCGACGTCGCAGTTCTGCAGCCACATCGGATGATGCAACCGCCACGGGATGGCCAGCAGCTTGTAGCGCAGCGGGTCCAGCCGGTGCAACCGCCGCAGCAGGGCGCGGCGGAAGACGTCGAAGTTGAACTCGCCCTCGTAATCGGCGGCATCGACGATGGCGACCTTCAACGTGTGGGTGTGCAGGTTCGGTGTCTCGCTGTACAGCAGCATCGCGTCCATACCGTTGAGCCGCTTCACACGACCATTATTGACCGGCTCGAGCCATTGGCGAGAACAAATTTCTGGTTCATGCAGGTCGTTGACGCCGGGCCCTGATTCGCAAGGGCCACCCCGCCCCCCGACCTCCCAACGCGTTGGTTGACAATCGGTGGCAAGGTCCACGGAAGACATCGAGTCTGAAGTCCGGCAGTCAAAGGAGACTAGAAACATGGCTGAAGCCGTCATCGTCGAGGCAGTGCGATCCCCGATCGGGAAACGCAACGGCGGATTGTCCGGGGTTCACCCGGCCGACCTGTCGGCACAAGTGCTCAACGGGCTGGTCGACAAGGCCGGCGTCGACCCCGCAATCGTGGACGACGTCATCTGGGGCTGTGTCATGCAGGCCGGCGAACAGGCCCTGGACATCGGCCGCACTGCGCTGCTGACCGCCGGCTGGCCGGAGACCGTTCCCGGCGTGACCGTCGACCGCCAGTGCGGTTCGAGCCAGCAGTCCATCCACTTCGCCGCGGCCGGTGTGGTGGCCGGGCACTACGACGTCGTCGTCGCCGGCGGTGTCGAGTCGATGTCGCGGACGCCGATGGGCGCGTCGCTGGCCAACGGCGGCCGGCCTTACTCGCAGACCTTCCTAGACCGCTACCAGGGTCAGATCCCCAACCAGGGCATCGGCGCCGAGATGATCGCCGAGCAGTGGGGCCTCGACCGCGTGGCGCTCGATGAGTTCTCCCTGGGATCGCACGAAAAAGCTGCCGCCGCACAGGATTCCGGTGCTTTCGACGACCAGATCGTGGGCATCAAAGTGGCCGATGGCCACGAAAAAACGACAGTACTCAAGGACGAGGGCATCCGGCGCGGCACGCCGATGGAGAAGATGGCGTCGCTGAAGCCGGCGTTCAAGGAGGACGGCGTGATTCACGCCGGCAACTCGTCGCAGATCTCCGACGGCGCCGCCGCGCTGTTGTTCATGTCCGCCGAGAAGGCGAAGTCGCTGGGGCTCAAGCCGATTGCCAAGGTGCACACCGCCACGCTGGCCGGTGCGGACCCGGTCATCATGCTGACCGCGCCCATCCCGGCGACCCAGAAGGCGCTGCAGCGGTCCGGCCTCTCCATCGACGACATCGGGGCATACGAGGTCAACGAGGCCTTCGCGCCGGTTCCGCTGGCGTGGCTCAAGGACATCGCGGCCGACGAGAAGAAGCTCAACCCCAACGGCGGCGCGATCGCGCTCGGCCACCCGCTCGGCGGTTCGGGCGCCCGGATCATGACCACGCTGCTGTATCACATGCGGGACAAGGGAATTCGCTACGGCCTGCAGACCATGTGTGAGGGCGGCGGCCAGGCCAACGCCACCATCGTGGAACTGCTGTGACCGACGCGCCGGGCGCGCTCGCCGAGCGCCACGGCAACGTTCTGGTCATCACCATCAACCGGCCCGAAGCCCGCAACGCGGTCAACGGTGCCGTCAGCATCGGCGTCGGCGATGCGCTGGAAGAGGCGCAAAACGACGCCGATATCCGGGCCGTGGTGATCACCGGCGCAGGCGACAAGTCGTTCTGCGCCGGTGCCGACCTCAAGGCGATCGCGCGCCGGGAGAACCTGTACCACCCCGACCACCCCGAGTGGGGCTTCGCCGGCTACGTCCACCACTTCATCGACAAGCCGACGATCGCCGCGGTCAACGGCACGGCGCTGGGCGGCGGCACGGAGCTGGCTCTGGCCAGCGACCTGGTGGTGGCCGACGAGCGGGCCCAGTTCGGACTCCCCGAGGTCAAGCGCGGACTGATCGCCGCCGCCGGTGGTGTGTTCCGGATCGTCGAGCAGCTGCCCCGCAAGGTGGGGATGCACCTGCTGCTGACCGGCGAACCGCTCACGGCCGCGGCGGCCTGCGAGTGGGGCCTGATCAACGAGGTGGTCAAGGAAGGCACGGTGCTGGAGGCCGCGCTGGCGCTGGCCGCCAAGGTGACCGTCAACGCGCCGCTGTCGGTGCAGGCCAGCAAGCGGATCGCCTACGGCGTCGACGACGGAGTGATCGTTGGCGACGAGCCGGGCTGGGAGCGCACCGTCAACGAGATGCGTGTCCTGATCAGGTCCGAGGACGCCAAGGAGGGGCCGCTGGCGTTCGCCGAGAAGCGGGAGCCGGTCTGGAAGGCGCGCTAGTGGCGATCGCGAGCGCGGCGTGCCGGGCGAAGCGGGTCGCCACCATCAGGCCTAGTGCGCCAGAACGTTCACCCCGAAGCGGAACAGCCCGGGTACCTGTTCGCAGACCGGCACGATGGCACGACGCGTCGCGCGTGGCGTGCTGGCCAGCACCAGCGCCCGGGTGAGCAGCCGGTAGTCGCGGGTAACCCGATGCCACGCACGCTCATACGACGCGGGCGCGTCGTTGACGATGGCGTCGACGGCCGCGCGCGCCTGCTTGACCGCCAGGCTGATGCCCTCGCCGGTCAGCGCGTCCTCGTATCCGGCAGCGTCGCCCACCAGCAGAACCCGACCCGCCACCCGGCGCGAGACCACCTGTCGCAACGGGCCGCAGCCGCGCGGCTGGCCCCGGCCGGCCCCCTCCAGCCGGCCGGCCAGCTCCGGGAACCAGGCCAGCTGCGGCCGCCCGGGGGACAGGATCGCGACTCCGACCAGATCCGGTTCCACCGGCGTCACGTATGCCTCACCCCGGCGTGACCAGTGCACCTCAACGAACTCCGACCAGGCCGGCACCCGGTAGTGCCAGCGCACGCCGTAGCGCCGCGGCCTTCCCGCAGTCGCGGTGATTCCCACCGCCCGCCTTACCTGGGAGTGCAGCCCGTCGGCCGCGACCATCCATTTCGCGCGCACGCCGGCGGCCGTCACTCCGTGCGCATCCTGTTGGACGGTTGTCACCCGCGCCCGAAGCCATTCGGTGTCTTGCTCTTTGGCGCGCGCCTCCAGCGCCGCGTGCAATGTGGTGCGTCGCACCCCTCGGCCCGGCCCGTCGCGAAATAGAGCCTGCGCGCGGCGATGCTCGCTGACGTAGGCGATTCCGCGAAAGGGCATGCCGGCCGGGTCCACACCGAGTGAGGTCAGTTCCGAAAGGCCGCCGGGCATCAGCCCCTCGCCGCACGCCTTATCGATCGGGCCGTCGCGCGGCTCGGCAACGATCACCGAAAGTCCTTGCCTGCGTGCGTGTAACGCCGTCGCAAGGCCGCTGGGGCCGCCGCCGACGATCAACAGGTCGGCGTCGTAGTCGCTCATGCGTAACCCAACGCGGAGTTCTCCACCTGCAGACGCACCCGCAACAGCATGGCGTTGGCCAGCGTGAAAATCGCCGCGGTCAACCACGCGGTGTGCACCAGCGGCAACGCGAACCCTTCAGCCACCACTGCAACATAGTTCGGATGGTGTAGCCACCGGTAGGGCCCTTCGCGCACCAGCGGGGCCTGCGGCAAAACGATCACCCGGGTGTTCCACCGGTGACCCAGCGTCGTGATGCACCACCACCGCAGGCCCTGACTGAGCGCCACCACCGCCAGCATCGGCCAGCCCAGCCAACCGATGAACGGCCGGTGCAACGCCCAGGTTTCGACGACGCAGCCGACGAGCAGCGCGGTGTGCAGGACCACCATCACGGGATAGTGCGACCGGCCAAACTCCTTGGCGCCCTGGTCAAACGACCATCGCGCATTGCGTTTGGATACCACCAGCTCCCCGAGGCGTTCGATCCCGACCGCCAGCACCAGCAGGTAATACATGCCTCAAGTCTCCACCAGCTGTCGTTTACCGGCGCTACCAGGCCAGCAGCACGAGTTCGGAGCAGAACGCCGGACCCATCGCGATCATCAGGCCGATCGAACCGGGCGGCGGTGGGTCCGCCATGTTGGCCCGGAGCACGTCGAGCACCGAGACCGACGACAGATTACCGTTCTCGCGCAACGAGTTTCGCGTGTGGTCGAGGGCTTCGCCGGGCAGGTCCAACACGGTCTCGACCGCTTCGATCACCCGCGGTCCACCCGGGTGGCACACCCAGGTCGTGACGTCTTGCGGGGTCAACCCATGATCGGCGAGGAATTCGCGCACGTCTTCGCCCAGGTACTTCTCGGCGATGGTGGCGACGTCGGCGGACAGCACGATCCGGAAACCGTCGCCGCCGATCTTCCAGCCCATGACCTCTTCAGTGTCGGGGTAGATCCGGCTGCGGGTCGCCAGCACCTGCGGACCCAGTCGCTCGGCACCCGCGCGGTGGGCCCCCTCGGCGACCACCGCGGCGGCCCCGTCACCAAAGAGGCTGGTGGCGACCAGATTGGCCACCGAAGTGTCTTGCCGCTGAATGGTCAGCGAGCACAGTTCGACCGCGAGCAGGGCCGCCGACTGGTCCGGAAAAGCGCACAGGTAGTCGTGCATGCGCGCCACTCCCGCCGCACCGGCCACACAACCCAGACCGAACAAGGGGACACGCTTGATGTCCGGTCGCAGTCCGACCCGCGTCGCGAGCCGCGCCTCGAGCGTCGGAACGGCAAGTCCGGTCACCGTCGTCGAAAAGATGATGTCGAGCTCCGAGGGCTTCACCTTCGCCTCGTCGAGCGCGGCCAGCAGCGCCTGCTCGCCCAGGTCGAGCGCGACGTCGAGGTAGACGTCGTTGGCCTCGGTGAATCCGTTCAACTCGCTGTAACGCTCCAAATCCAGCGCGGTGTTTCGGAATTCGACCCCGCTGCTGAGCGCGAAGCGGCGAAAGTCCGGACCGGCGATGTCCGTCAGCTTGCGAATGGCTTCGTTTTGCGTGTACCGGTTTGGCGGGAATTTCACCGCGACGCCGGCGACGGACGGATTGGCCGTCGCAACCTTGGTCGAGTACCCCCCGTTGATCTTGTTCATGTACGGGGTCACGGTTTCGTCGTCGTGTCGGTTCAAACGCGATAAATGTGACACAGCCCGTTCTGCGGCGAGCGCGGTTCCGCGGCTAGGGTCGGGGTATGCGGATACTCGTCACCGGGGCAACCGGCTACGTGGGATCGCGGCTGGTCACGGCGTTGCTGGCAAACCACCACGAAGTCGTCACCGCCAGCCGAAACCCGAAGCGATTCAAGCGATTCGGATGGTTCGATGACGTCACACCGGTCGCCCTGGATGCCGGCGACCCGGATTCGATCCGAGCGGCTTTCGCCAGCGCAGGGCCTATCGACACGGTGTATTACCTGGTCCACGCCATCGGCCAGCCCGACTTCCGGGAGGCCGACAACGCCGCGGCGGCCAACCTCGCGACCGCCGCGAAGGACGCCGGTGTGCGCCGCATCGTCTACTTGGGCGGCTTCGTTCCCGCCGACGAGGACCTGTCCGAACACCTGACGAGCCGGGCCGAGGTGGCCGAGGCCCTGACGGTGCCGGATGGTCCGGAACTGGTGTGGCTGGGCGCGGCGATCATCATCGGCGCCGGGTCGACGTCCTTCGAGATGATGCGCTACGTCGGCGACCGGTTCCCGCTCATCCCGATACCGAGTTGGATGGACAACGCGATCGACCCCATCTCCATCCGCGACGTGCTGCACTATCTCGTCGCCGCCGCCGACCCCGACGTGGTGCCCGCGGGGGCGTACGACATATCCGGGCCCACCACGACCTCCTACCGGGAGTTGCTCAAGACGTACGCGCGGGTCTCGGGCAGGTGGCACGCCGGTTTGCCGGTCGGTAGGATCGATACCGGGCTGGCGTCGCTGATCACCGGTGTCGCGCTGCCGGTACCGCCTGGACTGGCCGGCGATCTGGTCGAATCGCTGGATCATCCGATGGTGGCATCCGCCAGTGACCTGCGCGATCGGGTACCCGATCCGCCCGGCGGGCTCATCGGGATCGAGGAGTCGATGAGGTTGGCGCTGGCCGACCGGCGGGCGCGCCCGGTGAACGCCCTTGCCGATCCGCATCACCTCGCCGACACCGATCCCGCGTGGGCCGGCGGTGACGCGCTGCGGATCCGGCGACTCGTTCGGAAGGTCACGCCGCCGATCGTCCGGCCGACCCTGGGACTGGTGAAGCTGGTTCCCGGGCCGATCGCCGGAGCCGTTCGCACCGGCCTCGAGATCCTGGTCTACATGACTCCGAAGATGGGTCCCGCATGAGCCAGTCGATGGCTCCGTATCAGACCAGCGTGTTCGCCGAGTTGCGCCGCGCCATCACCAATGTCGCTGTGCCCTACAACGAACCGCCAAGGACGGTGCGGCGCCGGCGCGTCATCGTGACGATCACGCTGGTGATCGGCGGCGGGGTGCTGGGGTTCTCGTTGCGGCGCCACCCGGGGGAGGCCAGCTTCTACTGGTTGACCCTGGCGCTCGCCGCGGTGTGGATCGTCGGCGCATTCGTCTCGGGTCCGCTACACCTGGGCGGCATCTGCTGGCGGGGCCGCAACCAACGGCCGATCATCACGGGAACGGCGACCGGCCTGCTGCTGGGCGGTGTGTTCGTGGTGGGCGGCCTGATTGCCCGGGAGATTACACCCGTAGCGGAGTTGATAACCCGGGTGCTGCTCTACGCCCACCACGGGTGGTTTCCGGTGATTGTCGCGATCACCCTTGTTAACGGCGTCGCCGAGGAAGTGTTCTTTCGCGGCGCGCTCTACACCGCGCTGGGCCGCTATCACCCCGTCCTGGTTTCGACCGTCTTCTACACGTTCGCGACGCTCGCCAGCGGCAACTTCATGCTCGGTTTCGCCGCGATCATCTTGGGGACGGTGTGCGCGTTCGAGCGCCGGGCGACCGGCGGTGTGCTGGCACCGGTGCTGACCCACTTCGCGTGGGGTCTGATCATGGTGCTCGTGCTGCCGCCTATGTTCGGCGTCTAGGCAAGGCTCAAGCCTCGGCGACGACGCCGCGCGCCAGGGCTTTCAGCGCCGCAGTACGCATGGGCCACAACGCATACCAGTACAGACGCCCCGGTATCCCGTGCGGGAAGAAGATCGCCCGCTGCCGGTACTCGGTCCCGCCACCGTCGCGCGGTTTCACGGTGATCTCCAGCCACGACCAGCCCGGCGACCGCATCGGGGCGCGCAGCTGCAGCCTGCTGTCGGGTTCTCGCTCCGCCACGCTCCAGCGCTTGAGCCAGCGTCCCGAGCCGCCGTCGGCTGCGTCCTCGGCGGCCTTGAACACCTGTTCGGGGCTCGCGCTCGTCGTCGCCGCCCGCACATCGGTGTAGACGACCTCGCCCGCCCAGTCCGGGTCGGAAGGCAATGGCTCGGCCGGCTCGGACCGCAACGACGACCAGGTGGCGTCGGGGAGGCCGTGCGCCGCGCGGCCCAGCGCAGACGCGACCGCGCGACGGTAGCCAATGAGGCCGCCCGGTGGCGCCTCGATGATGCCGTCGATGTCCGAATTGCGCATCACCGCATCGCATTCCAGCGACTCGATCAGCGGTCGCGCCAATCCCGGCGGAATCGGCGTCACGGTGCCCACCCAGAGGCTGGCGATCGTCGGCGTCAGAAACGGCAGGACGACGAGGTAGCGATTGCCCAGCCCCGCCACCTGCGCGTAGACGCGCATCATGTCGCCATATTCCAAGACATCGGGTCCGCCGATGTCCCAGGTGCGCGACGACGGCACCGGTGCCGTCGCCGCCGCGGACAGATAGTGCAGCACGTCGCGCACCGCGATCGGCTGAATCCTGTTGTGTACCCACTTCGGTGTGGTCATCACGGGCAACCGGTCGGTGAGGTGGCGGATCATCTCGAACGACGCCGACCCCGAGCCGATGACCACGCCGGCCTGCAACACCACCGTCTCGATGCCGGAGTCGAGCAGGGCCTCACCCACGGCTTTGCGCGACTCCAGGTGCGGCGAGAGCTCGCGGCCCTCGGGATGCAGGCCGCTCAGATACACCACCCGCCGCACGCCGGTGCGGCGAGCAGCCGTCACGACGTTCTGGACGGCGCGGTTCTCCTCGGCCATGAAGTCCTTCGACGTGCCCATCGAATGGACCAGGTAGTAGACGACGTCGATGCCGTCGAACGCCGCGATCAGCGAATCGACATCACCCAGATCGCCGCGGGCGACCTCCGCCTGCTGCCGCCAGGGCACGTCGGCCAGCTTGTCGGGGTTGCGCGCCAGCGCGCGAACGTGATGGCCGTCGTCCAGCAGTCGCGGCACCAAGCGGCCACCGATGTAGCCGGTCGCTCCGGTCACCAGGCAGCGAACCTGTTCGCCCATCGATGCTCCGTTCCCCTCAGGTTGTTAAGAATCTGAAAGGAAGGATTGCCCAATCGATCCAGGCTTAAGCGCTACGAGGCATCACGCGCGGGATTCAGCGGTCGGTGAAATCGGGGGTGCGGCGCTCCTGGAAGGCCTTGGTGCCCTCGGCCAAATCCGGCGACCGCAGCAGGATGCCCTGTCCTTCGAACTCGCGCTGCAGGGCAGAGTCCAACTCGGTGAGCGTGGCCGCGTTGATCGACTGCTTGGTTTTGGCGAACGCCACCACCGGACCCGTCAACAACCTCGCGATGACCTTGTCCACCTGGGCCTCGAACTCCTCGTGCGGATAGACCGCGCTGACCAGGCCCCAGGACAGCGCCTCGGAGGCCGGCAGACGTTCGGGCAGCAGCGCCATCTGCATCGCTCTGATCCGGCCGACCGCCGCGGCCACCAACGCCGAAGCGCCGCCGTCGGGCATCAAGCCGATCTTGGTGAACGCAAGCATGAAAAACGCCTTCTCCGAAGCCAATACGACGTCACAGGCCAGGGCAAGGGAGACGCCGACACCCGCCGTCGGCCCCTGAACGACGGCGACCACCGGATGCGGAAGAGCCGTGATCGCCCGGATCAGCCGGTTGATCTCCAACACGATTTCGTCCGGTGAAAATCCGCTTCCGCCGGACATGTCGTCGGCGCTGATGCCCGCGCCGGAGCAGAAGCCACGACCGGCGCCGCCGAGGCGCACCACCTTGACGTTCGGGTCGGTAGCCGCGCGTTCCATCGTGTCGGCAAGTCCGGTAATCACCGGAACGGTAAGCGAATTGAGGCTGTCGGGACGGTCGATGGTTACCGACAGCACCCCTTGCGTCAGGGTGACGGCAAGGCCCTCGATGGAGGTCTGGGTGTCGATCGTGGTTTGCGGCATGGGCTGAGCCTAGTGAACCGACGAAAGCGACCGGGGTGCGCGCCCGTCGAGGCTGGCTGCGAAGATGCGAACTACGAAGCGTCAGAGCAGACGAAAGGTCGGTGGATCGTGGCTGGACCGCTACAGGGTTTGCGCGTTATCGAGTTGGCGGGCATCGGGCCCGGGCCGCACGCCGCGATGATCCTCGGAGATCTCGGCGCCGACGTCGTGCGCATCGATCGGCCGTCGGCCGGTGCCGGCGGTGTCGTCAAAGACGCCATGAGTCGCAACCGCCGCATCGTCACCGCCGATCTCAAGTCCGACGAGGGGCGCGACCGCGTGCTCAAACTCGTCGCCAAGGCCGACGTGTTGATCGAGGGCTACCGCCCGGGTGTGACCGAGCGCCTCGGCCTGGGCCCCGAGCAGTGCGCGCAGGTCAACGATCGGCTGGTCTACGCCCGCATGACCGGCTGGGGACAGACCGGCCCGCGCAGCCAGCAGGCCGGTCACGACATCAACTACATCTCGCTCAACGGGATCCTGCACTCCATCGGCCGGGCGAACGAACGGCCCGTGCCGCCGCTGAACCTGGTCGGCGACTTCGGCGGCGGGTCGATGTTCTTGCTGGTCGGCATCCTGTCCGCGTTGTGGGAGCGGCAGACCTCGGGCAAAGGGCAGGTCGTCGACGCCGCGATGGTCGACGGCTCTAGCGTGCTGATCCAGATGATGTGGCAGATGCGCTCCTCCGGCATGTGGACCGACGCGCGCGGCACCAACATGCTCGACGGCGGCGCGCCCTACTACGACACCTACGAGTGCGCCGACGGGAGATACGTCGCGGTCGGCGCGATCGAACCGCAGTTCTACGCGGCGATGCTGGCCGGACTGGGGCTGGACGCCGCGGACCTGCCGCCGCAGAACGACGTCGCCCGCTGGCCCGAGCTGCGGGCGGTGTTCACCGAGAAGTTCGGCAGCCAGGACCGTGACCACTGGGCCAAGGTGTTCGTCGACTCCGACGCCTGCGTGACACCGGTGCTGGCCTTCGGGGAAGTGCAGACCGAGCCCCACATCACCGAGCGCGACACGTTCTACGAAGTCAACGGGGGCCTGCAGCCGAGGCCGGCGCCGCGGTTCTCCCGCACCGCCCCGGACACGCCGCGCGCGGCGTCCCCGGCGACCGACATCGAAGCCGTCCTTACGGACTGGGTATAGTGCCCAACCAACAGGTTGGTTGGCAAACGTTGCCAGGATAGGGAAGGACTCGAATGGAGATCAAGGACGCCGTCGCCGTCGTCACCGGGGGTGCCTCCGGCCTGGGCCTGGCCACCACCAAACGACTGCTCGACCGCGGTGCCCAGGTGGTCGTGATCGACCTGCGCGGTGAAGAAGCGGTCCGCGAGCTGGGCGAGCGCGCCCGCTTCGTCGAGGCCGACGTCACCGATGAGGCTGCCGTCGGCAAGGCGCTGGACGCCGCGGAATCAATGGGCACGCTGCGCATCAACGTCAACTGTGCCGGCATCGGCAATGCCATCAAGACGCTGTCCAAGGATGGTCCGTTCCCGCTCGACGGCTTCAAGAAGGTCATCGGCGTCAACCTGATCGGCACATTCAACGTGCTGCGGCTGGCCGCCGAGCGCATCGCCAAGACCGAGCCGGTCGGTCCCGAGACAAGCCCGGAGCGTGGCGTCATCGTCAACACGGCCTCCGTCGCCGCGTTCGAAGGCCAGATCGGCCAGGCCGCCTACTCGGCGTCCAAGGGCGGCGTGGTCGGTATGACGCTGCCGATCGCGCGCGACCTGTCGCGCGAGCTCATCCGCGTGGTGACCATCGCGCCCGGTCTTTTCAAGACCCCGCTGCTGGGGTCGCTGCCCGAGGAGGCGCAGAAGTCGTTGGGCAAGCAGGTGCCGCACCCGGCCAGGCTGGGCGACCCCGACGAGTACGGCGCGCTGGCGGTGCACATCATCGAAAACCCGATGCTCAACGGCGAGGTGATCCGCCTGGATGGCGCGATTCGGATGGCGCCCCGCTGATCGGTTGAGGCAAAACGAAAGCCCCCCGCTGATGCGGGGGGCTTTCGTGATGATTGGGTTCGACGGTTACTTACGGAACCATCGACTGACGGCGGGTTCGGCCATTAACAGCCGCGCGAGCATGCTCATGGTCTGCTCAACTCGCCGCTTGCAGTTCGTCGAACTGCTCGGAGGTCTCGCCTTCCACCAGGACGTCGCCGTGGTAGAGGGCTTCGAAGTCAACTTTGATGACGTCGGCACTTGTGTCGTCGATCCACATGACACTGAGCGTATGGGCCACCATTAAGGAATCTTTGAGTCACGATTCGGAAAATGGTGGCAATTTACCGGCGGGTAGGTTCGCCGTCGTCGAACCCCGGATTTGAGCCCTGAGCTGCTTACTTTCTGCTCACTTTTCTTGCCGGACTCTTATCGTCGCTTGGGTTTAAAACCGCCTGAAAAGCGGATTGAACCGTCCGGCGGGCCGTCCCCGTTCTTGAGAGAAGACGCTGTCGAACATTCGGAAGTTAGCGTCGTTAAGTTTTTGAGGACAATCGAGCGGCCGGCGCGCTTTACCCCCTGGCGGCGGAAGGGCTCCCAATGCTGCAGGCAGTCGCTCGGCTGGCCATCGCCGCGCCGCGCCGCGTCGTCGCAATCGGCGTTCTGGTCTTCGTCGCCGCCGCGGTGTTCGGTCTGCCCGTCGCCAAGAGCCTGTCCGCCGGGGGTTTCCAAGATCCGAACTCGGAATCGGCACGCGCCATCAGCGTCCTGGCCGACAAGTTCGGGCAGAGCGGTCAGCAGATGCTGATCCTCGTGACGGCGCCCGACGGCGTGAACAGCGCCAAGGCCCGCAAGGTGGCCACCGATCTCGGCGGCGCTTTGCAGGGGTCGCCGCTGGTCTACAACGTGTCATCGGCCTGGTCCGGTCCCGCCGATGGTCCACCGCCCGCCGGCAATCTTGTCAGCCGCGACGGAAAGTCGGGGCTGATCGTGGTCAACCTCAAGGGCGGCGAGAACAACGTGCAGAAGAACGCCCAGACCCTCGCGGACCAATTCGTCCATGACCGCGACGGCGTCACCGTGCGCGCCGGCGGACCGGCGATGCAATACGCCCAGATCAACAAGCAGAACCAAGAAGACCTGCTGGTCATGGAGATGATCGCGCTGCCGCTGAGCTTCCTGGTGCTGGTCTGGGTGTTCGGTGGGTTGCTGGCCGCGGCGTTGCCGATGGCGCTCGGTGCTCTGGCCGTCGTGGGTTCGATGACGGTGCTGCGCCTGGTCACCTATGCCACCGAGGTGTCGATCTTCGCGCTCAACTTGAGCACCGCGCTGGGCTTGGCCCTGGCGGTCGACTACACGCTGCTGATCGTCAGCCGCTACCGCGACGAATTGGCCGAGGGCGGCGACCGCGAGGCGGCGCTCGTCAAGACCATGGCGACCGCGGGGCGCACGGTGCTGTTCTCGGCCGTCACGGTGGCGTTGTCGATGTCGGCCACGGCGCTGTTCCCGATGTACTTCCTGAAGTCCTTCGCCTACGCGGGGGTGGCCACCGTGGCCTTCGTCGCGACCTCGTCCATCGTGCTCACCCCCGCCGCGATCGCGCTGCTGGGCCCGCGGCTGGACTCGCTGGACGTGCGAAAGTTGCTGCGGCGCATGCTGGGCCGCCCCGATCCCATCCACAAAGAGGTCGAGGAGCTCTTCTGGTACCGGTCCAGCAAGTTCGTGATGCGACGCTCTCTGCCGGTCGGCGTGGCCGTCATCGCCCTGCTGGCGCTGCTCGGCTTGCCGTTCGCCTCCGTGAAATGGGGCTTCCCCGACGACCGGGTGCTGCCGCGGTCGGCTTCGGCGCATCAGGTCGGTGACCAACTGCGCAACGACTTCGCGAATGACCTCTCGACGGCGGTGCCCGTCGTCGTGCCCGATGCCCGCGGCCTGAGCCCGGCCGACCTCGACAACTACGCGGCCGCCTTATCGCGGGTGCCCGACGTGTCGGCGGTGGCCGCACCCGGCGGCACCTTCGCCGCCGGGCAACGCATCGGACCGCCCGCCGCGGCGACCGGGATTGCCGCCGGCAGCGCATTCCTGACCGTGAACAGCACCGCGCCGCTGTTCTCGCAAGCCTCCGACACCCAGCTCAAGCGGCTGCACCAGGTGGCCGGGCCCGCCGGTCGATCCGTCGAGACGGCCGGTGTCGCCCAGGTCAACCGCGACAGCTGCGACGCGGTGACCGACCGACTTCCGTTGGTGCTGGGACTGATGGCCGCGATCACCTTCGTGCTGCTGTTCCTGCTCACCGGCAGCGTGATGCTGCCGATCAAAGCGCTGATCTGCAATGTGCTTTCGCTGACCGCCGCGTTCGGTGCGCTGGTGTGGATCTTCCAGGACGGCCATCTGGGCGCGTTGGGGACGACCCCGAGCGGGACGCTGGTGGCGAACATGCCGGTGCTGCTGTTCTGCATCGCGTTCGGTTTGTCCATGGACTACGAGGTGTTCATGGTGTCGCGGATCCGCGAGTACTGGTTGGCTGCCGGCGGCTCGCGGGCTCTGGGACGCACGGCGGCCCAGGCGCACGCGGCCAACGATGAAAGTGTGGCGCTCGGTGTCGCGCGCACCGGCCGGGTGATCACCGCCGCGGCGCTGGTGATGTCGATGTCCTTTGCCGCGCTGATCGCCGCTCACGTGTCGTTCATGCGGATGTTCGGTTTGGGCCTCACGCTTGCGGTGGCCGCGGATGCGACCCTGGTGCGGATGGTTCTGGTCCCGGCGTTCATGCATGTGGCGGGTCGCTGGAATTGGTGGGCGCCAAAGCCTTTGGTGTGGTTACATGAGCGGCTGGGCATCAGCGAGGGGCCGGCCCAAGGGGCCGAATACCTCGAGCCGATCGAGGAACCGGTAACACACAACGGGCATCCGGTCCGGGAGTCGGTCACCAATATCGGCTGACCGGTCGATCGATACAAGAAGGTTGACGAATAGATGACGACGCAGGTGGAGAACCCGTTCTTCGCGCGGATCTGGCCCTTCATCGCGAGCCACGAAACGGACGAGGTGCGCGCACTTCGCCGGGAGAACCTGGCCGGCCTGTCGGGCCGGGTGTTGGAAGTCGGGGCGGGCATCGGGACGAACTTCCCCAACTACCCGGAGTCGGTCGACGAGATCATCGCCGTGGAGCCCGAGGCCCGGTTAGCAACTCGCGCCCGCGCCGCGGCGGAGACGGCGCCCGGGCGGATCGTCGTCAAAAGCGAGACGGTGGAAGCGTTCACCGGCGGCGCACCGTTCGACGCGGTGGTGTGCTCGCTGGTGTTGTGCTCGGTGCACGACCCGACCGGCGTCCTGCGGCAGCTGTACTCCTTGCTGCGGCCGGGCGGGGAGTTGCGCTACCTCGAGCATGTGGCCAGCGCCGGTGTCCGGGGCCGCTATCAACGGATCGCGGACGCGACGCTGTGGCCCAGGTTGTTCGGCAACTGTCACACCCATCGCGACGCCGAGCGCTCGATCATCGACGCCGGATTCGAAATCGCCAGCTCCCGGCGGGAATTCACGTTGCCCGCGTGGGCCCCGATGCCGGTCTCGGAGCTCTTGCTGGGCCGGGCGCGCCGGCCGCTAGTTCAGTAGGGCGGGCAGCCGCTGCAGCAGTCCGGGCAGCGCCTGGCTCGCGGTCTCGCGGATGCTGATCGTGGCGCTGCCGGACAGCGGGGTGACTTCGGGGTTGACCTCGATGACCGCGGTGCCGCGCGACAGCGCCAAGTCGGCCAGCCCGGCCGCCGGGTAGACGATCGCCGACGTGCCCACGACCACCATCACGTCCGCGGCTTCGGTCGCCTCGACGGACCGCTGCCACGGTTCGGCGGGCAACGCCTCACCGAACCACACGATGTCGGGGCGGATCAGGCCGCCGCACGCGCAAACCGGGGGGTCTACCTCCAGCGTGGGTTCGGCCATGACGGGAAGCGCTTCGGTGTAGGGCATACCGCAAAGCGCACAACGGAATTGGAAAAGGCTGCCGTGCAGATGGTGGACGGGTGCGCTGCCCGCCCGCTCGTGCAGATCGTCGACGTTCTGGGTGACGACGCTGACCTCGGCGTGGTCTTGCCAGTCGGCGATGGCGCGATGCCCCGCGTTGGGTTGGACGTCGGCAACCAGATAGTGGCGCCACAGGTACCAGCCCCAGACCCGCTCGGGGTTGTCGCGCCAGCCTTGGGTGCTGGACAACTCGTACGGGTCGAAGCGGGCCCACAATCCGTTCTTGTCGTCGCGGAACGTCGGCACGCCACTTTCCGCGGAAATCCCCGCGCCGCTGAGCACCGTTATTCGCATCTGAACAACATAGTCAAGCGCTGAGTGATACTGGACGGGTGGAACTGGGTGACTGGTTGCGGGTCGACATGAAGGCGGGCAAGCCGCTGTTCGATCAGCTCAGGACGCAAGTCATCGACGGGGTCCGGGATGGCGCCCTGCCGCCGGGCACCCGGCTGCCCACGGTGCGGGAACTGGCGGGCCAGCTCGGCGTCGCGGTCAACACCGTGGCTCGCGCGTACCGCGAACTGGAAACCGCGGCGATCATCGAAACCCGCGGTCGCTTCGGCACTTTCGTCGCTCGCTACGATCCGACCGACGCCGCGATGGCGGCCGCGGCCCGCGAGTACGTGCGGGTGGCACACGGGCTCGGCCTGGGGAAGGCCGACGCACTGCGCTACGTCGAGGCCGTTCCCGAAGACGAGTGAGACTGGCTGCCGGGCAACGGATTTCGAGCCTTACCGCAACACCTTGTCGAGCGTGCGCAGGTTGCGAGTGGTGGTCGACGACTTGTAGCGCGGCTTGCCCATGGTCTTGCCGATCTTGCTGTCCAGGGTGCTGCCTTTGGGGACCTGCCAGTAGACGACGCCGTCACCGCGGCCGATCTTCTCTTTCGGGCCGGCGTCCTTGTCCAGCGCCGCGAGTTCGTCGAGCACGTCCGCGTCGGCGACGAACGTGACGTAGGACTGGTATCCGTCGACCTCGGGCTCGAAGGGGTAGGCGTCGACAACCGCACGTACCTTCTCGAGGTCGTAGACCAGCACCCACGCGTCGTAGCCGAACTTATCCCGCAGCGCGGCTTCGGCCTTCTTGCGCACCCCGGCCGCCCCGGCCGAGGACTCCAGCAACACGTTGCCGCTGGCCAGGATGGTCCGCACGTTCTTGAATCCGGCGTCGGTCAATGCGCTCGCCACCTCGGCCATCTTCAGATTGACGCCGCCGACGTTGACGCCGCGCAGGAATGCCGCGTAGTTGGTCATGATCCATTCTCACCGGCCTGCGTTGCCGGGCAAAGACGTAGGCTTTCGACATGGGACGCCAAGTCTTCGACGACAAGTTGCTGGCCTTGATCAGTGGGAACTCCCTCGGCGTGCTGGCCACCATCAAACGCGATGGACGGCCCCAGCTGTCGAACGTGAGTTATCACTTCGACCCGCGTGAAGTGGTGGTGCGGGTCTCGATTACCGAGCCCCGGGCCAAGACCCGCAACCTGCGGCGCGACCCCAGAGCCTCGCTCCTGGTCGATTCCGACGACGGGTGGTCGTATGCCGTCGCCGAGGGCACGGCGGAACTGACGCCGCCGGCGGCCGCGCGCGACGACGCGACGGTGGAGGCCCTGATCGCCCTCTACCGCGAGATTGCCGGTGAACACCCGGACTGGGATGAGTACCGAGACGCGATGGTCACCGATCGGCGGGTGCTGCTGACGCTGCCGATTTCACACGTGTACGGAATGCCGCCGGGCAAGCGGTAGCGGTGCCGTGTTAGCGGTCCGGCGGGCCAGGCCGGGATAGGCTCTCTCCTATGGCCGAATCGAACGCCCCGCAGGGCTCCGCAGCTTCTGACCCGGAGCAATCCGAGGACGACAACAAGCGCAAGTTCCGTGAGGCCCTCGAGCGCAAGATGGCCAAGTCCTCCGGCGGGTCCGACCACCGGGACGGCGGCGGCAAGCAGTCGCGGGCGCATGGCGCGGCGGGAAACCGTCGGGAATTCCGCCGCAAGAGCGGCTAGCCGCCGGATTTCTTCGCCGCGGTGAGCGCGAAAAATGCTGCGGGAAAAGCGAACTCGATACCGGTGAGGACGTCCTGGAACCAGTGTGGCGGGCCGTTGCGCACGACCGAGATCAGCCTGCCGATGCCGCCCGCAAGCATGATGCCGGCCAGGACGCGCACCTCGCCGGTGCTGATTGGCGACCTGCGGGCGGCCTGGATCCAGGCCAGGCCGTACCCCGCGAATATGGCGGAGTAGAAGCGTTCGCGCGAATCCACCGTCGCATTGGCGTCGGTGGCGCCGGGGACCGAAGCCACTCCTTCGGCGAAGTGGTAGCAGCCGATCGCGACCGATGAGGCGCCGGTGGCGGCGGCCAGGTACTTGAGGTACTCGTCGCGTCGCACGCAACCTCCAGACCCCTTGCGAGCCACTAAGTAGATTAGTGTCAACTTAAGGCGAAAAACGTTGCGTGTCAACTAGAATTCTGCCGTGGCAATCCAACGCCGACTCCCGCCGGGGCGGCGCCGCGAACAGGTGGTGGACGCGGCCGAACGCGTCTTCGCCGAGCGCCCGTACGAGGAGATCACCATGGACGTGGTGGCCGAGGAGGCCGGCATCTCGCGCGCGCTGCTGTATCGGCATTTCCCCGGCAAGCCCGCGCTGTTCGCCGCCGTGTACCAGCGTGCCGCCGATCGGCTGCTCGCCAGCGTTCACGTCGACCCCGACGCTCCACTCGAAGGGCAGATCGTCGCCGGTCTCGACGCGCATTTCGATTACTTCCTGGCCAATCGCCACGCGGTGCTGGCGGCCAACCAGACGTTGGCCGCCGACCCGGTGGTGCAGGGCATCATCAACTCCGAGCTCGAGGCGCTGCGCGACCGGATCGCCGACGCGATCGACCTCGACCACGTTGCACGCCAACGGCTTTCCGCATTGGTGATCAGCTGGCTGGCGTTCGTGCGGGTGCTGTGTGTGCAATGGCTCGCCGAGCAGAATTTCACCCGCGACGAGCTTCGGGCCATCTGTGTCAACGCCCTCGGCGCGGTGCTCGAGGCGCGCCTCTAGACTGTGCGGGTGCCGAAACTGCAGCTTGTCCAAGAGCCGGCCGCCGACGCGCTGCTGGACGACAACCCGTTCGCGTTACTGGTCGGCATGCTGCTCGACCAGCAGGTACCGATGGAAACCGCCTTCGCGGGTCCAAAGAAGATCGCCGATCGCATGGGCGGCTTCGACGCCGGGAAGATCGCCGACTACGACCCCGACAAATTCGCGGCGCTGTGTTCGGAAAAGCCTGCGATACACCGGTTTCCGGGATCGATGGCCAAGCGCATCCAAACCCTGGCGCAGATCATCGTGGACGATTACGACGGCGATGCAGCCGGGTTGTGGAAGGCCGGCGACCCCGACGGCAAGGAGCTGCTGCGCCGGCTGAAGGGACTGCCCGGATTCGGTCAGCAGAAGGCGCAGATCTTCCTGGCACTGCTCGGCAAGCAGTACGGGGTTACGCCGGACGGCTGGCGCGAAGCGGCGGGGGAGTTCGGCAAGCCAGGCACGCATGTGTCGGTCGCCGACATCGTCGACGCCGACTCGCTCGGGCAGGTGCGGTCGTACAAGAAGCAGATGAAAGCCGCAGCCAAGGCGGCGAAGTAGTTGGTGCACAGAAGGGAAAGGCGAAACGTGAAGACACACATAACGTGTCCGTGCGGCGAAGCCATCGTCGGTAAGGATGAGGACGAGCTGGTCGAACTGACCCAGGCTCACCTCGCCAGCGTTCATCCGGGCCTCGATTACGACCGCGACGCGATCCTGTTCATGGCGTACTGACGCCACGCGAACGCGCGTGCCCCCGATGCGGGGACACGCGCGCTCATGGCAGGCAAACAACGCTGGTTGTCTGCGTTAAGGCACCACCGTGGAGCCGATCGTGGGCATGAACTGGCACTGCTTTTCCTTGGTCGTGACCTGACCGAAGATCGTCGACATGACGCTGCCCGAACCGGTGTCGGCGATCGCGGTCAACGTCGTCGGACCGTCCGGGTTCAGGTCGGAGCGCGGCTTGAGTGCCACGGTCCCCGACTTGCCCGTCGTCAGGTTCACCCAGGTGACGTTCAACGGCAGCTTCTGCACCTCGGCGGGGCCGGGGGTGCCGACCGCGGTGAACACGTAGGCGGTCTGGCCGGCACTCGGACCGGGCACCGGAATCTTTGCCGGCCCGGCCACCGATAGCGCGGTGGCAATCGAACTACTACCGTCCGCAAGGCAATTGGTGCCGATCGAGGGGTACATGAAGTCCTGCGTGGGCGGGGCGTCAGGGCCGAAACCCGGTGCGGCCGCCGCGGGGGCGGCCGCGCCCGGCGCCGGTGCCGGTCCTGCGTTCGGCGCCGCGGGTGCGGCCGGCGAGGGCGGCGGCACGGGCGCCGCGACGGGCACGTTCGCCGGGGTGGGGGCCGCAGGTGCCGGTGCCGAAACAGGCCCGGCAACAGGCGGTGCGGCAGCGGGCGGCGCGGCGGCCGGCGGACCGGCGGTGGGTATCGGTCCGGCCGCGCGCGCCGGGTCGACGCCGGTCGGCAGGTGCGCCTGCGCGCCGGGTTCGATGCCCTCCGGCGGGACGTGCGGGCCGTCGGGTAGTGCGGTGGTGTTCGGGGCCGCGGCCGGCGTGCCCGGTCCCACGAACTGGCTCACCGAGGTGGCCACGTTCTTGGACTCACTCGGCGCGGTCGGGCTGTGCGCGAATGCCTGGGCGGCGGCCATCAGTAGCTGTGTCGCCTGTGCGGGATTGCCGGCGGCCTGCTGGATGATCGGGCTCAGCTGCGATAGCGCGGGCAGGCCCGGAAGTTCTTGTGTCGAGTTCGGTTGCGGTGCCGCCGGGTCGGCTGCCGCGCTCGGGCAGAACCCGAACGCGGCAGCCGAAGCCGTGACGACAGCGGCCAAACCTTTGGACAGATTCCAAGTGGTTGCCACGGTGTCCTCCGGTCGTTAGGTAGTGGCTGTGCTGTCTGGTGTGTGGGTCAGGGCAGGGCCGCGAGCAGCGGCGCTACCGGCCCGGCCGGGTTGGGTGCCGCTGCCGCCGGTGCCGCGGGGGCACCCGGAGCCGGCGCCGCGGGAACCTGTCCGGCAAGCGCCGGCAGGTCCTGCGGAAGCGACATCTGCGCCGGCATGTTGACCGGCAGGCCGGGCAGCAGCGCCGGCATGTCGACCTTCGCCTGCGGGATCGAAGGAGTCGGCGGAGTGGCCGGTGCTGCCGGTGTCGACAGCCCCGGGATCGCCGGCAGCCCGGGGATCGACGGCGTGGCCGGAGTGGCGGCGGGTGCCGCAGCTGCCGGCTGTGTCAGGCCCTGGATCAGCCCCGGGATGCCCGTCGCGGCCGGAGCGGCCGGAGCGGCGGGTGTCGCGGGCGACGTCAGCCCGGGAATCGCGGACGTCGGAGCAGTCGCGGCGGGTGTCGTCGACGACGTCAGCCCCGGAATCGAGGGGATGGCGGCCGGCGACGATGCCGGTGTGGCCGAGGTGGCGGAAGGAACTCCCGGGAAGGTGATTCCAGGAGCGGCCGGCGCCGACGGCGGCGTGGCGCCGAGTGCGGTAGCGAGGTTTTGCAGGATTTGCGGTGCGTTGGCCGCCGAACTGATCAGCTGCTGCGGAATGTTCGGCACCGGCGGAGCCGGCACGGGGTCGGCGTGGGCGATTCCGCCCGCCAATAGTGCTGCGGACGAACCGGCCAAGATGGCGGCTGCACGCATGTAAGTCCAGATGGTTGGCATGATTCTCCCTGGTAGTCGATGACTGGTCCCGAGGCCGAAGTTACTTTGATACGGATGGGACTCAAGTGACACGTGTGGCGTTTATTTGATCGTTACTGATACGAGTGAGAGCGGTTATCAGACGGGCGGGTGTTTGCCCGGCGACCACCGGGACGGTCTGGTCGGCCGGAGAGGTGCCCTGGGAGCGCGACCCGCGTAGCCGACTCTTTTTTACGAGCGGTTCACAAGCCCCGTCCTGTACATGTCGGCTCGGCTCCGAGATAATCAGCCTGGTGAATTCACGGAAAGTGCAAAGTTAATTTCCGGATGCCGGGGAACCTCGCCTGGCGGCCACGCGTATATAGAAAAGTAAATGCGGTCCGGGGGGGCTAGCAGAAACGGAAAACCTGCCATGGCAACCAGAGTCACCGCCCAGGCCGGCTCGCTGGTTGCCGCCATCGTGGTGATAACGAGCGCCGCAATTCTGCGCGGTCCCATCGCGGTAGCCGACCCCCAGGACGACCAGTTTCTTGCACTGCTCGCTAAAAATGACATCCCCGCCCTCGAGGGCGTGCCAAGCCTGATTACGGAAGCCCACAACGTTTGTCGCGCACTCGATGCCGGCTACACGGTGGATGACGTGGTCAAGGCGATGTTGGACAACGCCTACAGCGCCGACCCGGGCGAGCGCAATTTCGACAAGGGCCGTCTTATGCGCACCGAATCCCGGTTCATCTCGTCGGCGGTGGGCGCCTACTGCCCGTACGACCAGGGCAAGATCACCTCGATCATGTCCAACGCAGTGCCGATACGGAATGACCCGGCGGCCCGGGGGGCCGCATACACGCCTAAATCGTCAGGCGCAGCGCTGGTTTCGCTGACCGGAAAGCTGCCCGAAATCAGCCCGACGGACCCGCCACAGATTCCGGCACCCAAGCCGCCGGATGCGCAGACGCTGTCACCGCCCGTGCCGATCGCGGCACCGCCTCCACCAAGGCAGGTGCCGCGTCAACAACCGCAACAGTCGCCACCGCAGCAGGTGGCGCCGCCGGAGGCGTCAGCGCCCCCACCACCCGAGGCGCCGCCGCCGCCGCCCGAGGCGCCTCCTCCGCCGCCACCCCCACAGGCTCCGCCGCCACCTCCGCCACCTGAGGCCCCGCCGCCACCTCCGCCGGAGCCACCCAAGCCACCGCCTCCTCCTCCGCCGCCGCCTCCGTCGTCGCCGCCGGGCTTTGTCCGGCTCGCGCCGTAACGCGGGCACCGAGGCGTCCCCCCGGATCGCTAAAGTCGGGCGGGTAAACACCACCTCGGCCGCCGCGGCGGCACCCCGAACCCGGCGGCGCGCGAGCCTTCTTCAGGCGGCGCCGGCGCTGCTCATCGTCAGCATCGCGGCGCGGCTGGGCTGGACATATCTTTCGCCCAGCGGCGCGAACTTTGTCGACCTGCACGTCTACCTCGGCGGCGCCGCGGCCATCGACCATCCCGGCACGCTGTACAGCTACGTCTACGGCGACAAGACGCCGGACTTCCCGCTGCCGTTCACGTATCCGCCCTTCGCGGCGGTCGTCTTCTACCCGCTGCATCTGTTGCCCTTCGGCCTGGTCGCATTCGGATGGCAGCTCGCGAGCATGGCCGCGCTCTACGTCGCGATCCGGATCAGCCAGCGGCTGATGGGTGTGCCCGCCGGCCCGCACGGTCGCCGGCTGGCGATGCTGTGGACGGCGGTGACGATGTGGATCGAGCCGCTGCGCAGCACATTCGACTACGGACAGGTCAACGTGTTGCTGATGGTGGCCGTGCTGTGGGCGGTCTACACCACCCGGTGGTGGCTGTCGGGGTTGCTGGTCGGCGTGGCGGCCGGCATCAAGCTGACGCCCGCGATCTCGGGTCTCTACCTGGTCGGCGTGCGGCGCTGGGCCGCGGCGGCGTTCTCGGCGGTGGTGTTCGCCGCCACCGTCGGCGTGTCCGCGCTGGTCGTCGGCGACCAGACGCGCTTCTACTTCTTCCACCTGCTGGGTGACGCGCACCGCGTGGGCCCGATCGCCACGTCGTTCAATCAGTCGTGGCGGGGCGGCATTTCGCGGATCCTGGGCCACGACGCCGGGTTCGATCCGCTGGTGTTGGCCGCGATCGCCGCCACCGCGGTGCTGGCCCTGCTGGCCTGGCGAGCCCTGGACGCCAGCGACCGGCTGGGCAAATTACTGGTGGTCGAGCTGTTCGGCCTGCTGCTCTCGCCGATCTCCTGGACGCACCACTGGGTGTGGCTGGTACCGCTGATGGTCTGGGCGATTCACGGCCCGTGGCACCGGCTGCCCGGCGCGCGAATCGTCGGCTGGGGCTGGCTGGCGCTCACGATCATAGGGGTTCCGTGGTTGCTGAGCTTCGCCCAGCCAACCATCTGGCAGATCAGCCGGCCCTGGTATCTGGCCTGGGCCGGGCTGATCTACATCGTCGCGGCGGTGGCGACCCTGGGCTGGATCGCGGTCACCGGCCGGCGCGAGGGCTCCGATTAGCTCCCGACGATCTCGTTGATGTCGTGTGCAATCGATATGTCGTTCTTGGTGATGCCGCCCTCGGAGTGCGTGACTAAAACGAAAGTCACTGTCCGCCAACGAATATCGATATCGGGGTGGTGGTCCTTGCTTTCCGCGTGCTCGCCCACCCGGCGCACGGCATCGATGCCGTCGAGGAATGTCGGAAATTTGATCGATCGGCGCAGGGCGCCGTCGGCACGCTCCCATCCGTTCAGATCGGGCAGTGCGGCGTCTACTTGCTCATCCGTTAACACAGCCATGCCCCGACGGTATACCGTCACTGGCCATGCCGACCCAGATCGTCGTTGCCGGCGCCCTCATCTGCGGCTGCGAGGTCTTGGTGGCGCAACGCGACCGGCCGCCGGAGCTGGCAGGCCGCTGGGAGCTGCCCGGCGGCAAGGTCGCGCCCGGCGAGACCGAGCCCGACGCGCTGGCCCGCGAGCTCGCCGAGGAACTGGGCTGCGAGGTCGCGGTGGGCGACCGCCTGGGCGATGACATCGCGCTGAACGACACGACGACGCTGCGCGCGTATCGGGTGCGGCTGATCCGGGGTGAACCCCAGCCGCACGACCACCGGGCGCTGCGCTGGGTGACCGGGGCCGAGCTGGCCGATGTCGACTGGGTGCCCGCCGACCGCGGCTGGCTCGATGATCTGGCGCGGGCGCTGGACGCCGAGGGCTCATAAGGAGTCCACAGATTTCCGGCAGTCAACGTACAGCCGTGTTGCAGGTCGTCCAAGTGAACTGGATATGACAATGCGATTTGTAGAAACGACCTGCAACAGCCACGTCACACGCAGATCGGGTCCGCCGAAAGTCCGGTCAGCCGCGACCTGTCCTGGTGCTTCATCCCCCACCCGGCTCGCGGGCCCCAGAGCCGACGGTTGAGCCGATCCGAGTTGGCATGGGCGGATGGATCACCGGGCTGAGTCCCGTTCGCAACGCAAATGAGCGCAGATTGGGGCGCAGCACGTGGCCCAGGTAAGAGGCGCGACGTAGGCGAATAGGAGGAGGAGCACGTCTTGACTGTCACACCTCACGTTGGCGGAGCGCTCGAGGAGCTTCTGGAGCGCAGTGGGCGGTTCTTCACGCCGGGGGAGTTCTCGCCCGATCTGCGCACCGTCACGCGACGCGGGGGCCGCGAGGCCGACGTGTTCTACCGCGACCGGTGGAGCCATGACAAGGTGGTCCGCTCCACGCACGGGGTGAACTGCACCGGTTCGTGCTCGTGGAAGATCTACGTCAAAGACGGGATCATCACCTGGGAAACGCAACAGACCGACTATCCCTCGGTGGGCCCCGACCGGCCCGAGTACGAGCCGCGCGGGTGTCCGCGCGGCGCGTCGTTCTCCTGGTACAGCTACTCGCCGACCCGTGTGCGCTACCCGTATGCCAGGGGCGTGCTGCTCGAGATGTACCGAGAGGCAAAGGCACGGCTGGGCGATCCGGTCTTGGCGTGGGCCGACATTCAGGCCGATCCCGAGCGCCGTCGGCGCTATCAGCAGGCACGCGGAAAGGGCGGATTGGTCCGGGTCACCTGGGCTGAGGCCACCGAGCTGATCGCCGCCGCCCACGTGCACACCATCAAGACATACGGTCCCGACCGCGTCGCCGGATTCTCACCGATCCCGGCGATGTCGATGGTGTCGTACACCGCCGGATCGCGGTTCTTCGAACTGATCGGCGCACCGATGACGTCGTTCTACGACTGGTACGCCGACCTTCCGGTGGCCTCGCCGCAGGTGTTCGGCGACCAGACAGACGTGCCCGAATCCGGCGACTGGTGGGACGCGGCGTACCTGATGATGTGGGGCTCCAACGTCCCGATCACCCGTACGCCGGACGCGCACTGGATGGCCGAGGCGCGTTACCGCGGCACCAAAGTGGTTACCGTCAACCCGGATTACGCCGACAACACCAAATTCGCCGACGAGTGGATGCCGTGCGCTGCCGGTACCGACGGCGCATTGGCCATGGCGATGGGCCACGTCATCCTCTCGGAATGCTATGTGCGAAAACAGGTTCCGTTCTTCGTCGACTATGCGCGCAGCTACACCGACCTGCCGTTCCTGATCAAGCTGGAAGAACGCGGCGACATGCTGGTTCCGGGGAAGAACCTCACGGCCGCGGATTTGGGGGAGCCGGTCGAGAACGCCACGCTCAAGCCCGTGGTGCTGGATGAAGCCACGAATTCGGTTGTGGTTCCGCAGGGTTCGCTGGGTTTCCGGTACGGCGAGGACGGCGTCGGAAAGTGGAACCTGGACCTCGGTTCGCTGCAGCCCGCACTCAGCGTGACCGATGTGCCGCACAGCGACCGCGACGCCACGCTCGTGCACCTGCCCAGCTTCGATACGGTCGACGGCGAAGGCACCACCGTCGCCCGAGGTGTCCCGGTGCGCCGTGTCGGTAAGCACTTGGTGTGCACCGTTTTCGACCTGATGCTCGCGCAGTACGGGGTGGCGCGGCCGGGATTGCCCGGCGAATGGCCGGCCGGCTACGACGACGCCACCCAGCAGAACACCCCGGCATGGCAGGAACCGATCACCGGAGTGTCGGCCGCGCAGGCGATCCGGGTGGCTCGGGAATTCGCGCACAGCTCGGAGGAATCGGGCGGGCGGTCCATGATCATCATGGGTGGCGGCATCTGCCATTGGTTCCACAGCGACGCGATCTACCGGTCGGTGCTCGCGCTGCTGATGTTGACCGGGTCGATGGGGCGCAACGGCGGTGGCTGGGCGCACTACGTCGGCCAGGAAAAAGTGCGCCCGCTCACCGGATTTCAGACGATGGCGATGGCAGCCGACTGGGTCCGCCCGCCGCGCCAGGTGCCGGGCGCATCGTACTGGTACGCACACACCGACCAATGGCGCTACGACGGCTACGGGGCCGACAAGCTCGCCAGCCCGGTGGGCCGGGGCAGGTTTGCGAACAAGCACACGATGGACCTGCTGGCGTCCTCGGTCGCGATGGGGTGGAGCCCGTACTACCCGCAGTTCGACCGATCCAGTTTGGAGGTCGTCGACGAGGCACAGTCGGCGGGTCGCGACGTCGCCGACTACGTCGCCGAGCAGCTCGGTCAACGCAAACTGAAACTCGCCGTCACCGATCCCGACAACCCCGTCAACTGGCCGCGAGTGCTCACCGTGTGGCGCGCCAACCTGATCGGCTCGTCCGGCAAGGGCGGGGAGTATTTCCTGCGTCACCTGCTGGGCACCGACTCCAACATCCAGGTGCAGCCGCCAAAGGACGGGGTGAAGCCCGTCGACGTCACGTGTGCCGGGGACATCCCGGAGGGCAAGCTCGATCTGATGATGTCGATCGACTTCCGGATGACGTCGACGACGCTGGTGTCGGATGTGGTGCTGCCCGCGGCAACCTGGTATGAGAAGGCCGACATCGCCAGCACGGACATGCACCCCTACGTGCACGCGTTCAGTGCCGCGACCGATCCGCCATGGGAAACCCGTTCGGATTTCGACGCTTTCGGCGCCGTCGCGCGTGCCTTCAGCGCCATGGCCAAGGAGCATCTCGGCACCCGCCGCGACGTGGTGCTCTCCGCGCTGCAGCACGACACACCCGACGCGATGGCGTATCCCGATGGCACCGAATCCGATTGGCTGCACACCGGTGCGACGCCGGTCCCGGGACGGACGATGGGCAAGCTCACCGTGGTCGAGCGCGACTACGGCGCCGTCTACGACAAGTGGCTGACGCTGGGCCCGCTCGTCGAGCAGTTCGGACTGACCACCAAGGGTGTCACGGTGCACCCGTTCCGCGAGGTCGAGGAGCTCGCGGCCAAGTTCGGGGTGCTGAAATCCGGTGTGGCAGCTGGGCGTCCGGCCGTCACCACCGCCGCACGGATGGCCGACGTGCTGCTGCTGTTGTCCGGGACCACCAACGGCCGGCTCGCCGTCGAGGGCTTCCACGAACTCGAAAAGCGCACGGGTCAGCGGCTGGTGCACCTGGCCGAGGGCAGCGAGGACAAGCGGATCAGCTACGCCGACACGCAGGCGCGGCCGGTTCCGGTGGTCACCAGCCCGGAATGGTCGGGCAGCGAAACCGGCGGGCGTCGCTATGCGCCGTTCACCATCAACATCGAGAACCTCAAGCCGTTCCATACCCTAACCGGGCGAATGCATTTCTATCTCGCGCACGACTGGATCGAGGAACTCGGCGAGCACCTGCCAGTGTTCCGGCCGCCGCTCGACATGAAGCGGTTGTTCGGCCAACCCGCGCTCGGGCCGACTGATGACGGAATCGGGCTCACCGTGCGGTATCTGACGCCGCACTCGAAGTGGTCGTTCCACTCCACATACCAGGACAATCTGTACATGCTGTCGTTGTCGCGCGGCGGCCCGACAATGTGGATGAGCCCGGGCGACGCGGCGAGAATTCAAGTGAAGGACAACGATTGGGTCGAGGCGGTCAATGCCAACGGCATCTACGTGTGCCGCGCGATCGTCTCGCACCGGATGCCCGACGGCGTGGTGTTCGTTTACCACGTGCAGGAGCGCACCGTGGACACCCCGCGCACCGAAACCAACAACAAGCGCGGCGGCAATCACAACGCGCTGACCCGGCTGCGGATCAAGCCCAGCCACCTGGCCGGGGGATACGCACAGCACTCCTTCGCGTTCAACTACCTCGGCCCGACCGGCAACCAGCGCGACGAGGTGACCGTGGTGCGTCGTCGCAGCCAGGAGGTGCAGTACTGATGGCCGCCGACACGACGCGCGAGGGGGTTCACCGATGAAGGTCATGGCGCAGCTGGCGATGGTGATGAACCTCGACAAATGCATTGGCTGCCACACCTGCTCGGTCACCTGCAAGCAGGCGTGGACCAACCGGCCCGGTACCGAGTACGTCTGGTTCAACAACGTCGAAACCCGCCCCGGACAAGGCTATCCGCGCACGTATGAAGACCAGGAGCGGTGGCGCGGCGGGTGGATCCGCGACAAGCGGGGCCGGCTGCGGTTGCGCGACGGCGGCCGCATCCAGAAGCTGCTGCGGATCTTCGCCAATCCGCGGCTGCCCATGATCGACGACTACTACGAGCCGTGGACCTATGACTACGAGAACCTGACCACGGCACCCGCGGGTGACACGTTCCCGACGGCCGCCCCGAGGAGCCAGCTCAGCGGCAAGCCGATGAAGATCGAGTGGGGGCCGAACTGGGATGACAACCTGGCCGGCTCAACCGAAATCCTGGCCGGCGACCCGATTTTGAAGAAGGTCAGCGAGGAGGTCAAGCTCTCGCTCGAAGAGACCTTCATGTTCTACCTGCCCCGCATCTGTGAACACTGCCTCAACCCGTCCTGCGTGGCGTCGTGCCCGTCGGGTGCGATGTACAAGCGCAGTGAGGACGGCATCGTGCTGGTCGACCAGGACCGCTGCCGCGGCTGGCGGATGTGTGTCTCCGGATGTCCTTACAAGAAGGTGTATTTCAACCACAAGACCGGCAAAGCCGAGAAGTGCACCCTGTGTTACCCGCGGATGGAGGTCGGCCTGCCGACCATCTGTTCGGAGACGTGTGTGGGGCGGCTGCGGTATCTGGGCCTGGTCCTCTACGACGTCGACCGGGTGCTGGAGGCCGCGTCGGTGGAGAACGACACGGACCTCTATGACGCACAGCGCCGAATCCTGTTGGACCCAGGCGATCCCGAGGTGATCTCTGCCGCCCGGACGGAGGGGATCGCCGATGAATGGATCGAGGCCGCGCAGCGCTCCCCGGTGTACGCGCTGATCAACAAATACAAGGTGGCGCTGCCGCTGCACCCGGAATACCGGACGATGCCGATGGTTTGGTACATCCCGCCGCTGTCGCCGGTGGTCGACGCGGTCAGCCGCGACGGCCACGACGGGGAGAGCCTGGGCAACCTGTTCGGTGCGCTGGACGCGCTGCGGATCCCGATGCAATACCTTGCCGAGCTGTTCACCGCCGGCGACACCGGTGTCGTCGAAGGCGTGTTGCGCCGGCTGGCGGCGATGCGCTCGTACATGCGCGACATCAACCTCGGCCGCGAGACCCAGCCACAGATACCGCATTCGGTCGGCATGACCGAGGAAGACATCTACGAGATGTATCGCCTGCTCGCCATCGCGAAATACGAAGAGCGGTATGTCATTCCGACCGCATTCGCTCCGCGGGCGCACGAGCTGGACGAGATGGGCTGCTCGCTGGACGGCGACGGCGGCCCCGGCATGTACGAGTCGGATCAAGTCCCCGTGTCCGTGGCGACCTTTCACACGCTCAAGCAGCGCGGCGGCTCCCCAGAAGAAGAATCCGGCAACGCCAGACCGTCGGGGCGGGTGAACCTGCTCAACTGGGACGGTCGCCGAGTCTCCGCCGGCATGTTTCCCGAAGAGCACAAGCGATGAAACTGCTGGCGCAGCTCCGGGACCGGTCGAGCACGCGGGCGATGCAGGACCGTCTGGTGTGGCAGGCGGCATCGCTGCTGCTGGCCTACCCGGACGACGGCCTGGCCGAGCGGCTCGACGTGGTCGACGAGCTGGTCGGCCACATCGGCGGAACCGCCGCGCAGCTGCTGCACCAGACGGCCGCGGCGCTGCGTGGCCGCGACCTGATGGGCGCCGCAATGGATTACGTCGCGACCTTCGACATGCGGCGGCGCGCCACGATGTATCTGACGTACTGGACCGCCGGAGACACGCGTAACCGCGGCCGGGAAATGCTGGGGTTCGCGACGGCCTACCGCGAGGCGGGCGTGCAGCCGCCGCGCGCCGAGGCGCCGGACCACCTGCCCGTCGTGCTCGAATTCGCCGCCACCGTCGACCCCGAGGTCGGACGGCGCCTGCTCAGCGAGCACCGGGTCCCGATCGACGTGTTGCGTAACGCGCTGGCCGACGCCCGGTCGCCGTACGAGCCGACCATCGCGGCGGTCTGCGAAACGCTGCCCGCCGCAACCGATCAGGAGGTGCGTCGCGCGGAACGTTTGGAGAAGGCCGGTCCACCCGCGGAAGCCGTTGGGCTGCAACCATTTACACTAACCGTCCCGCCACGCCGCGAGAAAGGAGCGTCCGATGTTTAGCAACGTCTTGTTCTGGGACATCGCGCCGTACATCACGCTGACGGTCCTGATCGTCGGAACCTGGTGGCGTTACCGCTACGACAAATTCGGCTGGACGTCGCGTTCCTCGCAGATCTACGAGTCGCGGCTGCTGCGGGTCGCCAGCCCCATCTTCCATTTCGGGATTCTGGCGGTCTTCGCCGGACACGTGATGGGGCTGTTCATCCCGCCGAGTGTGACGCACATGCTGAAAATGAGCGACCACCTCTACCACCTGCAGGCGGTCGCCGCCGGGTCGCTGGCGGGGATCGCGACGTTGATCGGCATCGGGTTGCTGATCTACCGGCGGTTCACCCGCCCGGCGGTGGCCATGGCCACCACCCGCAGCGACAAGGTGATGTATGTGGTCCTGGTGCTCGCGATCGTGGTGGGGCTGTACTGCGACCTGATCGGTACCGGCCCGCATGGCGGGGAGTTCCACTACCGCTACACCGTCGGCGTGTGGTTCCGGCGGATCTGGCTGTTCCAGCCGCACGGCGAGGTGATGATCCACGCGCCGCTGGACTACCAGCTGCATGCCCTGATCGGGATGGTGCTGTTCACGCTGTGGCCGTTCACGCGACTGGTGCATGTGTTCAGCGCGCCGGTCGTCTACCTGTTCAGGCCCTACATCGTCTACCGCAGCCGCGAGGTGGCCGCCAAGGGCGAATTGGTCGGCACCGCACCGCGCCGCAGGGGCTGGTGAGGCGGGCCCGGAGACCTGCCGGTTAAGCGGGTCGCCGCCCGTCGATGTGCAACCTTGGCTTTGAGTGTGTGGTGAGGGCGGCGACACGCCGGGCGGGGTCGCCGTGGTTGCACGGTCGACGCCGTGATTGGGCACCGCACCGCGCCGCAGGGGCTGGTGAGGCGGCCCCGGAGACCTGCCAGTTCGCTATCCAGCGCCCCCACTGCCACAATCTCCGACGTGTCATTCCGCAACGTCGCCATCGTCGCCCACGTCGACCACGGCAAAACCACCCTGGTCGACGCCATGCTGCGGCAATCAGGTGCGCTGCACCACCGAGGCGACGACACCCAGGAACGCATCATGGACAGCGGTGACCTGGAGAAGGAAAAAGGCATCACCATCCTGGCCAAGAACACCGCCGTGCACCGGCACAACCCGGACGGCACCGTGACGGTGATCAACGTCATCGACACCCCGGGGCACGCCGACTTCGGCGGCGAGGTGGAGCGCGGGCTCTCGATGGTGGACGGGGTGCTGCTGCTGGTCGACGCCTCCGAGGGGCCGCTGCCGCAGACGCGGTTCGTGCTGCGCAAGGCCCTGGCCGCCCACCTTCCGGTGATCCTCGTCGTCAACAAGACCGACCGGCCCGACGCGCGCATCGCCGAAGTGGTGGACGCCAGCCACGACCTCTTGCTCGACGTCGCATCGGACCTCGACGACGAAGCGGCCGCGGCCGCCGAGCACGCGCTGGGCCTGCCGACGCTGTACGCCTCCGGGCGCGCGGGCATCGCGAGCACCGAGCAGCCTGCGAACGGCGAGGTGCCCGCCGGCGACAACCTCGACCCGCTGTTCGACGTGTTGATGGAGCACATCCCGCCGCCGTCCGGGGACCCCGAGGCGCCACTGCAGGCGTTGGTGACCAACCTCGACGCGTCGGCCTTCCTCGGCCGGCTCGCCCTGATCCGCATCTACAACGGCAAGCTGCGCAAGGGCCAGCAGGTGGCCTGGATGCGCGAGGTCGACGGCGTGCCCGTCATCACCAGCGCCAAGATCACCGAGCTGCTTGCGACCGAGGGCGTGGAGCGCAGCGCCACCGACGAAGCGGGCGCCGGCGACATCGTGGCGATTGCCGGCATTCCCGAGATCATGATCGGCGACACGCTGGCCGATCCCGACCACGCCCACGCGCTGCCGCGCATCACCGTCGACGAGCCGGCGATCTCGGTGACCATCGGCACCAACACCTCGCCGCTGGCGGGCAAGGTGTCCGGTCACAAACTGACCGCGCGCATGGTCCGCAGCCGGCTGGACACCGAGCTGGTCGGCAACGTGTCGATCCGGGTGATCGACATCGGCCGGCCCGACGCCTGGGAGGTGCAGGGCCGCGGCGAGCTGGCCCTGGCCGTGCTGGTCGAGCAGATGCGCCGCGAGGGCTTCGAGCTCACCGTCGGCAAGCCGCAGGTGGTGACCAAGACGATCGACGGCAAGCTGCATGAGCCGTTCGAGGCGATGACGATCGACTGCCCCGAGGAATTCGTCGGCGCGATCACCCAGTTGATGGCCGGTCGCAAGGGCCGCATGGAGGAGATGGCCAACCACGCGGCCGGTTGGGTCCG
>NZ_JAFAUS010000523.1 GCF_019243155.1 Mycobacterium sp.
GGTCGGTGAAATCGCCGCCTACGCGATCGCCGGCGTGCTCTCCGCTGACGACGCCGTCGCACTGGCCGCCACCCGCGGGGCCGAGATGGCCAAGGCCTGCGCCAACGAACCGACCGGAATGTCGGCGGTGCTCGGCGGCGAGGAGTCCGCTGTGCTCGCCCGCCTCGAACAACTCGACCTGGTTGCGGCCAACCGCAACGCCGCCGGCCAGATCGTGGCCGCCGGCCGGCTGAGCGCGCTGGACAAGCTCGCCGAAGACCCGCCGGCCAAGGCCCGGGTCCGCGCCCTGGGGGTGGCCGGAGCGTTCCACACCAAGTACATGGCCTCGGCTCTTGACGGCTATGCCGCCGCGGCGGCCGCCATCGCGACCGCCGAACCCACCGCCACGCTGCTGTCGAACCGCGACGGAAAGCCGGTCACCTCGGCGGCCGCGGCGATGGACACGCTGGTCGCTCAGCTGACCCAGCCGGTGCGCTGGGACCTGTGCACCGCAACCATGCGTGAACGAGAAATCACGGCGACCGTCGAGCTTCCGCCTGCGGGCACGCTCACCGGCATCGCCAAACGCGAACTTCGGGGAACGACGGCTCTTGCCGTCAAGGCGCCCGCAGACCTGGACGCATTGGCTGAACTCTAAATCCAGCCGCGACCAGTACAACCACATACCGCCTAAACAAATCAGTTCGATCTATACACAACACATTACGAAGGGAAGACGCCGTGGCCGTCAGTCAAGAAGAAATCATCGCCGGTATCGCCGAGATCATCGAAGAGGTCACCGGTATCGAGCCGTCCGAGGTCACCCCGGAGAAGTCGTTCGTCGACGACCTGGACATCGACTCGCTGTCGATGGTTGAGATCGCAGTGCAGACCGAGGACAAGTACGGCGTGAAGATCCCCGACGAGGACCTCGCCGGTCTGCGCACCGTTGGCGACGTCGTCTCCTACATCCAGAAGCTCGAGGAAGAGAACCCCGAGGCTGCCGAGGCGCTGCGCGCCAAGCTGGAGACCGAGAACCCCGACGCCGTTGCGAACGTCAAGTCGAGGCTGGAAGCGGACAGCAAGTGAGCAAGCCTTCCACTGCTAATGGCGGTTACCCCAACGTTGTGGTAACCGCTGTCGCGGCAACGACATCGCTCGCGCCGGACATTGAGAGCACGTGGAAGGGCTTGCTGGCCGGAGAAAGCGGCATCCACGTTCTCGAAGACGAGTTCGTCACCAAGTGGGATCTGCCGGTCAAGATCGGTGGCCACCTCAAAGAGCCCATCGACGAGCACATGAGCAGGCTGGACCTACGGCGCATGTCGTATGTCCAGCGGTTGGCCAAATTGCTCAGCGGTCAGCTCTGGGAGTCCGCGGGCACCCCCGAGGTCGACCCCGACCGGTTCTCGGTCGTGGTCGGCACCGGCCTGGGTGGCGCCGAACGGATCGTGGAGACATACGACCTGATGAACGAGGGCGGCCCCCGCAAGGTGTCGCCGCTCGCCGTTCAGATGATCATGCCCAACGGCGCCGCGGCGGTGGTGGGCCTGCAGCTCGGGGCCCGTGCAGGCGTGATGACGCCCGTATCGGCCTGTTCGTCAGGTTCCGAGGCGATCGCCCACGCGTGGCGTCAGATCGTCATGGGTGACGCCGACTTCGCTGTTTGCGGCGGTGTCGAAGGTCTCATCGAAGCGCTGCCTATCGCGGCGTTTTCGATGATGCGGGCCATGTCGACTCGCAACGATGAGCCCGAGCGCGCATCGAGGCCGTTCGACAAGGACCGCGACGGCTTCGTGTTCGGTGAAGCCGGGGCCCTGATGATCATCGAGACCGAGGAGCACGCCAAGGCCCGCGGCGCCAAGCCGCTGGCCCGGTTGATGGGTGCGGGCATCACGTCTGACGCATTCCACATGGTCGCTCCCGCGGCGGACGGCGTGCGCGCCGGTCGTGCCATGACACGGTCGCTGGAGCTGGCGGGGTTGTCCCCCAAGGACATCGACCACATCAACGCGCACGGGACGGCAACACCGATCGGTGACACCGCCGAGGCCAACGCCATCCGGGTTGCCGGTTGCGAGCAGGCCGCAGTGTACGCACCGAAATCTGCACTGGGACACTCCATCGGCGCGGTCGGGGCGCTCGAGTCGGTGCTCACGGTGCTCAGCCTGCGCGACGGCGTCATCCCACCGACGCTGAACTACGAAACACCCGACCCCGAGATCGACCTTGATGTTGTTGCGGGCGAACCTCGCTACGGCGAATTCCGTTATGCAATCAACAACTCGTTCGGCTTTGGCGGCCACAACGTGGCACTTGCCTTCGGGCGTTACTGAGTCTGGAAGGAACGTTCGCAAGACCCATGACAGAGCTGGTTACCGGGAAAGCGCTCCCGAATGTGGTCGTCACTGGCATTGCCATGACGACCGCACTGGCAACGGACGCCGAGAACACGTGGAAGTTGTTGCTCGACGGCCAAAGTGGCATCCGGACCCTCGAGGATCCATTCGTCACGGAATACGACCTGCCGGTCCGCATCGGCGGCCATCTGTTGGAGGATTTCGACAGCCAACTGACCCGCATCGAGCTGCGCCGGTCGGGATACCTGCAGCGGATGTCCACCGTTCTGGGCCGCCGGGTGTGGGAAAACGCGGGTTCGCCCGAGGTCGACACCGGCCGATTGATGGTGTCCATCGGTACCGGCCTTGGCTCGGCCGAGGAGCTGGTCTTCGGATATGACGAGATGCGCACGCGCGGGTACCGGGCGATGTCGCCGCTGACCGTGCAGAAGTACATGCCCAACGGCGCGGCCGCGGCCGTCGGCCTGGAACGGCACGCCAAAGCCGGCGTGATGACGCCGATCTCGGCCTGCGCGTCGGGTTCCGAAGGCGTCGCACGTGCGTGGCAGCAGATCGTGCTCGGCGAAGCCGACGTGGCGATCTGCGGCGGCGTGGAAACGAAGATCGAGGCGGTGCCCATCGCCGGGTTCGCCAACATGCGCATCGTGTTGTCCACCAACAACGACGACCCCGCCGGCGCATGCCGCCCCTTCGACAGGGACCGCGACGGCTTCGTGTTCGGCGAGGGTGGCGCTCTGATGGTGATCGAGACCGAGGAGCACGCGAAGGCGCGTGGCGCGAACATCCTGGCCCGGATCATGGGGGCCAGCATCACCTCGGACGGCTTCCACATGGTGGCGCCGGATCCCAACGGGGAGCGCGCCGGGCACGCAATGACTCGGGCGATCCAGCTCGCGGGCCTGACCCCGGAGGACATTGATCACATCAATGCCCACGCCACCGGCACCTCGGTGGGCGACCTCGCGGAAAGCAAGGCCATCAACAACGCCCTGGGTAGCAACAAACCCGCGGTGTACGCACCCAAGTCCGCCCTCGGCCACTCGGTCGGTGCGGTCGGTGCGGTGGAGTCGATCCTGACCGTGCTCGCGCTGCGCGACCAGGTCGTTCCGCCGACGCTGAACCTGAAGAACCTCGACCCGGAGATCGACCTGGACGTGGTGGCGGGCAAGCCGCGGCCGGGCGACTACGAGTACGCGATCAACAACTCGTTCGGCTTCGGCGGACACAACGTCGCCATCGCCTTCGGGCGGTACTGACCCTGCTCAAACCCCGTGCAGCACACCGGAACAGGAGACCTGCGATGACAATCACGGCCCCCGAGGCGGTTGGCGAGTCGCTCGACCCCCGCGACCCGCTCTTGCGCTTGAGCAATTTCTTCGACGACGGCAGCGTCGAGCTGCTGCACGAACGTGATCGCTCCGGCGTGCTTTCCGCCGCGGGGACCGTGAACGGTGTGCGCACCATCGCCTTCTGCACCGACGGAACGGTGATGGGCGGTGCCATGGGCACCGAGGGCTGCTCGCACATCGTCAACGCCTACGACACCGCCATCGAGGATCAGAGCCCGATCGTGGGTATCTGGCACTCCGGTGGGGCCAGGCTGGCCGAGGGTGTGAAGGCGCTTCACGCGGTCGGCACCGTGTTCGAGGCGATGATTCGCGCCTCCGGTTACATCCCGCAGATCTCGGTGGTCGTCGGATTCGCCGCCGGCGGGGCCGCTTACGGGCCGGCGCTGACCGACGTCGTCATCATGGCCCCCGAGGGCAGGGTGTTCGTCACCGGTCCCGACGTGGTGCGCAGCGTCACCGGCGAAGACGTCGACATGGCGTCGCTGGGCGGCCCGGACACCCACCACAAGAAGTCCGGGGTGTGCCACATCGTCGCCGACGACGAGCTCGACGCCTACGAGCGCGGTCGCCGCCTTGTCGGATTGTTCTGCCAGCAAGGACATTTCGACCGTAGCAAGGCCGAGGCCGGCGACATCGACATCAAGGCACTGCTCCCCGACTCACCGCGGCGGGCATACGACGTGCACCCGATCGTCACCGCGATCCTCGACGACGGCACGGAATTCGACGAGTTCCAGGCCAAGTGGGCGCCGTCGATGGTGGTCGGGCTGGGCCGGCTGTCCGGGCGGACCATCGGTGTGCTCGCCAACAACCCGTTGCGCCTCGGCGGCTGCCTGAACTCCGAAAGCGCCGAGAAGGCAGCACGTTTCGTGCGCCTCTGCGACGCCTTCGGCATTCCGCTTGTCGTGGTCGTCGACGTGCCCGGTTACCTTCCCGGAGTCGACCAGGAGTGGGGCGGCGTGGTGCGCCGCGGCGCGAAGCTGCTGCACGCGTTCGGTGAGTGCACCGTTCCGCGGGTCACGCTGGTCACCCGGAAGATCTACGGCGGGGCCTACATCGCGATGAACTCCCGCTCGCTGAACGCGACCAAGGTGTTCGCCTGGCCGGAGGCCGAGGTGGCGGTGATGGGCGCCAAGGCCGCCGTGGGCATCCTGCACAAGAAGAAGCTGGCCGCCGCGGCCGACCACGAGCGCGAAGCGCTGCACGACCAGTTGGCGGCCGAGCACGAGCGGATCGCCGGCGGCGTGGACAGCGCCATCGAGATCGGCGTGGTCGACGAGAAGATCGACCCGGCGCACACCCGCAGCAAGCTCTGCGAGGCGCTGGCTCAGGCGCCGGCACGCCGCGGGCGGCACAAGAACATTCCGCTGTAATCGCTACCGGCACAGGATCGTCGAAAGCGCTTCGCGCAGCTCGTTTTCGGGCTCAGCGGGTAGCTTGTCTGCGCGCCATCCGACGAAGTCGTCCGGACGAATCAGCAGCGCGCCTTCGGGCGAGAGCCCGGTAACTGCCGCCCATTCGTCGTTGTCGACGCGATGTGCGGCGATCGACGCCGAAGCCGCAGCGGCACACCATCGCTCGCTTCTCGTGAGCACGGTGAACCCCGAGCCGATCAGGTCGAGCGTCGAAACCCCGTCGCGCACCCACACGTGCGGGACTCGGGTGCCGGGCTGAGCACGTAACTCGTCCACCAGTTGCACGCCGTCGGGGTCCACCAAAGGCTCGTTGGGCACAACGCCCGCCGATTCATACCGGTAACCGATGAGGAGGTGGAACATCGAGGATTCTTCTTCGGCCTCCAAATGTGGCCGCTCAGCGCCCAACTCGAGTAGTTCAACCGTCGGGCCGGTGAGGGATTGGCGGGCGGCGAAGCGCCCCACCGGGTGACGCTCGGCGTGGTAGGTGGCAAGTAGTTCCGACCCGGCCGTCCCCTTCAGCACGGCAGCCAGCTTCCACGCCAGGTTATGCGCGCTCTGGATTGCGGTATTGGCTCCCCCGGCTTTGAACGGCGGCATGGTGTGCGCGGCGTCGCCGACGAGAAAGGCTCGCCCGCACTGAAATTGGTCGGCCACTTGTTCGTACGGTTGCCAAGCCGCGATGTCGATGACATCGATGTCGATCGGCTCGCCAACCGCCTTGTTAAGGATCTCGCGACAGCGTTGCGACGTGAACTGGTCCGCCGTCTCGCCTTTGCCCGGAAAATACGTTGTGATGAACATGCCGAGATCACCCTCGGCCGGAATGAGGATGCCGTCCACGTCAGCGTTCTTGATCTGTACCCCATCGCCGTATCCCAGGTGCGGGACGAACTTTTGCCACGGCGCACGGAAGTAGAAGAAGACGACGTAAATCGGCAGCGCGCCGTAGCCAGAAGTGTTGATACCCAACCAGTTACGTACTGGACCGTGGGTCCCGTCGGCGCTGACGAGATAGTCGGCGCGCACCGTCTTCGACTCGCCCGACTCCCGGTCGTGCAGCACCGCCGTGACGCCGGTTCCGTCCAAGTCCAGCGTGGAAAGTTCGGTGCCATAGCGCACTTCGCTGCCGCGTCGCCGCGTCTCGGCGAGCAGGATCGGCTCGAGCCTGCTTTGCGGGCAGTACTGCACGGCGGGTTCGGGGCTGAGCGTGTCCATACCCGCGAAGATCGCGTCGATGTCGATGGCCGGCTCTTCTGCTGCGCTGTTGAGCGTCGGCTTGACGACCAGCGCCGAAACGTTGTCAGCGACCTTGTGCACCTCGTCGCGCAGGCCCAGGCCGCGCAAGATCTCCAAGCTGCGAAAGCTCAGGTTGCGGGCCTTCGGATAGATGAAGACTTCACGTCGCTTCTCCACCAGCAGCGTGCGGATCCCGTGTTGGGCGAGCAGCGCCGAGGTGGCCAGCCCGGCGGCGCCGGCCCCGACGATAAGTACAGGCACACGCACAGTCATCGTTGACTCCGTCCGACAGAAAACGGCAGTTACTATAAAACGATAGTAACTGTCATTATTTTGTCAATCGGAAGGCGCGCCGCCTAGCCGAAGCGACCCAGGAACTCCTTGGCCACCGAAACGGCCCGCTCGCGATCGTCCGGTACCAGCCCTATCCGGGTTCGCCGATCGACGATGTCGGCGATGTCCAGGGCGCACTCGTGGGTGATCGCGTATTCGAATTCCGCCCGGGTGACGTCGATGCCCTCGGCGACCGGGTCCGTCGGCCGATCGCACGTGGCGGTGGCGATGACATTGGGCGCCTCGGCGCCGTAACGCTGCACCAGCGACACGGGCAGCGCGGCGTCGGGCGACTCCACCGTGAGCCCGGGATTGACCGATGCCCCGATCAGCGGCAGATTGCGGGTCTGGCATTTTCCAGCGGGCAGGTGCCGCAATTTGACCGCGTGATCCAGAACGTCCTGTGCCATATAGCGGTACTCGGTCAGCTTGCCGCCGATCACGCTGATGACGCCGGACGCCGACTCGATGACGGCGTGTTCTCGCGAGACGTCGGCGGTGCGACCTTCACCCGTGTCGATCAGCGGCCGAAGCCCCGCGTATGCGCCGATCACGTCGGCCGGTCCGAGCGCGCTCCCCAGCGCGGTGTTCACTGTGTCCAGCAGGAACCTGACCTCCTGCGCGGACGGCTCGGGCACGTCCGGGATCGGACCGGAAGCGGCCTCGTCGGTCAGCCCGAGATAGACCCGGCCCAGCTGCTCGGGCATGGCGAAGACGAACCGGTTGAGTTCTCCGGGGATCGGAATCGTCAGCGCCGCAGTCGGATTGCCGAAGGCGCCGGCATCGAAGACGAGGTGGGTCCCGCGGCTGGGTCGCAGCCGCAGCGATGTGTCGATCTCGGCCGCCCACACCCCCGCCGCGTTGATGACCGCGCCGGCCGACACATCGAAGGATTCGCCGGTGCGCCGGTCGGTCAGCCGCACCGAGGTGCCGGTGGCCTCCGATGCGGCCACGTAGGTGAGGATTCGGGCGCCGTGCTGTGCCGCGGTGCGCGCGACGGCGGTGACCAGTCGGGCGTCGTCGATCAGCTGCCCGTCGTAGGCCAGCAAGCCGCCGTCGAGGCCCTCTCGAGAGACGGTGGGCGCCATCTGTACGACCCGCTGCGCCGAGATGCGCCGCGACCTGGGCAGTATCGACGACGGCGTACCGGCAAGCACCCGCAACGCATCGCCTGCGAGGAATCCGGCGCGCACCAATGCCCGGTTGGAGCTCTCCATCGACGGCAGCAGCGGAACCAGCTGCGGCATCGCGCGCACGAGATGAGGGGCGTTGCGCGCCATCAGGATTCCGCGTTCGATGGCGCTGCGCCGGGCGATGCCGACATTGCCGGTCGCCAGGTAGCGCAACCCGCCATGGACCAGCTTGGAACTCCAGCGGCTGGTGCCGAACGCCAAGTCGTGTTTTTCCACCAGCGCCACCCGTAGCCCGCGCGACGCGGCATCCAGCGCGATTCCGGCACCGGTGATCCCGCCGCCGATCACGACGACGTCGAGTGGCTCGCCGTCGGCGAGCGTCTTCAGGTCGGCCTCGCGACGCGCGGCATTGAGATCGGCGAACATCAACATAGGTATCCATTCAGCGAGTAGGCGAGTTCGGCGGCCAGCGTGTCCGCGTCCAAAATCGGTTCGACGATCTGGGCCGACTGGATGGTCGATTGAGCGATCAACAACACCATCGCGGCCATTTGGACCGGGTCGCCGGCGCGCACGCTCCCGCTGCGTTGGGCCACGCGCAGCCGGGCCGCAAGGGCGTCGATGAGCATGTGTTGGCTGGTTCCGAGGCGCTGCGTGATGTAGATCGGCGCGAGTTCCGAATGCAGCACCGACATCACCAGCTTGTCGCGGCGCAACAAATTGGCCACCGTAACTATCTGTCGCACAAGCGATTCCCGGTCCTCGCCGAGCAGTGGCGCGTCGCGCATGACGTCGGTGATGTGCCGGGTCAGCAACGCCGCGACAATCGAGGGCGTGTCCGGCCAGCGGCGGTACACCGTCGGCCTGCTAACACCCGCGCGTCGCGCTATCTCGGCGAGGGTCACCCGTTCCACGCCGAAATCGACCACACAGCTGGCCGCCGCCGCGAGGATCCGTTCCCCGGCATCCAAACTAGCGTTACTGATTGACAGCATGTGTAATACTGTAACGCATGACGGACGCCGAGGGTCTCATCCCGCCGATGAAATGGAACGCGTGGGGAGATCCCGCCGCCGCCAAACCGCTTTCGGAGGGGATCCGGTCGCTGCTCAAGCAGGCCATCGGCGTCGAGAATTCCGGCTCCGCCGAATTGCGTCCCGACCAAGTGAGGTTGCGCCCGTCCGCGCTGTCGGACACGGACCGCGAAGCGCTGGCGGGCATCGTCGGCGCCGAATACTGCCGCACCGCGGACAACGATCGGCTGCTACACGCCGGCGGCAAGTCCACCATCGACCTGCTGCGCCGCAAGGACTCCGAACAGGACGCGCCCGACGCCGTGTTGCTTCCCACCGACGACGACGCCGTAGTCGCGATCCTGCGATACTGCTCCGACCGCGGCATCGCGGTCGTCCCGTTCGGCGGCAGCACCAGCGTGGTCGGC
>NZ_JAFAUS010000276.1 GCF_019243155.1 Mycobacterium sp.
GTCGTCGCCGGCCAACGCGAGGGCACGGCCATCCCAGCCCCGGGCCAGGGCGTGCCAACCGAGTTGGCGCAGAAAGGATCCCTGCGTGCTGTGGGCCAACGAGAGCAGCCGTCCGGCCCCCGAACCGCAGCGCCGCAGGGACGCCAGGTCGCGATAGGCGCTGCCGTAGCGCCCCTGCCCCCCGGCAGCCACAGCTCGCAGCCACAATTCGGCCGGTGTGGACGCCGTGGGCAGCGGCCAGCTGCCGGGCTGGTCCCCCAGAGCGGCGTCCGCCAACCGGCGGCCAATAACGGAAGTGTGACGAGTTTCAATCACGGCGATGGTAGTAAACACTTTGTGCTGTTTCTGTTACCGATCTGTTAATGACCATAGCCTAGGTACTCAATTCTTGTTCCCAACCACTCCACGCTGAGCTGGGAAATCTCAGTCCAGCCGAACGCCTGGTAGCACGCTTGTCGTCTCGCAAATGCGTTGCAGATGAACGCAGAGTTAATTCTGGTCCGGCGACAGCATATTTTGTCGGGCTAACTGGCTATTGACGCAAATTCGCCGTCTCCCTAACGTCTACGCATGACGGGTAGTCATCGGTGACCCCACTTCAATTCGGTTGCACAATCGCTTCGCGAACCTGAACTTCTAGGCGTGCCGTGCAGAGAGGGATAAACACCAATGCCACAGCCAGAGCAGCTACCCGGGCCCAACGCCGACATCTGGAACTGGCAACTGCAGGGCCTGTGCCGCGGTGTCGACTCGTCCATGTTCTTCCACCCTGACGGGGAGCGTGGCCGCGCTCGCATGCAACGCGAGCAGCGCGCGAAGGAGATGTGCCGGCGGTGCCCGGTCATCCAGGAATGCCGTTCACACGCGCTCGAAGTCGGTGAGCCGTACGGGGTTTGGGGCGGACTGTCCGAATCCGAGCGCGACCTGCTGTTGAAGGGCGACATCGGCCGCACCCGCGGTATCCGTCGCTCGGCCTGATCGGCGCGCGGGAGGGTCTGCAGCAGTTCCAGCCGGGCTTCGGCGCGCGAGTTCACCATCTTCATCGGGATCGTCAGCTCGCCGTCGCGCGTGACCGCGTGCTGGTCGACAGTGACGACGTCGGTCCAGCTGTAGCCCGCCACCTTCTATTTTCGGCCTTCACGAGTTCTCGATCTCCTGTTCCAGCCACTGCACTTCGCTGTGGTTCTCCCGGCCGCTGGCGGCCAGAAGCTGTTCTAATGCTTGACGTTTCACGCCCACGGCGTCGGGGTCGGCCGGGGCGTGGGTCAGGATCATGTCGGTCAAATGCAGCGCCTGCAGGGGCCGGCCGGCGTTGACGTGAGAGGCGGCCCGCTCCGTGAGCGGGGCGGTGCCGCCGACCAGGTCCACGACATCCGGCCAGACGGACGACGGCGGCACGTCGTAGAGCTCGGTGGTGGATTCGTAGCGGAACCAGCCCACGTGCTCCTCCCAGATCGCCCGGACGATCCAGGCGACCTTGCCGTGCACCTGCGGCAGCGCCAGCTCCGGCGGGAGGGCGACGTCGCGCATCAAGGTCCACAACTGCGCGCCGGCGTTCATGCCGTCGATCGTGCGATCGCGAAGGTAGGCGGTCGCGTCGCGCACCTTGGTCATGGTGGCCAGGAGCGCCTCGGCGCCGCGGAAGACCTCGTGGCCGTTGATCAGCGTTTCGGGGCGCAGCCCGATGACTCGGTCCAGCGAGTGAATGAACGTCATCGCGCTGCGAACCTTGTCCCCGCGCAACGTGTAGAGGTTCGGGACGTGCCCGAAGAACGGACCCATGAGGTTGCCGACGAACACGGTTCCGGGATCGGGCAGCCACGCCACGAGCGCGTCGGTGGTCTCGCCGCCGGGCGTGGAGTACAGCTCCACGCGCCGGCCGCCGAGCTCGAATGCGTGGGTGTCGATGAACGAATTTGTGAGCACCGGCTCGGGCGGCAGTGTGGCCGCAGCGGCTTCAACGTCCATGAAAGCGCCCCACAGCTTCATGATTCGCCGCACGTAGAAGGGGTGCAGGTTTCGCCAGTACTCGCGGACGTCGCGATGGTTGGCCTGAGCGATCGTCTCGACACCGGGCCCGTTGAACAAGCTCCACCCGCTGACGTGGTCAGGATGTCCCTGGGTGAACGTGATCATCCGCACCGGTCCGTTGCTGACCCGAGCGAATCGGGCTTTGATCTCCGCGGCCTCGAATTGGGTTCCGGTGTTGATCAGCAGATCACCGTCGGGCGTCGTCAACAGGTAACTGTTTGCGATGTTCCTGGACATGAAAACACCGTCACCCAAATCGACGGCGTCCTGGGACCCCTCCCCCTGCTTGACCAGTTCGTCGAGCGACGGCGTCATCCGCGAATCCTCCTCGCGTTCGCCGACAAACCTAACATTTGTTCTCTGCGGCCGTATAGGATCTGTTGGCGTGACGGTGGAACGCGGGTGCACGGCCGGGTTTCGGTGACGCCATGACCGAGCCCAGCACAGACGACCTGCCCGTCATTCCCCGGCCGCGACCGGCGGGCTGCCCGCTGGTGCCGCCACCGGAGTTCGAACAGTGGCGGGACGCGGCGGGCTTGCAACGCGCAATGTGGCAGGGCCGGCCGACCTGGATCGTCAGCCGCTACGAGGACATCCGGGCATCGCTGGTGGACCCGCGGCTGAGCGCCGAAACCATCAAGACGCGCCTGCGCGCGGCGGGCGTCACCGGCGAACTGCCGATCATCTTTCCACGCATCGACGACCCGGAGCATAATCGCCTGCGCCGCATGATGACTCGCGACTTCACTTGGCGGCGCGCCGAGGCGATGCGACCGCAGGTCCAGGATTTGGTCGACCGCTTCTTGGACACGATGATCGAGGGTGGGCCGCCGGCGGACCTGGTGCGGGACTTCGCATTGCCGGTTCCGTCGTTGGTCGTCTCAGAGTTGCTCGGCGTGCCATACAGCGATCACGAATTCTTCCAGCACCACAGCACGGTCGGGCTCGACGCGAGGTCAACCGAGGACGAGAAAGCCGCGGCCATCGGGGCGCTCTTCGCGTACATGTTCTCACTCGTCGAGCGCAAAGAGCGCGAACCGGGCGATGACCTGATCAGCCGCCTCCTCACCGATCACGTCGCCACCGGACAACTCAGCCGCGAGACCGCGGCCATGAACGGCTTGATCCTCCTGCAGGCCGGCCACGAGACGACGGCCAGCATGATCGCACTGGGAACTGTTGCCCTGCTTGAACATTCGGACGTGTTCGAACGACTCGGCCAGACGGACGATGCCGCCGTCATCGCCAACATCATCGAAGAGCTGATGCGCTACCTCACGATCGTGCACAGCCAGGTCGATCGCGTGGCGACCGAGGACCTACACCTCGGCGGTGAGCTGATCCCAGCGGGCGACTTCCTGCTGATGAACCTGCCCGCCGGAAACTGGGACCCGGAGTTCGTCGACGACCCCGCGACTTTCGATGCCGCACGAAACACCCGCGGCCACTTGGGTTTCGGCTTCGGGGTGCACCAGTGCATCGGGCAGCACCTCGCCCGCGTCGAAATGCAGATCGCGCTTTCCACGCTGGCCCGCCGGTTGCCCGGGCTGGCACTGGCCGTCGCGGCCGACGAGCTGCGCTTCCAGAACGAGCAGGAGATCTACGGGATCGAGGAGCTGCCGATCACCTGGTGAGCTCGTGATCGGCGGCCACACCGGTGATCGCCGAGTGCAGGTAAGAGTTCACGACGTCGCTGCTCGGCTCTGGGCTTCTTGGTGCGTGGCACGATCCAAACATGACAACACAAGATGCATCGGCGCCGTCGGAGGGCACCGTGATCGTGACCGAGACCGGTTCGAGCACTTACACACAGCACATCAAGGCCGGGTACCACGAACTCGCGGCGGACGAGCCAGAGCCGATCGGCGCCGACGCGGGGCCGACGCCCTACGACCTGCTGCTGGCCGCGCTAGGGGCCTGCACATCGATGACCGTGCGGATGTACGCCAACCGCAAGGGCTGGCCGCTCGATCGGATTCGAGTGACGTTGCGGCACTCGCGTATTCACGCCGAAGACTGCGCCGAGTGCGAGACCACCAAGGGCTGGATCGAACACATCGACCGCGACATCGAGTTGATGGGCGATCTCGATGACGAGCAACGGCAACGGCTGCACTACATCGCCGACCGCTGCCCCGTTCATCAGACCCTGACCTCGGAGGTCGACATCGCCACAGTTCTAAGTTGACGACCGTCGTCCTTTACATCCAAAAAGTATCTCCAAGAACCTTTGGATAATTTTCGCCAATTCCGGTACAGCCGGCGATATGGCCACACATCATTATGGCCAGAATCCGCTTGTGCTCTGAGGAGGTGGGCAGCGTGAAGCAGTCAAACGATCCAACTTCCATTGTGCTTGCCACATACCGTGACGTGCGTGTCGGCATGGTGGTGATCATGATCTTGCTCTTTGCGGCCGTGATCATCGAAAAGTTAACGGCAACCTGCTGGCAATTGGCGATCAGCGCTTACTATTACACGTCCGCGCACAGCATCGTCATCGCCGCACTCCTGGCGCTCGGCACGCTTTTCATCGTCTATAAGGGCAGTAGCGACACCGAAGATGCGTTGTTGACGCTAGCCGGGGTTTGCGCGTTGATCGCCGCGATGGTGCCGCAAGGTCGACCCGGGTTGCTGTGCGGCCGAGACGATCTGCCACCCCAATTTCAGCCCGCCGTCCAACCCAATGTCTGGGCCGTCGTCATTGCGCTCACCTTGGGCTGGCTTTTCACTCTGTGGCAACACTGGCGCACCCGCTCCCGGCAGAAGAAAAGCCCGGTGGGAACATTGGCGACAGCGTTTTTCTGGCTGGTCATGGCGGTTGGCCTATTTGCCCTGATCGTCCATCCACACTGGTTCAACGAGAATGCACACGGCATAGCAGGGTTCCTGTTGCTCGCATCCTTTATCGTCACCGTATTCGTCACCGCATACGTCGTCAGTCGGGAGCAAGCCTCGAAAGCACCCGATAGATCCGCTTACGAGTGGTTCTACTGGATCATTGGCGGTTTGATGCTGCTGACGCTGATCGCAATTGTCACGTCGCATCTCGCATTCCCCGCTTGGAGGTATTGGACCCTTTGGATCGAAGCCGCGCTGATCGGTGAATTCGCTCTATATTGGCTGATTCAAACCCGAGAGCTGTGGAATACACCGGACCGAAGGGAACTCCTTCCCGAGGATACCCAAAAGCTGATCGCGGAATGGCCAACGGAGGGAGGCTTTGCCGGACTGACGTCCGCGCTGACCGGCTCACGGGATGAATTTGCGGGGCAAGGCCTTCTGCCCTATCTGTAGCGCGGAGCCGCTACTGTTCGACTATGCAGAGTTTGCTGTTCACCCTTGGGCTGGTCCTCTTCCTGCTCGGCCTGTTCACCGGATTCGCTGGCCCGGCAGTGAAAAACCCGCGGATGGCGCTGTCGAGCCACCTCGAGGCCGTGCTCAACGGCATGTTCCTCGTGTTGCTGGGCCTGCTCTGGCCGCACCTCCATCTATCCCACGCCTGGGGCGTGACCGCGGTCGCGCTCATCGTCTACTCCGCCTACGCCAACTGGTTGGCCACCCTACTGGCGGCGATATGGGGCGCCGGCCGCAAGCTCGCACCAATCGCGGCGGGCAACCACGAGACCTCAACCACGAAGGAAGGGGCCGTCAGTTTCCTGTTGGTGTCGTTGGCAGTGGCGGTCATCGTCGGCGTGGTCATCGTCATCGCGGGGCTCTGAGGCCTTGTCTCAGGCACGGCGCAACACCAGTAGCTCCCCCGTCACCGCGCCCTGCTCGAGCTGGTGGCCGATGCTCGAACTCTGCCGTTCGGCCAACTGCCAGGCCTGCTTATGCCCGTGTCGATCGCTGAGCATCGTCTCGATGGCTTCGACACGCTGATTCCACGTCTCGGGTATGGGCCCAAGGGTGGACGTCCCCGTCCAATGCTCTACGTGCAGCCTGGACCTCTCCGCCAGGCCGAGCAGGCCGTCGGGTGTCGGAAAGTGGTTTCCCTCAAGCTGTTCGGCGGCTATCTCGCGCTGTGCCACGAAGACGAGCAGTCCGATGCGGCCTCCGGGTCGGACCGTGCGTCGAAGCTCTTCGAGCAATGCCAGCTGATTCGGCGTCGTACACAACACGCCCAACGACCAAGCGGCGTCGAAGCTTTCGTCCGCCGCCGGCAACGCGCTCCCATCCGCACATATCACCGGGTAGTCGAACAACTTCCTGGCAGCGCGGCAGGCCCCCATCTCCGGCTCCGCGAGTATGGGACGCACCGAATGCGATTGTGCCGCATAGGCGGCGGGACCCCCGACGCCCGCCCCCGAGTCCAGCAATCGAGTGCCCGGTTTCAGTTTCATCCGCTCGATGAGCCAGTCCAGGGCAGCCGGGCTGCCACTTCCGCGGCACCCTGCGGGCACGTGATAGCCCGGGCCGAGTTCCTCGGCGACTTGCGCCGTCCACTCGGCGACCGTGTCGAACTCGGCCTCCATGGCTTCGGTCATGACGCCTCCGCCCGGATGCGGCGGCCGACTTCGGCTTTGATCTCCGCGCCGAGGCGAACACCCGACGCCGACGCCAGCCCGGAGACGTTGACACCCGCGACGCCCTCGATGGCCAGCAGCGCACGCGCTTCGTTCACCGCGGCCGTGATCCCAGCCGCCACCGGATCGTAAGCGCCGAGCACTTCTTCGGCGACTGTCTCGTCCAGTTCAAGACCGGGCAAGCCTTGCAGCACCGCCGCCGAGACCGTGTCGGTGAACACCGCGACGGCGGCGATCACGGGTATCGACAGACCTTGCGAAATCGCGGCAGTCATGAACTCACCGACCATGTTTGGGAAGGGGACGTGATTGAGCACCGCGAGGCTCGCTCCTGCCCGCTGCTTCTCAACCAATCGCGTCGGACGAACCTGAACGGGCGGGGCGGTGGGCGTCTCCGGCACCGCCGCAACCATCCCGACCGAGGCGGCCAGCGAGACCAGACGCGGGCCGTCGAGATCGAAGGTCTGCGTGACATCCGGGCGCACGTCGTAGCCGCGTCCATCACCCGTCACGCACAACACGGTGTCGACGCCGATGCTGCGCAGCCCTCTGAGTTCCTGCTCGAGCACCACTCGGTTGCGATCGCGGCACGACAACGTGATCCAGGGCGTCACTCCCGCATCAAGGAGCAACGATCCCATCAGCGTCGGCGGGAAATCCGGTTTGTTCTGATGCTCGCCGACGAGGACGGCGTCACATCCCGGGCCCAGGACAGCAGCCGTCGCAGCCACGTCGTTACGGTCGAACGGTGTGCAGCTGAAGTCGGTCAACACCAGCGGCGCGCGGACCGGTCGCGGTGACGGCCGAAACCCGGACCAGGGCACGACGTCACCGAACACGCACGCGCCAGGCCGCATCTCGCATTGACCGTCGGGCCGCACCCCGCCGCATGGCCCGAACTCCATCCGTTTCGGACAGCCCGACTCCGTCGACATCACCGCAGGTGTGTACCCGCCGGCGAGCGCTCACAAGCGGGCAGTTCTTAGGTAGCGTGGACGTCGGGAGTCCGCACATGCTCGGGTCGGAAGCCGCGCCCCACGAAAATCGGCGGAAGCGCCTGCAGCGGGCCGAAACCCACGATTCGCGGCACGTGGATCGGCGACAGGTCACCACTAAGATTCGGTGCGATCGCGTTGTCTTGCACCAACACCTGAAACTTCTGGATGATCCGGGTGGGCAGCTCCCGCCTTTTCTGCACCTTCGCGAGGTCCGCGTCCGTCAGCCGACCGTCGCGCAGCGGGGCGCACAGGATGTTGGCCGCGGCCACCGCATCGGCGACAGCAAGGTTGATGCCGACCCCACCGGCCGGCGACATCGCATGCGCGGCATCGCCAATGCACAGCAGGCCCGTACGCCACCAGGCCTTGAGCCGGTCCACCCGAACGTCGAGCTCGCTGGTGTCATCCCAAGTGGTGAGGTCGTTGACGTGCTCACGCAGCCGGGGCTGGGCGGTGACGATTCGCTGCTTGAACTCCTCTAGTGAACCGTCGCGGGGGTTAGAGCCTTTCGGCACCAGACTCGCGATCTGCCAGTAATCGCCCCGGTAGATCATGGCCATCATCAAGCCTTTGCGGATCACCGCGAACAGTTCCTGAGGGTCGCCGGGGCGCCATTTCAACCGGAACCAAACCACGTCCATCGGGGAGTGTGCCTCGGCGGTCTGTAGCCCCGCGGCGGCCCGCACCGCGGACTTGCGCCCGTCCGCGGCCACCACGAGATCGGCCCGCACTTCCAGTTCTGGCGTGCGCACCCCTACCACCCGGTCGCCGTCGAAGAGCAGGTCAGTGACCTCGGCATTGCGCACCAAGGTGAATTCCGGGTAGGCGGAGGCCTTTTCAGCGATGAAGTCCAGGAAATCCCACTGCGGCATCATCGCGATATACGGCTGCCTGAAGCCGAGCCGTTTGAGCACGCTGAAGTTGCCGAAGGTGCGAATCGAGCCGTCGGTGTCGAACGCGACACGGTCGATCTTGGTGTGCGGTAGGCGCAAGAACTCATCGACGAACCCCAGCTCGTCCATGATCCGCAGGGTCGTCGGATGCACCGTATCGCCGCGAAAGTCGCGCAGGAAGTCATTGTGCTTCTCCAAGACAACGACTCGGATTCCGGCGCGGGCGAGCAGAAGAGCGTGAACTAGGCCGGCGGGTCCACCACCGGCGACGCAGACCTGGGTCCGCATGACTTCAGTCATGGCCGAGCACTCCTTCTGCACAGATGCAGCAAGTGGAATACAATTGCAGACTACATCAAGTAGAGTATCACGCACGCGGAGGAGGTGGAATGGCTCGATCAATCTCTACGCCCCAAGTGGTGGAGGCGGCCCTACGCGCCGCAAAGAAGCTGGGCAAGGATGTAGCCGACGTTCCCGTCGCAACGATCGCCACCGAGGCCGGGATCTCGCGAAGCACGCTGCTCCGGCGATTCGGTGGCTCACGTACCGCCTTGAACGACGCGGTCAGCGCGGCCGGAGTCGACCCCGGCGGCCTGCCTCCCGTCCGGATGCGGGCGGTAGCAGCCGCTGCGTCACTGATCGGCGAATCCGGCCTCGCCGCTACGACTTTGGAGGCCGTCGCCGCGCGCGCCAGTTGCTCCGTGTACAGCCTGCATGCGGTTTTCGGTGGACGCGACGAACTGATGCGGGCGGTCTTCGAGCGTCACAGCCCCATCGGCGATATCGAGGAATACCTCGCACGGCCCCGTGGCGACCTGTCCGAAATGGCCCGCGGTTTCTACCGGACGGTGGCGAACGCGCTGGGTCGCGAACCCCGCGTTGCGCCGGCGATATTCGCTGAGGCCTTCTCCCGGCCGACCAGTCCCGCGGTGCAATCTCTCGCGGCCTACGGCATCCCGCGCATGCTCGGCGTGCTCGGTCGTTGGTTCGACGCCGAGATCGACGCCGGAAGGATCCGCGATCTACCCAGACCGCTTCTGGCACAACAGCTTTTGGGACCCGTCATGGTTCATCTGCTGACGCGTCCGGCGTTGCCGAATCTTCTGGCGCAATCGCTACCCGACATCGATACCACCTGCGACGTGTTCGCCGATGCGTTCGTGCGCGCCGTCGCTCAGCCTTCGTCGGCGACGACGCCGGTGACCTGAATCTCGACGCGCATCTCCGGATTCGCCAGTGCGGCAACGCCGATGCACGTCCACAGCGGTGCGCGATCACCCATGCGCTGGCGCAACTGGTCGACCATGGTCTCCAGGTGCTCGGGCCCTATCCGGCCGTCCGGGCCCGGCACATGGTACGAATGCACGCTCACCACATGGCGCCACGATGCCCCGGCCGTCGCCAACGTCCGCTCGACATTGTCGAAGGCCGCAATGATCTCGTCGCGAACCGACTCCGGATAGCGAAAGTGGTCGTCCCACCCACCTTGACCGGACGTCTCGACCCGGTCGCCGTAGCGAACGGCCTGCGAATAGTGGAAGTTTCGCAGCTGGCGATCGCCGTAGCCGGGAGTCGCGAAGAATTCCGGTGTACGCATGTGCGTTCTCCTCAGGTGGCGAGCCAGGCCAGCGCGGCGACCACGAGTGCTTGGGTGCCGGTGTCCAAGGTGGGCTGGATGACGGGGGCGAAAGTCGGCGAGTGGTTGACGGAAATGTCCTGCGCTAATCGTCCGGCGTCTGCGGCCTCGCGGTATTGCCGCTCGTCGATTCCGCCGATACCCCAGTACGTATAAGGGATGCCGAGGGCAGTCGGGATGTCGCTGAAGTCCTCACTCGCCGGCTGCGTGGCCATCGGCTTGAAGCGCTCGCCGAAATATGCGGCGAATGCGCCGCTCACCCGATCGGTGACGCCGTCGTCATTGACGGTGAGCGGAAAGCGGTCGTAGAGCTCGAATTCGGGTTCTTTCGGGGAATCTGACGCCTGGCACTCTGCGATGACGATGCGCCGGATCGCATCGAGTACCGCGCCGCGGACGGCTTCGTCGTAGGTGCGCAGGTTCACCTCGAGCACAGCGTGATCGCCGATCACGTTGCTCTTGTTGCCGGCCTGGATGCTTCCGATCGTCAGCACGACGGTGTCCGCCGGTGCCACTTCCCGAGAGACGATCGTCTGCAACCGGATCACGATCATCGCCGCCAGCACCACGGGATCGACGGCGGACTGTGGCATCGAACCATGAGAGCCGCGGCCGTAGACCGTGATTCGCATGCTGTCGGCGGCCGCGAGCACCGCGCCGCGATGGGTGCCGACGAAGCCCGCGGGTGTGGGCATCACGTGCTGGGCGAGGGCAACGTCGACCGATGGAATCGCTTTCGCGAGGCCGTCGTCGACCATGCTGCGCGCACCGTCACCAACTTCTTCGGCCGGCTGGAACAGCGCTATCGCCGTCCCGTTCCAGTGTTCGGCCCCCTCGGCGAGCAAGGCCGCGGCGCCGAGCAGGCAGGTGACGTGCATATCGTGGCCGCAGGCGTGCATGACGGGCACGTCCTTCCCGGCGGCGTCGTTAACGCGCACGGTGCTGGCATAGGGAAGGCCGGTCGCCTCCAAGACGGGCAACGCGTCCATGTCGGCGCGCATCAGCACGGTCGGACCGCTGCCGTTGCGCAGTACGCCGACGACGCCGGTGCCACCGATCCGGTCATGCACTTCGTAACCCGAACCGCGCAACCGGCCGACGACCAACTCCGCGGTGCGGTGTTCGTGATGGGAAAGTTCGGGATGTTGGTGGAGGTCCCGGTAGAGGTCTTCCTGCCAGTCGCGGATCTCGGGTAGCCGGTCGAGGACGGCCGCGGTCGGGGTCGACGGGGTAGTCAATGTTCCTCCGATGGCTTTCGATGCAGTGCCACGCGTGGTTTCGACTTCGACTGTTCAGGGTAGGCCCGGCCCATGAAAACTGGCGTATCCTTCGCGGTCGCAGTGCTTACGGCGACCATCGCACCGTTAGCCGCATGCGCAAACCCGCAGGGCGGGCAGGGCACTGCGTCCTCGTCGTCGGGGGCGCCGTCCGGCACGGAACGAATGAACACTCAGCTGAAGGCGGCCGACGGCAGCCAGGTCGCCACCGCCACCATCGATTTCGCGAACGGCTACGCGACGGTGACCGTCGAGGCCGCGGCCAACCAGCTTCTGAGTCCCGGCTTCCACGGGCTCATGATCCATTCGGCGGGCAGGTGCGAGGCCAATTCGGCCGCGCCGAATGGCGGCTCTACCGGGGACTTCGCCTCCGCTGGCAGCGTCTTCCAGGCGCAGGGGCACACCGGTCATCCCGCCAGCGGTGACCTGACAGCACTGCAAGTGCGCTCCGACGGCTCGGCAAAACTCGTCACCACCACCAACGCGTTCACCGCCGCGGACCTGCGGAACAGCGCGGGTACCGCCCTGATCCTGCACCAGGACGCGGACTACCTCGGCACCAACGCGACCGGCGATGGGGGCAAGCGGATCGCCTGCGGCGTCATTGCCGCGGCGGCCGCGACGTCGACCTCGTCCACCGAGACGACGACCAGCGTCACCACGAGTACCTCCACGACCGTGGTCCCGCCGCCGTCGACGAGCACGAGCACCGTGACGGTCACCAGCACACCGAGCACCACATACCCGCAGACGACGACTCCGCCGAGTCTTCCGCCGGGACGCTGATGCACTGAACCTCGACCCGAACCAAAAGCCGCTCGGTCTCGTAGTGTCCACACATGGATATCTCGTGCGCGTTCGCAACTTCGTCGGACACTCCGGCCCACGCGGAACTGGCCGAGACGCTCGGCTACAAGCGTGCTTGGCTGTACGACTCGCCCGCGCTCTACCCGGACGTGTGGATGATCCTCACTCGGTGCGCCGAGCGCACGTCACGCATCGGCCTCGGACCGGGTGTGCTCGTGCCCAGCCTGCGGCATCCGATGGTCAACGCCGCCGCAATCGCTGAGCTGACGAGCCAGGCGCCCGGCCGGGTCGCCGTGGCGATCGGCTCGGGTTTCACCGGCCGAATGGCCTTGGCCCGGCGCCCGATGCCGTGGCGCCACGTCGCCGACTACGTGCGGTGCCTGCGCGCTCTCCTCGCCGGCGAAACCGCCGAGTGGGAGGGAGCGAAGATCCGCATGCTGCAACTGCCGGGCTTCGGGGCAGCGCGACCGATCAGCGTGCCGATACTGATCGGCGCCGACGGCCCGAAAGGGCTGGCCGTTGCGGCCGAACTCGCCGACGGCGTCTTCTCCGCGGCGGTGCCACAGCCCGAGGCCGCGAAGACTTCGGACTGGCGGGCGCTGCTTTGCTTCGGCACTGTGCTCGACGCGGGAGAGGACCTGACGTCGCCGCGCGCAGTCGACGCCGCGGGGCCCGGAGCCGTGGTGATGTATCACGCCATGTATGAGCGCGGCGGCGCCGCCGCGGTCGACGGACTGCCGGGTGGGCAGGGCTGGCGCGAGGCGATCGAGGCATACCCGACGGACGAGCGGCATCTCGCCATCCATGCGGGACATCTGGTGAAGGCCAATCCGAGTGATGAGCCGCATGTCGCGGGCCTGGTTCCGCTGGCCAGCTCGATGGCATTGACCGGCCAGGCCGAACAAATCGCGGGAAAAATCTCCGAACTCGGCTCGCAAGGAGTCACCGAGATCGTCTACCAGCCCGCGGGATCCGACATCGAGCGGGAACTCAAAGCATTCGCGGCCGCCGCCGGTCTGGACGGCTGACCGAACGCTCGGCCGGTCAGCGCGGTGGGCACTGTCCGGGGTCGAGGCCGAAGACCTCCGTGAGGGCCGACTTGCCCTTCAGCGAATGCGCACCGCGGTCGATGAGTCCGGCGGGTTGATAAAGCAATGCGTCGACGGTCTGCTGCGTGAGAAGGATTGCGTCCCCCGTGGTCTTCGTCAGCTCTTCGACGCGAGCCGCGACGTTAACGGTGTCGCCGATCAAGGTGAACTCGAGCTTTCCGCCACCACCGATGGTGCCGGCGATCACCACCCCGGTGTTGATCCCGATGCCGATCCGAAGCGCGCCACCGAATCGCGCGGCGACCAGGCGATGAATCGACGCGGCCGCGCGCAGGGCCGAGTCGGCGTGATGCACAACATCATTGGGCGTGCCGAAGACAGCCAGGGCGCCGTCCCCGAGGAACTTGTTGACGTGCCCACCCGCATCGACAACGGCCGGTACGACGATTTCGAATACGGCGTTCAGACGGGCGACCGTGTGCTCGGCGGTGTGCGCCTCGGCGAACGGCGTGAAGTCGCGAATGTCGACGAACATCACCGTCACCTCGCGGCGCTCGCTGTGGAACACCTCGTCTCCCTGTTCAAGCAGGCGGGCCGCCAGCGCCGGGTCGACGTAGGTGCCGAACGCCGACTGAAGTCGTTGTCGCTCAGCCAAACCCGCCTGCATCCGGTTGAACGACGCCGCCAACGCGCCCAGGTCGTCGTCCTGAACTACCGGCAGGCGTTGGCTGTAATCGCCCGCCGCAACCCGTTCCGTTCCTTCGGCGAGATCGCGAATGGGTCTCAACGACAGTGAGAAGGCGGCGCCGACGCCGATCGGCACGACGAAGATGACCACCAATGCGCACCCGATCGCCACGGAGAGAACCGGGGCGTCATTCCCTCGCGCGAACATTGCCGCCAACACCGCTCCCGCGACGGCGGTCGCGAATGCGACGGCAAGCACCGACCAGTTCGACCACGCCGCGAAAGTCGGTCGAAATCGCGGCAGGGAGTCACCGATCCCGGTGTCGCCCGCGATGGCGGCTCGGGGCGGCCGCAACTCCCCCTCGACCACGCTGTGCGCACCGATGAGGTGAATCGCCGTCCCCATGGCGGCGCCGACGATCGCGTACTGGATGATCCGGTGCCCGGTTCCCCCGGCGA
>NZ_JAFAUS010000393.1 GCF_019243155.1 Mycobacterium sp.
CTTCTCCGGCCGCACCCGCACCGTCGAGGCGTTCGTCCTGGACACCGACGCCGACCTGTACGGCCAGCACGTGGCGCTGGACTTCGTCGCCCGCATCCGCGGGCAGCGCAAGTTCGACTCCGTCAAGGAGCTCATCACCGCGATGAATAAGGACACCGATAAGGCGCGCGGCATCCTGTCGTCCGATTGACCGCGCGCTCACGATTCGAGTCGCTCGCCTTCTGACTGCTAAACTTCCGGACGACATCGGCGCGTGCTGCAGTTCGCGGTGGCCGCGCCCGCAACATTCACCTTTCGCGGACTGATTGATGGAGATAGTTTTGTGGCGCTTACCGCCGAGCAGAAAAAAGAAATCCTAGGCAACTACGGCCTGCACGACAGCGACACCGGCTCCCCGGAGGCGCAGGTCGCGCTGCTGACCAAGCGGATTTCCGACCTCACCGAGCACCTGAAGATCCACAAGCACGACCACCACTCGCGGCGCGGACTGCTGCTGCTGGTCGGACGTCGGCGCCGGCTGCTCAAGTATGTGGCCCAGATCGACGTGGAGCGGTACCGCTCGCTCGTCGAGCGCCTGGGTCTGCGTCGCTGACCCGCTACCCGCACTGACCACCAATCGCGCAAATCCCCCAGTCCTGCCGGGCGGCTGGTCCGCCCGTGTAGAGTGGGACCGTTCTGGGCCGATTCGGCCCGAGCGAAATGGTGCGGCTACGCAGATCCGCGTGTGCCGTTCCAGCGTGTCACTGTGCACGTCACAAGGGAGCAGCCCTGTCTGCATCGGGCGGTCTTCGGTAGTGGCTGCCGGGCTCTCCGGATCTGGGGCAGGTCGGCCGCTTCGATCGATGGCCGTAGCCGTATTCAGACATCGCTGAAAGCTCTCACAGGTGACTCGCGGCCCCTCTCGGGCTGCTGAGTAGTCCTGCTGAGGTGCGTGTGGCAACGCGAAACAGCCGAATACAGAGAGGCCATACGGACACCCATGTCTGTAGCTGAAATTGAAGAGGGCGTGTTCGAGTCGACCGCCACTATCGACAACGGGAGCTTCGGCACCCGCACCATCCGTTTCGAAACAGGCCGGCTGGCCCAGCAGGCCGCCGGCGCCGTCGTCGCCTACCTCGACGACGAGAACATGCTGCTGTCGGCGACCACCGCCAGCAAAAGCCCGAAGGAGCACTTCGACTTCTTCCCGCTGACCGTCGATGTCGAGGAGCGGATGTATGCCGCGGGCCGCATCCCCGGTTCGTTCTTCCGCCGTGAGGGCCGTCCGTCCACCGACGCGATCCTGACCTGCCGGCTCATCGACCGGCCGCTGCGCCCGTCGTTCGTCAACGGGCTGCGCAACGAGATCCAGGTGGTGGTGACCATTCTGAGCCTGGATCCCAACGACCTGTACGACGTGCTCGCGATCAACGCCGCGTCGGCCTCCACCCAGATCAGCGGTCTGCCGTTCTCGGGTCCCATCGGGGGCGTGCGGGTGGCGCTCATCGACGGCACCTGGGTTGCGTTCCCGACCGTCGAGCAGCTCGAGCGGGCCGTGTTCGACATGGTCGTCGCCGGCCGCAAAGTCGAGGGCTCCGATGGTCCTGACGTCGCGATCATGATGGTCGAGGCTGAGGCCACCGACAAGGTCATCGAGCTCGTCGAGGGTGGCGCCCAGGCGCCCACGGAAACCGTTGTGGCCGAAGGCCTCGAGGCGGCCAAGCCGTTCATCGCGGCGCTGTGCACCGCCCAGCAGGAGCTGGCCGAGAAGGCCGCCAAGCCCACCGGCGACTTCCCGACATTCCCCGATTACGCCGACGACGTCTACTACTCGGTGAGCTCGGTGGCCACCGACGAGCTGGCCAAGGCGCTGACCATCGGCGGCAAGGCCGAGCGCGACGCGCGCACCGACGAGCTCAAGGCGGAGGTGCTGCAAAGGCTCGCCGACACCTACGAAGGTCGCGAGAAGGAAATCAGCGCCGCGTTCCGCTCGCTGACCAAGAAGCTTGTCCGCCAGCGCATTCTGACCGACCACTTCCGCATCGACGGCCGTGGCATCACCGACATCCGCGCGTTGTCGGCCGAGGTCGCCGTGGTGCCGCGGGCGCACGGCAGCGCGCTGTTCGAGCGTGGCGAGACCCAGATCTTGGGCGTGACCACGCTGGACATGGTCAAGATGGCCCAGCAGATCGACTCGCTGGGGCCCGAGACGTCCAAGCGGTATATGCACCACTACAACTTCCCGCCGTTCTCCACCGGGGAGACCGGCCGCGTCGGCTCGCCGAAGCGGCGTGAGATCGGGCACGGCGCGCTCGCCGAGCGGGCCCTGCTTCCGGTGCTGCCGAGCGTCGAGGAGTTCCCTTACGCCATCCGGCAGGTGTCCGAAGCGCTGGGCTCCAACGGTTCGACATCGATGGGATCGGTTTGCGCGTCCACGCTGGCGCTGCTGAATGCCGGTGTGCCGCTGAAGGCTCCGGTGGCCGGCATCGCGATGGGCCTGGTCTCCGACGACGTCGAGGTCGAGGGTCACGCCGAGCGTCGCTTCGTCACCCTCACCGACATCCTCGGCGCCGAAGACGCTTTCGGCGACATGGACTTCAAGTGTGCCGGGACCAAGGACTTCGTCACCGCGCTGCAGCTGGACACCAAGCTCGACGGAATCCCGTCGCAGGTGCTCGCGGCCGCGCTCGCGCAGGCCAAGGACGCCCGGCTGACGATCCTCGAGGTCATGGCCGAGGCCATCGACGGGCCCGACGAGATGAGCCCGTACGCGCCCCGGGTCACCACCATCAAGGTCCCGGTGGACAAGATCGGTGAGGTCATCGGCCCCAAGGGCAAGGTCATCAACGCCATCACCGAGGAGACCGGAGCGCAGATCTCGATCGAGGACGACGGCACCGTGTTCGTGGGTGCCACGGACGGGCCGTCGGCGCAGGCCGCGATCGACAAGATCAACGCCATCGCCAACCCGCAGCTGCCGACCGTGGGCGAGCGGTTCCTCGGAACCGTGGTCAAGACAACCGATTTCGGTGCGTTCGTGTCGCTGCTGCCCGGGCGTGACGGTCTGGTGCACATCTCCAAGCTCGGCAAGGGCAAGCGGATCGCGAAGGTCGAGGACGTCGTGAACGTCGGAGACAAACTGCGGGTCGAAATCGCCGATATCGACAAGCGCGGCAAGATCTCCCTCGTCCTGGTGGCCGAAGAGGACTCAGCGGATTCGGCGCCCGCCGATGCCGGGTCTGACCAGGCGGCCGCTCCTGCCGATGCCGCGACGACCGGTAGCTGAGGCATCCGGGGCGCGCCCCGGTCCCACGGGTGCCCTGCGGCGGGGCAAGCAATTCGTTGAAGCCGAGACGACGCACCTGCGTCGCACCACACTGCCCGGCGGCCTGCGGGTCGTCACCGAGTACCTGCCCGCGGTGCGTTCCGCGTCGGTCGGTGTCTGGGTCGGTGTCGGATCGCGCGACGAAGGCGGCACGGTGGCCGGGGCGGCGCACTTCCTCGAGCATCTATTGTTCAAGGCGACGCCGACCCGCACCGCCGTGGACATCGCGCAGGCGATGGACGCCGTCGGGGGTGAGCTGAACGCGTTCACCGCGAAAGAGCACACCTGCTACTACGCGCACGTGCTCGACAGCGACCTGGAGCTGGCCATCGATTTGGTCGCCGATGTGGTGCTCAACGGGCGCTGCGCTTCCGACGATGTCGAGCTGGAACGCGACGTGGTCCTCGAAGAGATCGCGATGCGCGACGACGATCCGGAGGACGCGCTGGGGGATATGTTCCTCTCGGCGATGTTCGGTGAACACCCGGTGGGCCGCCCGGTGATCGGCACCGCGCAGTCGGTGTCGTCGATGACGCGGACGCAACTGCACTCGTTCCACGTCCGGCGCTACACGCCGGAGCGGATGGTGGTCGCGGTGGCCGGCAATGTCGATCACGACGAGGTGGTCGCGTTGGTGCGCGAGCACTTCGGGCCCCATCTGGTCCGCGGGCGCCAACCGATCGCGCCGCGCAAGGGTGCCGGTCGGATGACGGGCCGGCCCAGGCTGATGCTGGGTAACCGGGACGCCGAGCAGGCCCACGTGTCGCTGGGCGTGCGCACTCCGGGACGGACCTGGGAGCACCGGTGGGCGCTGTCGGTGCTGCACACCGCGCTGGGCGGCGGCCTGAGCTCCCGGCTGTTCCAGGAGGTTCGAGAGTCGCGCGGCCTGGCCTACTCGGTCTACTCGGCGGTGGACATCTTCGCCGACAGCGGAGCGCTGTCGGTGTACGCCGCCTGCCAGCCCGAGCGCTTCGCCGAGGTCATGCAGGTGACCGGCGAGGTACTCGAATCGGTGGCGCGCGACGGCATCACCGAGGACGAATGCCGGATCGCCAAGGGCTCACTGCGTGGCGGGCTGGTGCTGGGTCTGGAAGACTCCAGCTCCCGGATGAGCAGGCTGGGCCGCAGCGAATTGAACTACGGTAAGCACCGCACCATCGAGCACACGCTGCGGCGGATCGACCAGGTGACCGTCGACGAGGTCAACGCGGTGGCCCGCCAGCTGCTCTCCCAACCCTACGGTGCTGCGGTTCTGGGTCCGTATGCCACCAAACGGGCACTGCCCCAACAACTTCGGGCGATGGTAAATTAGCCGAATGGTACTGGGCTTCTGGGACATCATGGTTCCCATCGTCGGTGCGCCGATGGCAGGTGGGCCCGGCACTCCGGCGCTGGCCGCTGCGGTTTCCAACGCGGGCGGGCTCGGTTTCGTCGCCGGCGGGCACCTGAGCGCGGAGCGGTTCGCCGAGGACATCGCCGCCGCGCGCGCGGCCACCACCGGCCCGCTGGGGGTCAACCTGTTCGTGCCCCAGCCCAGCGTCGCCGATTGGGTGCAGCTGGACTACTACGCCGCAGAGCTCGAAGAGATCGCCGAGCACTATCACGTCGAGGTCGGTCACCCGCAGTACGGAGACGACGACGATTGGGAGCACAAGCTCGAGGTGGTCGCCGACGTCCGGCCCGAGCTGGTGTCGTTCACCTTCGGCGTGCCGCCGCCCGACGTCGTTCGGCGCCTCGGTGCCCTCGGCCTGCTGGTGATGGTCACGGTGACGTCGTCGTACGAGGCCGGAGTCGCCGTCGCCGCGGGGGCGGACAGCCTGATCGTTCAAGGCCCCGGCGCCGGCGGGCACCGTGGCACCTTCGCGCCCGACATGGAGCCAAGCAACGAATCGCTGCACCACCTGCTGACCCGGATCCGCAGCGCTCACGACGTGCCCCTCATCGCGGCCGGCGGCCTCGGGACCGCGCGGGACGTCGCCGCCGTCCTGCATCGGGGTGCGGTCGCCGCCCAAGTCGGCACCGCGCTGCTGCTCGCCGACGAGGCGGGCACGAACGCCGCGTACCGCACTGCCATGAAGAACCCACTGTTCGGGACAACCGTTGTCACACGGGCGTTCTCGGGCCGGTATGCCCGCGGTCTGGAGAACGACTTCACCCGCACGCTGGACAACGTGGCACCGCTGGGCTACCCGGAGGTCAACCAGATGACATCTCCCATCCGGGAAGCGGCAGCCGCCGAGGAGGATCCCAACGGATTTCCGTTGTGGGCGGGAACTTCGTTTCAGGACGCCAGCTCCGGCCCCGCCGCCGACATCATCACCAGGCTCGCCCCGAACGACTGAGGCGTCAGAATTGAGGCGTCAGAATTGAGGCGTCAGCCCAGGACGCCCGCCGGGTCGGTGAACGGCATACCCAGGTCGTTGGCCACCTGCTCGGACAGCAGCGCGCCGTCGTGTGCCGAAAGCCCTTTCGCAAGAGCATGATCCGATCGGCACGCTGCCTGCCAGCCGCGGTCGGCGAGCGCTAGCACGTACGGCATGGTCGCGTTGGTCAGCGCCACGGTCGATGTCTTCGGCACCGCGCTGGGCATGTTGGCGACGCAGTAGAACACCGTGTCGTGTACGGCGAACGTGGGGTCGTCGTGGGTGGTCGGCCGGGAGTCCTCGAAACAGCCGCCCTGGTCGATCGAGATGTCCACCAATACCGCACCCGACTTCATCTGAGCCACAAGTGAATTCGGGATCAACTTAGGAGCCCTGGCGCCGGGCAGCAGGACGGCCCCGATGACGAGGTCGGCGCGTTTGACGGTGTGTTCGAGGTCGTAGGCCGACGAATAGCGAGTGCGCACCTGGCCACCGAACTCGGCGTCGACGAGCCGGAGCTTGTTGATGTTGACGTCGAGAACGGTGACGCTCGCCCCGATTCCGTTGGCGACGCGGGCGGCGTTGTATCCGGCCGTTCCGGAACCGATCACCACGACGTCGGCGGGTTTGACGCCCGGCACCCCACCCATCAGGACACCGCGCCCGCCGTGGGTGCGCATCAGGTGGTAGGCGCCGACCTGAGCGGACAGCCGGCCCGCGACCTCGCTCATCGGCGCCAGCAGGGGAAGGGTGCCGTCGGCGGCCTGCACCGTCTCGTACGCGATTGCCGTTGTCCTGGAAGCCAATAGCGCCTCGGTGCAGGCGCGCGAGGCGGCCAGATGCAGATACGTGAACAGAACCTGGTTGCTCCGCAAGAGGCCGTACTCGATCTCGATCGGTTCCTTGACCTTGAGCAGCAGGTTGGCGTCGGCCCAGACCTGTTCGGCCGTGTCGGCCATCTGCGCTCCTGCCGCCTTGAACTCGGCGTCGGGAATGGCCGACCCCTCACCAGCGCCGGCCTGCACGAGCACCTCGTGGCCGCGGCGGGTCAGCTCGGTGACGCCGGCCGGGGTGATGGCCACCCGGAACTCGTTCGTCTTGGTCTCGGTCGGTACGCCGACTCGCATGGTGGCCTCTCGTTTCGCACTCCCTTGGTCAAGTGTGAAGAAAGTTCGGATAGGCCGCAATCGGGCCTCTGCGGGTGTGTTTGCTGGCTATGATCGGCGGATGACCGACCCCTGCGTCACGGCCTCGGTGCACATCGCAGCCGGCCCCGACGTGGTGTATCGACTCGTCACCGACCTGCCGACGCTGGCTTCGCTGGCCGAGGAGGCCGTCGCCATGGAGTGGTGTAAGGGCAGCGCCGTCAGCCGGGGCGCGGTGTTCACCGGGCACAATCAGAGCGGCAGCCGGCGCTGGAGCACCAAGTGCAGGGTCACCGACGCGGAACCGGGCCGACTCTTCGCGTTTGACGTGCGCCACACGATATTTCCCATCGCGCGCTGGCAGTACGACATCGTCGCGGCGGATGGCGGCTGCCGGGTCACCGAGAGCACCTGGGACCGCAGACCCGGCTGGTTCCGCAAGGCCGCCGGCAAGGCCACCGGCGTCACCGACCGGGTGGCCGCCAACACCGAACACATCCGGCTCACCTTGCAGCGCCTCAAACAGCGCGCCGAGGCCGGGTAGCCGCGAGAACCGCGGAGGAACCGATGACGCGACGCGATCCCGCCGTAGCCGTCATCGGGGCTGGCATGTCCGGGCTGTGCGTCGCAATTGCGTTGGGCGGCACCTGAGGTGGACATCCGCGCAACTGCGCGCCGCGATGCCGGACACCGTGTGGACCACCGGCTGTGACAGCTGGTACCTCAACAAGGCGGGCGTGCCGGAGGTCTGGCCCTTCACGCCGGCCGCGCACCGGGCCATGCTGGCGAAGACCGACCCAGCGCGCTACGACCTGCGCTGAGAAAACCCGGTACCGCCGGTTTCGCATATCTTTGCCGCGTCACTATACTGGCGACGCGAGGGGCCAAACGCCGAGGTAGGGGGCAAGAATGTTGACCGTCGACGACCAGGCCGCGGGGCCGCATGACGCCTCGCTGGACCACGAACGGTTGGTTCTGGAGGCGCGCGACGTCGATTTCGACTGGGCCCAGTTGCCGTTTCACTACGTGCCCGGCGAGCCGTTCACCACGCACGTCCTCAACGTCCTGCACCTGCTGCTGCCCGCGGGCGAAGAGTTCTTCGTCGAGGTGTTCAAGCGGACGCTGCCGTTCATCAAGGACGATCAGCTGCGCCTCGACGTGCAGGGATTCATCGGCCAGGAGGCCGTCCATTCCCAGGCCCACTCCGGGGTGCTCGCCCACTTCGACGCGCGCGGCGTCGACCTGACGCCGTACACCGGCCAGATCAGGTGGTTGTTCGAGAAGCTATTGGGGCCGCGACCCCACTGGAGCGAACGGCGCCAGCGCAGTTGGCTGCTGGAACAGGTTTCGATCGTGTCGGCGATCGAGCACTACACCGCCATTTTGGGGGAGTGGGTCCTCGACTCGCCGGCACACGATGCCATCGGCACCGATCCGGTCATGCTGGACATGCTCCGCTGGCACGGCGCCGAAGAGGTCGAGCACAAGGCGGTGGCCTTCGACACGATGAAACACCTGCGGGCCGGATATTTCCGGCAGGTCCGCGCGCAGCTGGTGGTCACGCCCGCCTTGCTGCTGCTGTGGATTCGCGGTGTGCGGTACATGTACTCGCTGGATCCGTACCTGCCCCCGGGCGCCAAGCCGCGCTGGCGGCACTACTTCAAGGCGGCGCGCCGCGGGCTGGTGCCCGGGCCGCTGAGATTCGTTCGGGCGGTGGGAAACTACTACCGTCCCGGCTTTCACCCCGCCCAACTCGGCGGGGTTGGCCTGGCCGTCGACTACCTGGCCGTCTCGCCGGCGGCACGCGCGACGCACTGACCCATGACCATCACTTCCAGCGTCACCGCATCCGACGGCGTCACCCTCGCAGTGCACTGCTACAGCGAGATCGACCCGGCACGCCCGACGATCCTGGCCATTCACGGCTTTCCCGATAACCACCACGTCTGGGACGGCGTGGCCGAACAACTCGGCGGCCGCTACAATTTCGTGGCCTACGACGTACGCGGGGCAGGCGAATCATCGCGGCCCGCAAAGCGATCCGGCTATGTGTTCGCGCAGCTGGTCTCCGATATCGCCATGGTGATCGACAGCCTCAATGTCCCGCGGGTCCACTTGCTGGGCCACGACTGGGGCTCGATTCAGGCCTGGCCGGCGGTCACCGACGAATCGGTGGCGAGCAAGGTCGGCTCGTTCACCTCGATTTCGGGCCCGCACCTGCGGTATGCGGGGACGTTTATGCGGTCCGCGCGCAGTCCGCGGACGGCCGCCCAGGTCGCACGACAGCTGATGGCGTCGACCTATATCGGCTTCTTCCTGTGCCCCGGCGTGCCGGAACTGGCGTTTCGCTCCAGGGTCGGCGTGAAAGTCGTTGAGGCCCTTGGGCGCATCGGCAGCTCGAGCACCCGCAGTCAGCGCAGGGAGACGATGCGGTCGCTCACCGACTATCTCAACGGCCTCAACCTGTACCGGGCCAACATGCCAGCGCCGCTGCTGGTGCCCGGCGCGGAGCTGCCCAAAACCGATGTCGCGGTGCAGGTTCTGGTGCCACGCAAGGACGTCTTCGTGACGCCCGCGCTGCAACGGTTCACCGGGGCTATTCCCGACAACGGCAGGGTGGTCGGAATCGAGGGTGGCCACTGGGTGGTGACCTCGCGTCCGGACGTCATCGCCCGGCTGACCGCCGAATGGGTCGACCGAAATGCCAACGGCGGCACCGGCGTGGGCACCTCCGAGATGCCCGGCGGACGGCGGGAGGTGCGCGGCAAACTCGCGCTGGTCACGGGGGCGGGTGCCGGTATCGGCAGGGCCACCGCCGTGGAGTTGTCGCGTCGCGGTGCCCGCAAGGTGCTGGTCGTCGATCGGGATCTGGCCGCCGCCACCGAAACCGCGGACGCGCTTCGCGCCGCCTGCACCGACGCCGCGGTCTATCAGGTCGACGTCAGCGACGACGCCGCGATCAACGACCTTGCCGCACAAGTCCGCAACGAGCACGGCGTGGTCGATATCCTCGTCAACAACGCCGGCATCGGGATGGCGGGCCGCTTCCTGGAGACCACCGCGGCGAACTGGGAAAAGATAATGGGGGTCAACGTCGGCGGTGTCATCTCGGGCAGCAGGGCGTTCGGGGCGCAGATGGTCGAACGCGGCGAGGGCGGAACGATCATCAACGTGGCGTCAGCTTCGGCCTACCTGCCGTCGAAATCGATGGTCGCCTACAGCACCACGAAGGCAGCCGTGCTCGCGCTGAGCGAATCATTGCGGGCCGACTTCGCCGACGAGGGCATCACTGTCACCGCCGTGTGCCCGGGCTTCGTCAACACCAACATCGCCAAGAGCACCGTCTACGCCGGGATGTCGGACGAGCAGCAGGAGCGGTCGCGGCAGAAGGCCGATGCGGCCTACCGGCGCCGCAACTTCACACCGGAAGCGACCGCCAAGGCGATCGTGAAGGCCATCGAGTCCGGCCCGGCCGTCCTGCCCGTCGCCGCTGAATCGCGGATCGGCTACGCGATGCGGCGCATCAGCCCGTCAGCGCTGCGACTGCTCGCACGCCTCGACATCCGGCAGAAGTAGGGATTGTCTGTGCCGGAGAGCATTTGGGACAGCAGGCCCGCCGACTTGTACGGTCGGCGCGATCGCGACCGTTTCGGCACCCTGCTGTGGGGCGTCCGTTTACTGTTCGAGGGGTTCGCTTCGGCGTCGCGGTGGCAGCCGTCGCGGGTGCAGCCGGTGCGGCGGATGCAGACCGCCGTCGTCACCAAACGGGAACTCGTCGCGCCCGATGTCGTCGCGTTGACGCTGGCCGACGCGGATGGCGGATTGCTTCCTGCCTGGTCCCCCGGCGGCCACATCGACGTCCGGCTGCCCTCCGGACGGCGCCGGCAGTATTCGCTGTGCGGCCCGCCCGGACGGCGCACGGACTATCGCATCGCCGTTCGCCGGATCGCCGACGGGGGTGGCGGTTCCATCGAGATGCATGAGGCGTTCGACGTGGGGGACACCCTCGAATTCGAGGGCCCGCGCAACGCGTTCTATCTCGGTACGGCCGAGCACGACGTTTTGTTCGTGATCGGTGGCATCGGCGTGACGCCGATCCTGCCGATGATCCGAGCGGCCGCGCAACGCGGAATGGATTGGCGCGCAGTCTATGCCGGACGAAGCCGGGAGTACATGCCGCTGCTCGACGAAGTGGTGGCGGTGGCACCGGATCGGGTGACCGTCTGGGCAGACGACGAGCACGGTGGCTTCGCGACCGTGGCCGGCCTACTGAGCGACGCCGGTGAGAAGACGGCCGTTTACGTGTGCGGGCCGAGTGCCATGCTCGAAGCGGTGCGTATCGCGCGTGACGAGCACGCCGGCGCGCCACTGCATTACGAGCGGTTCAGCCCGCCGCCGGTCGTCGACGGAGTGCCGTTCGAGTTGGAGCTCGCGCGCTCGCGGGAGGTGCTCAGCGTTCCCGCGAACAGGACAGCGCTCGACGTCATGCTCGATAAGGATCCGACGACTCCCTACTCCTGCCGGCAAGGCTTTTGCGGCACCTGCAAGGTGAAAGTGCTTGCGGGCCAGGCTGATCACCGCGGGCGCATCGCGGTGGGCGAGGATGACATGCTTGTGTGCGTGTCGCGCGCCGACGGTGGCCGGGTGGTCATCGACGCGTGAGCCGATAGCCCACGTGCGGCACCGTAAGACCGGGAAGCGGCTTCCAGACGAAGGTGCGACCGTCGAGGCGAAAGTCCTTGTTCTCGTAGAATTCCCGTGCCCTGTGATTCTTCTCCGCGCACCACAGGATCACGTCGCCCGAGGCGTCTGAGCGTAGAGCCTTATTGAGCAGGCGACTGCCCACGCCGCGACGCTGGCTTTCCAGTGACGTATACAGGGCGTCGATCTGCAGATCCGCGGGATGCGCGGCGTCCGGCCCGAAGAGCGTCATGCCGAGCGTCTTGGCGCCGGACTCGGCGATCCACATGCGCCACCCCGGCCGGCTGAGGTCCTGGGGGTACCGCTCCGTGGCCCAGAGCTTCGGTGAGGCGATCATGTCGAGCACGAAATCGTCCAAGATGCCCGACCACGAGTGCCGCCACACCGGATAGTGCATCGAGGCGACCTTGGCGAAATCGGTCGGCTTGGCTTCCCGGATCCTGAGGTCGCCGGACTTGCCGCGAGCAGCTTTGCGGGCAGCGATCATTCGCCTATGCGCCTTCCAGATAGGCCGCCAACGCATTGGTCAGGCCCCGGCGCGCGAGGTCGAGGTCGGCATACGAGCCCAGCTGGCGCTCCGAGACCAGTCCGCGCATCACCCCGGGGATGAGCGCCGCCACCTCGCGCAGCCGATCCGGGTCGACGCCCAGGCCGGCGAACGCGTGCTGACAGGTCTCCAGCCAGCTCTTGCCCCAGGAGAACAGCTCGGCCGCGGTGCGCGGGTAGAGCCGCTCGAGCTCGTCCGGGTCGCGGGGGAGCGCCGCCCGCAAATTCTCGATGGCGCGGGAATCCGGCGACGCCAGGCCGGTGTAGAGGGTGTCGATAATGGCACCGACACGCTCGCGCAGGGGCGCGTCCGGTTTGACCGGTGTGGAGAGGCTCGAAAACGCCGCGGCCCGCCGCTCGGCCGTGCGGTGCAGCACCGCCGCCCAGAAACCATCGGTGTCGCCGAACTGGTACTGCACCGCACCCCAAGTGGCGCCGATTTCTTTGGCGATGCGATTGGCCGACACCGAGCCCGGCTCGCCGGAGGCCAGCGACTTGAGCGCGGCCTCGAGCATGCTCTCCCGCGTCGCGTGGCCACGCCGGTTGGGGCGTCGCCCGGCGGTGCCGGCCTTCAGCGCCTGCCCAGTCATCTGACGATCCTAATCCAGCCCCGCGGCGCGCGATCAGCGTTTCATAGACCCCACTGTTATTTTCCGGCGGCGCCGCCTATATTCGTACGCAAGGAGGGCATCTCAGATGGCTGGGTCACATGGCTAAGTCGCCGCTGTCGATGAAACCGACCGGGTGGTTCCAGGTCGCTTGGTCTGACGAGATCGGCGTCGGCGACGTCCACAAGATGAAGTACTTCGACACCGAAATGGTCGCCTGGCGTGCCGAATCCGGCCAGCTGACGGTGATGAACGCCTACTGCGAACACCTGGGTGCCCACCTGGGGTACGGCGGCAAGGTCGTCGGCGAGGTGCTGCAGTGCCCCTTCCACGGCTGGCAGTGGAGCGCCGACGGGCGCAACGTTTGCATCCCGTACCAGGATCGGCCCAACCGCGGCCGGCGCATCCGCACCTACCCGGTCGTGGAGCGCAACGAGTCCGTCTACATCTGGCACGACGTCGAGCGTCGCGAACCCTACTTCGACGCGCCGGACGTGTTCGCCGCGTTCGCCGACGGCAGCAGCGCCGGCGACTATTACGCGCAGCAGCGGTTGTATCGCGGGCGCCTAGAACTGCACCCGCAGTACGTCCTGGAAAACGGAGTGGACTTCGCGCATTTCAAATACGTGCACAACACCCCGATCGTGCCGGTGTTCACCCGTCACGACTTCGGCGAGCCGGTCTCGTTCGTCGATTTCACCATCACCTTCGAAGGCGATGACGGCCAGAAGATCGAGGACGTCAACAGCGGCGTCGAAGCCATCAACGGCGGCTTAGGAATCGCGGTGACCAAGAGCTGGGGCATGATCGACAACCGCACCATCTCGGCGATCACCCCGATCGACGAGTTCACCTCCGACGTGCGGTTCATGGTCTACATCGGCCGCACGCCGGGCAAGGATCCCGAGCGGGCCGAGCGCAAGGCGGCCGAATTCGGCCGGGAAGTGATCCGCCAATTCGAGCAGGACATCGAGATCTGGCAGCACCAGCGCTATTCGGACCCACCCGCGCTGGCCACCGACGAATACGAGGGTTTCACGGCAATTCGTAAGTGGGCCAAGCAATTCTATCCCGAGGCGTTCGCATCGCAGGAAGGCTCAACGCAATGAGTACAGCACAGGTTCGCGTCTTCCAGGTCGGATCCGGAAACGTGGGTTCGGAGATGATCAAGCGGATCGCCACCCAGCCCGACCTCAAACTGGTTGGGGTGCACTGTTATTCGCCAGAGAAGGTCGGCAAGGACACGGGCGAATTCGCCGGCCTGGCGCCCAACGGCGTGAAGTTCACCGGGGCCGTCGACGAGATCATCGCCGCCAAGCCCGACGTGCTCACCTTTCATGGCGTGTTTCCCGACGAAGACCTGTATGTCAAAGTGCTCGAAGCGGGGATCAATATCGTCACCACCGCCGACTGGATCACCGGATGGCACCGGGACAAGAACCATCCGCACTCGTCGGGTAAGCCGGTGACCCAGCTGCTCGCCGAGGCTTGTGAGAAGGGCGGCGCCACGTTCTACGGCACCGGCATGAATCCGGGCCTCAATCAGATCCTCGGCGTGGTGTGCTCCGCCGACGTCGCCGAGATCGAGAACGTCACCACGATCGAGTCCGTCGACGTGTCCTGCCACCACTCCAAGGACACCTGGATCGAGGTGGGCTACGGGCAGCCGGTCGACGATCCGGAGATCCCGTCGAAGCTGGAGAAGTACACCCGCGTGTTCGCCGACAGCGTGCTGCTGATGGCCGACTGCTTCGAATTACCGCTCGACGAGGTGAAATTCAGCTACGAGCTGGGCGCGTGCACCAAGGACGTCGACCTGGGCTGGTACACGCTGCCCAAGGGTTCGCTGGGCGGCAACTACATCAAGTACCAGGGCATGGTGGACGGGGTGCCCCGGGTCGAGACGCATCTGGAATGGCAGATGACCCCGCACACCGATCCGAGCTGGAATGTCAAGGGCTGCTACATCACTCAGATCAAGGGCGATCCGTGCGTCTACAACAAGCACATGATCTTCCCCAAGCCGGGCGTGGACTTGTCCAACCCGGCCAACTTCGCCTCGATCGGCATGACCGTGACCGGGATGCCCGCCCTCTACGCGATTAGGTCGGTGGTCGCCGCGCGGCCCGGACTGATCACCAGCGCCGACCTGCCGCTGCGTGGATTCGCCGGCCGGTTCAAGACGTAACGGGCGTCAAGGCTCGAAGAATCGCTCGGGGTGGTGGTAGTCGTTGGTGCGAACCCCGCGGTCCAGGTGTGGCGGTGGGATCCACTCGATGCGGCCGTCCGCGAGAGCCCTTGTCCGCCAGCCCTTTCCGATGAGCTTGTGATGGGGTGTGCAGGCGAAGGCGAGGTTGGCGGCGTCGGTTGAGCCGCCGCTGGACCAGTCCTCGAGATGGTGGACCTGAGACCAATACCCCGGCGCGTCGCAGCCCGGGTGCGTGCAGCCGCGGTCCTTCGCGTACAGGACTATCCGCTGATCCGGTGTGGCGATTCGTCGCGAACGACCCAGATACAGCGGCCGATTCGAGTGCTCGTCGAACACGGCGAGGTAGTGATACGCGTGGCGGGCCATCCGGATCACATCGCGCATGGGCAGCCGTGTTCCACCGCCCGTCATCGCCAACCCGGCGCCCGACGTCAGCTCCCGCAGCGTGGTCGACACGATGACGGTGACCGGTAACCCGTTGTGCACACCGAGTTTCGGATCGCCCAGGCGGTCACGGACCAACGAGTTGAGCGCATCGTGCTGGCGTTGCGCGGCGCTGTCCGTGGATTCCTCGCTCGGTGCTGCGAATCGCGCCAGCCACGCATCGAGATTGGCGCGCAGCTCCGGCGAGGCGACCAGCTTTCCGATGCTCATCCCGTCGGGCCGCTGGCCACACCAAGTGAAGGCGCGCTGCCGGGCGCGGTCTGTATCGGAGAACTTGCCGTCGGGATTGATCAGCAGCGCGCACTGCCGGGCCACCTTGTCCAGCTGGTCGGGCCGCAGCTTCGTCGCCTGCCGAGCGAGAAATCGCTCGGCGGCCTCGACCGTCGGGGCGGGGATGTCCACCGGAAGGTCGCGGACGAACGTCTGGATCACCCGCACGTGCTGACCATCGAGTGCACCCTCGTGCCATTCCTGCGCCGTGGCCGGCAGTTCCGGCGGCAACTCCTCGCCCGTGAGTGTCAATCGCGGGGAAAGCTGTTGGGCGTCACGAACCCGACGGCATGCCTCGGCGTAGCTGATCCGCAGCCAGTCGGCGACGACCTTATGGACCGGGCCGCCGATGTCAGCGGGGTCCTCATCCGCCAGTCCGGCGATCAGCTCGTGGCTCACCGCGAGCTGGCGTCGACGCGACGTCTCCATCTGATCCAGCACCCGCAGCCGAACCGCTGGGTTCAGGGCCGCGAAGTTCGTCCGGCGGATCGTCGCCACTGCGGCATCGATCGCTTCCAGAGCGGCGGTCAGCTCCGCTGGAGGTTCGATCGAATGCATGTTCGAATGATATTGCGCGGGGCCGACGCGGATCACGAAAAAGATGGCGGCTGTGGATAAAGACCGAACTGTGCATAAGCTCGCGCGATGACGCCGTACCCCGAAGCGATGACGGAACCTTTGTCGATCGGCGCGCAAGACCTGCCCCGTGACCAACAGGACGTCCGCTACGAACTGGCGGTGCTGTCGTTTCGGCTGCCAGACGGCGAGAATGCCGCTGCCGGCATCCTTCCCTGGGTGACCAGCCCCGATGCACACGGGCGGTTGCTGGGATGCTGGCAAACCGAAAACGGCCCGCTGGGTCGGCTGTTCGTGCTGCGTGGCTTCACCGATGACAGGGAACTGGCGCAGGAGCGGATGCGGGCGCGCGGGAACGCCAGCCCGTTCGGGGCCGGTGAGCATCTGACTGACCTGAGCATGCAGAGCTTCGTGCCGTTTCCCTTCGTCCCGCCGGTGCGCACCGGCCACTTCGGGCCGGTATACGAAATTCGCGACTACCACTTGCGGCCAGGCGGACTGCCGCCAACCATCGACGGCTGGCGCCAGGCCCTGCCCGCGCGGCATCTTATTGATCCGATCACCGTGGTGATGTACGCGCTCGATGGTCCGGACCGCATCATTCAGATCTGGCCGTTCCACGGCCTGGACGCACGCGTCGACATTCGCAGGGATCTGTACGAAAAGGGGCTGTGGCCACCACCGGGTGGGCCGGAACAGATCTTGGAGGCCACCTCGATCATTGCCTGGCCTACCGAATTCTCGCCGCTGACCTGACCGCACGCCCGCCCGACGCCCCGGTCTAGGGTGAAGACCATGCGGGTAGGTGTGTTGGGGTCCAAAGGAAAAGTCGGGTCGACGATGGTGGCGGCCGTGCAGGCCGCCGGGGATCTGACCCTGTCCGCCGAGGTGGACGAAGGTGATTCACTGAGCCTGCTGACCGACTCCGGCACCGAGGCGATCATCGACTTCACCCACCCCGCTGTGGTGATGGACAACCTGGAGTTCCTCATCGGCAACGGAATTCACGCCGTCGTCGGCACCACCGGGTTCACCGCCGAGCGACTCGAGCAGGTCGAGGCGTGGCTGGCGAAGAGCCCCGAGACGTCGGTGCTGATCGCCCCGAACTTCGCGATCGGAGCGGTGCTTTCGATGCATTTCGCCAAGCAGGCTGCGCCGTTCTTCGACTCCGCGGAGGTGATCGAGCTGCATCACCCGCACAAGGCCGACGCCCCGTCGGGCACGGCCGCCCGCACCGCGAAGTTGATCGCGGAATCGCGAAAAGGCTTGCCGCCCAACCCCGATGCCACCAGCACCAGCCTGCCTGGAGCTCGCGGGGCGGACGTGGACGGGATCCCGGTGCACTCGGTGCGGCTGGCCGGACTGGTTGCGCACCAAGAGATCCTGTTCGGCACCGAGGGGGAGACGCTGACCATTCGGCACGACAGCCTGGACCGCACGTCGTTCGTGCCGGGCGTGTTGCTGGCCGTGCGCCGAGTCAAGGAGCGCCCGGGGCTCACGGTGGGCCTGGAGCCCCTGCTCAATCTGCAATGACTTTCAATCTGCAATGACCAAGTCGCTGCGCATCCAGCTGCTCATCGCGCTGATGTGCGTCGCGATGCTGGCGTATTTCGTGCTGCTGGGCCGGATGGCCGTCGCGCTGATCGGCTCGGGCCGCGGCGCTGCGGTGGGGCTGGGCCTCGCGGTGCTGATCATGCCGTTCATCGGTTTGTGGGTGATGGTGGCCACCTTGCGATCCGGGTTCGCGCACCAGAAGCTGGCACGGCTGATCGCCGCGGACGGAATGGAATTGGACACCAGCGCGCTGCCGCGGCGGCCGTCGGGCCGCATCGAGCGCAACGCGGCCGACGAGCTGTTCGCGACGGTGCGCACCGAAGTGGAAACCGATCCCGACGACTGGCGGCGCTGGTACCGGCTGGCCCGTGCGTACGACTACGCGGGAGACCGCCGCCGGGCCCGGGAAGCCATGAAGACGGCCGTCCAACTGGAAGGTCGCGCGCGTGGATGAAACACAGACTAAGACGCTGCTCATCGTGCATCACACCCCGTCCCCGCACACTCACGAGATGTTCGAGGCGGTACTGTCCGGCGCCACGGATCCCGAGATCGAGGGCGTCGAGGTGGTCCGGCGGGCCGCCCTGAGCCTCACGCCCAACGACATGCTCGAGGCCGACGGCTACGTCCTGGGCACCCCGGCCAACCTGGGGTACATGAGCGGCGCACTCAAGCACGCTTTCGACGTCTGCTACTACCCGTGCCTGGATGCCACCCGCGGTCGCCCATTCGGCCTGTATCTACACGGCAACGAGGGCACCGAAGGCGCCGAGCGGGGTGTCATGGGTATCACCGCCGGGCTCGGTTGGACGAAAGCCGCAGGAACAGTGGTGGTTTCAGGTAAGCCGAGCAAGGAAGACCTACAGGCGTGCTGGGAGCTTGGGGCGACGGTCGCCGCTCAACTGATGGAGTAGCTCCGAGGGCTTTTAGGGCCCACTAGATACGACGGATCGATACAAACACGCACGGCCGCATTGGGTGCATGCTGGATGTCATCGGGAATGACTGAACGGAGGTGGCCGCGGATGTCCAAGGTCGCACCCGAGCTCGGCGAGATACAAGAGACATTGCTGATTCCGCTGTACGGCAGAGCGCGTGACGCCGCACTGCGTCACCCGGTGCTGGGCGACAAGCGAGCCCGTGAGCTGGTCGATGGTCTCGACTACGACTTCACGCGGTTCGGCGGCCCCTCACTTTCCGGCTCGGTGCTGCGATCGGCCATCCTCGACGGGTGGGTGCGCCGGTTCCTGAACCGGCATCCGAGGGCAACGGTCGTCGAACTCGGCACGGGGCTGAACACCCGTTTCGAGCGGCTCGACAACGGCACGGTCCGCTGGTTCGACGTGGACCTCCCCGACACGATCGCGCTGCGCCGACGATTCTTCACCGACAGTGAGCGTCGCACCATGCTGGTCGGTTCGGTGCTCGAAACGGACTGGTTCGACACCGTGGCCGCCGCTGAAGGTCCGTACCTGTTCGTGAGCGAAGCCGTCCTGGTGTACCTGGCCGAAGAACAAGTACGCACGGTGCTTTCGCAACTGGCCCAACGGTTCGCGGGCTCGGTAATCGCCTTCGACACCGCCGGCGAGATCATGCTGCGCAATCAACACCGCAACGGGTCGATGCACGCGGTTGCCGCTCGGATGCAGTGGGTTTGCGAGGACCCGCACCGGATCGAGCAGTGGGGACCCCGGCTGCTGGAGACCCGCACATTCGCGACCCCACAACCCGACGTCGCCGATGCCCTGCCGGCTCGCTATCGCTACGGCATGCCGCTACTGGCGCGCGTGCTGCCCGCGATGGTCAACAGCTACCGAATGAATCTCTTCCAGCTGGCTGTTCCTAATTCGGTCTAGCCGTACGTCGGGTTGAACGCCTCGGCGGGTTGGGCCAGCGCCAGAGCCGAGCTGGTGCCGATCGGGCCGTGCCGATCGAACAGGGTCGCGCTGCCGGTGGCCACCCCGGCCGTGCCGTAATGGCTTGCCGCCGCCAGCCCGAGATATTCGCCGTCGGGCAGCCGGCTCGCGGTGACGGTGTAGTCGGCGTTGATGTAGCGCAATCCTCCGGTGCCCCAATGGGTCAGCGAACTGGTGATATCGCCGACGAATGCCAGCCGGGTGAACGGCGTCAACGGGTGGCCGTGCACCATCGGGCGAAACAGCCGCGCCCACGCGAACTTCTGCGAATGCGACTGCTCCCACTCGCCCGCGGCGATGCCGGGGCTGCCTGCGGCGCTGGCCCCGTACCCCCAGATCAGAAACGGCATGTCCTCAGGGAAGCCGTCGGAGTTCGCCGGCAGCGGCGGCATCTCGATGGGAGCGGACCACACCTGTCCATCGGGGTGCTCGCCCCGGCGCAGAAACAGTGCACTGGCCCGCGCGACGGTGGCTCCGTTCTGGATCAGCGCGCCGTCGACGAGCTTGATGCGCCTGCCTTCCCGCTGCACCGAGGTCTGAATCCGCACCGGCTCAAGCAGAACCGGACGCAGCAGGTCCACAGTGAACCGGGCGGGCTGCAGCTCCGGATCGACACCGGATTGTTCGATGCCCCAACCCAACATGCCGCCGACGATCTGGCCACCCATCGCCGCACCCCACGGGCCCCGCGTCATCGGGCCCGGCAGGTAGGAGTCGCCGTCGACAGTGAAAAACGCCTCGGGCATGATGGCGGAATCCTCGATCGTCACCGCCATCACGATAGGCGAGGAGGGTAGTAAGGACCGGCATGCCTCCTGTGATCGATATTTCGCGCAGCCACAACCCGTTCGATTCGGCCGGTGTGTCTCGCGGCGCCGATGAGATTCCGCATTACGACGAACTGCCCGCCACACTGCTGGACATGCTCGCCGACCAGGTCGACCGCCGTCCCGATGCCGAGGCTCTGGTCGAACTCGGTGCCGGGCGGTTGACGTATCGGCAGCTGTGGGACCGCGCGGCTCGGGTAGCAGGCGGCCTGCGCACCGACGGCGTGCAGCCGGGCGACCGTGTCGCCGTGCGCTACCCTGCGGGCCTCGATTGGGTACTGGCGTTCTGGGGCATCGTGATGGCCGGCGGTATCGCGGTGGCCGTCAATACGCGGTCGGCTCGACCGGAGGTCGAGTTCGTGCTGTCCGACTCCGGCGCCCGGGTGGATCTGGACGCGGACACCCCACTGCCCGACGCAGCGCCCTACGTCACCGAGAAACTCGGCCGCTCAGATACCGCCGCGCTGTTCTACACCTCGGGCACCACCGGTCATCCGAAGGGCGTGCCGACCACCCACGAAGCTTTCCTGACCAACACCGAGAAC
>NZ_JAFAUS010000506.1 GCF_019243155.1 Mycobacterium sp.
GGCCGCCGGATGAACTCGCTGTTCCAGGGTGGCCAACCGGTGGACGTCGCCGAGACCATCGCCTACTTCGCCAGCCCTGCGTCGAACGCGGTGACGGGCAACGTCATTCGTGTCTGCGGCCAGGCCATGCTGGGCGCATAGCTGCGAGGAGAATGCCATGAATCAGCCAAGCGGCCTGAAGAACATGCTGCGCGCCGCGGCCGGTGCCCTGCCCGTCGTGTCCCGCGGAACCGGGCTTCCAACCCGCGCGGTGAGCGTCGAGGAGCTGCCCATCGACCAGACCAACGTGGCCGAGTACGCCGCGGTCACCGGTCTGCGTTACGGCAACAACGTGCCGCTGACCTATCCCTTCGCGTTGACCTTTCCCGCGTTGATGTCGCTGGTGACCGGGTTCGACTTCCCTTTCGCCGCAATGGGATCGGTGCACACCGAGAACCACATCACGCAGTACCGCCCGATTGCGGTCACCGACACCGTGGGCGTGGCTGTGCACGCCGAAAACCTGCGCGAACACCGAAAGGGCCTGCTGGTCGACCTGGTGACCGATGTCAGCGTGGGCAACGACGTCGCGTGGCATCAGGTGACGACCTTCCTGCACCAACAGCGCACCAGCCTGTCCGACGAGCCCAAGCCGCCGCCGCAGAAACAGCCGAAGATCCCCCCGCCCAGCACTATCCTTCGCATCACCCCCGGCCAGATCCGGCGCTACGCCAGCGTCGGAGGTGATCACAACCCGATCCACACCAACCCGGTCGCGGCCAAGCTGTTCGGGTTCCCCACCGTCATCGCGCACGGAATGTACACCGCGGCAGCGGTATTGGCCAATATCGAAGGGCGCATCCCGGATGCGGCTCGGTATTCGGTGCGGTTCGGCAAGCCGGTGGTGCTGCCGGCCACCACGGGCCTCTACATCGACGGTGACGACAAGGGTTCTTCGGGCTGGGACATTTCGCTGCGCAACATCGCCAAGGGCTACCCGCACCTGACCGGCACCGTCCGACCCCTCTAGCCCGCGTGCGTCGGCCGACGGCCCAGCAGGAGCACCTTCAATCCGTGTGCGCCACAAGCGGTTAGCAGGAAAACCAGGAACAACCACAGCGGCGGACGGGCGAGTTCCCAGACGAAGATCGCGGCCCAGATCGGTGAGCCCTGCGTCACCGCGAGCACCCCGGCGGCACCGGCCAGCGACACCGCCGGCCCGTGCAGATGCGATCCGGCCGCCCAGTTGATCGCCAGGATCAGCGTCGAGCCCGCCGCGGCGCCGGTGGCCAGCGACGGGGTGAGCATGCCACCCGCCCCGCCGGCGCGCAGGAACAGCGCCGTCAGAAGCGGTTTGAGCACCAGGATGGCGGCTGCCGAGGACAACGTCATGGTGCTGGCGAGGCTGACGGTCAGGATGCTGCGGCCGTTGCCGGGCAACTCCGGCCACCAGTGCGAGCAGACTCCCATCACCAGCCCGGCCGCGGCGAGGGCGGGGACCAGCACCCAGGTCCGCATCGCCTTGGCCGGCCGCGCCACCGCCATGAGCCGTTTGAATGCCAGCCCCACCACCAGCGTCACCGGCGCCAGCATCAGCCCGTGCGCGGTGAGCAGGTACGTCGACTCGCTGCTGGGCCAGGTCAGGGTGGCCTGATCGTGCGTGACGGCCGAGCAGACCGCTACGGCCAGGCTGGACGTGAGGAACGCCGCCCCCAGCGCCCGCGGGTGCCAGGTGTTGAGCATGATCCGGGCCGCGAACAGCGCGCCGGCCAACGGCACCGCGTAGACCGCACCGAGCCCGGCCCCGGCCGCGCAGGCCAGCAGAATCTCCCGGTCCCGGGCGGACAGTCGCTTGAGCCACGTGGTCGCGAAATCGCCGAGCGCGGCGGCGAATTGGCGTGGGGCCCCTTCGCGGCCGAGGGATGCGCCGGAGCCCACCAGCAACACCTGCAGGGCCGCGTCGATGCTCCACGCGAAGCGCGGCACCGGTTCGTGGCGTTCGATCGTCTGCGCGAGCGGTGGCACCTCGGAGCGGCTCCGCAACATCCACCACCCGAAACCCGCCAGCGCGCCACCGACCACGGGCCCCAGGGCGCGACGCACCGGACTGCTGCCGGTGATCCCGTTGAGCAGCGTGCCGAAACTGTAGTGGTAGGTGGCGTGTTCGACGAACCGCAGGAAAGAGGTCGCCGCCAATCCGGCGACCCCGGCCAGCAACCCGACGATGATTACCGCGCAGAAGAACTCGACATTGCGGCGGGGCAATCTAGCCGAGGAGGCCACCTGTATGAATGTAGGGGCTAACCGTCGGCGGCGCTGGGTCCGCCCTTCTCGGGCCGCGCCGCGGCCGCTTCCCGCTCCTCCGGCGCACCCCGCAAACCGTGCCAGAACAGGTTGATCATCAGGGCGGCCGCCTCGTCGACGTCGATGTCGCCCGTGCTCAGCCGGTTGGCCGTCGCCTCGCCCGCGCCCACCAGCGCCACGGCCATCATTTCGTGTTCGCGTTCCGGCCTCGGGTTGCGACTACCCGACCGCACCAGGCCCGCGACCAGATCGATGATCTGCTCACGACCCTCGCGGATCACGTGGGCGAACGCCTGAGAGCTGGTGGCCTGCGAGTACATCACGATCCACGACGCCCGGTTGGCGTCGATGTAGCGCATGAACGACCCGATAGCGTTGCGCAGCAGGTCTTTCGGGCTCTGCGTGAAGTCGATGTCGGCGCGGACCGCGTCGATGAATCGGCCCAGTTCGCGGTTCAGGCAGGCCCCGAACAGGTCTTCCTTCGATCCGTAGTACAGATACAGCATGGGCTTGGAGATCTGCGCCTCGGCGGCAATCGCGTCCATCGAGGTCTCGTGGTAGCCGTTCACCGAGAACATTTGGACGGCGGCGTCGAGCATCTGCTGCTCGCGAACGGCGCGCGGTAATCGCTTGGTACCACCCGCCATCGCTTGCCTCTCTAGCCCGTCTATCTGACTCCAGAGTAAGCAATGGACCTTCGCAGCACACGCCTCAGTGGCCGCAGGCGGGGCTGCGGCCCTTCATCGTGGCCACCCGCCCCAGGGAGTCGTTGACCCGCTGCGCCGGCAATTCGCCTGCTGCCACTGCCTTTTCGAGCCGGTCCAGGACCGCGGGCACCTCATCGGTGGTGACCCACAGCGCGACGTCGGTGCCGGCCTGCAAGGTGCGCAGCACCGCCTCGGCAACGCCGTACCGGTCCGAGATCGCGCCCATGCTGGACAAGTCGTCGGTGAACACCGGGCCGTTGAACGGCGCGGCGCCGTAGCCGGTGCCTGAGCGCAGCAGCTGAACCGCCGCCGCGCTCAGGCTGGCCGGGTCGTCGCCGGTGAGACCGGGAACCTGCAGGTGGCCCAGCATCACTCCCACCGGAGCCTTGGTCACCAATTCCCGATACGGGACCAGGTCGACGTTCTGCAGGTCGCTGAGCGGCGGCGTCACGACCCCACCGGTATGCGAGTCGCCTGAGCCGTGCCCGTGGCCGGGGAAGTGCTTGAGCACCGGGAGCAACCCCGAGTCGCGCAGGCCTTGCGCGTACGCCCCGGCGTAGGTGGTGACCGTGTTGGGATCGCCGCCGAACGAGCGGTCGCCGATCACGCCGTCGGTGGACTCGGTGACGTCGACCACGGGAGCGAAGTCGACGGTGATGCCGAGATCGTGCATCTTCTTGCCGCGGTCGGCCGCCAGGTCGTGGACCTGTTGTGCGGTCTGGGTTTGTGCCAACTCACGCGGCGACGGCGACGACCCGATCAGCGACCTCAGTCGCGACACCCGGCCGCCCTCCTCATCGACGCTGACGGCCAGCGGGAGCGGTCCCGCCTTGCCGGCGATATCGGCCAGCGGGCCCTTGAAGATGGACAGGTCCGTCCAGCTGCCGATGAAGATGCCGCCGACGTGGTGGTTGTTGACGACCGCGCGGGCGTCGTCGGCATTCTTCACGCCCACCATCAGCAGCTGGGCCAGCTTGTCGCGCACCGACAGCTTCGTGAGGTCGCCGCAGGCCGGTGGCGCCGGAGCGGCCACGGGTTTGCTGACCGAGGTCGACGCCGGGTGCCGCGCATCGTGGTGGGCGCAGGCTGCGATCAGCGCTGATGCGGCGGCGAACACAGCCAAGGTGCGCGGAAATGCCATCGGGCCATGTTTTCACGTCGGGTGTTTCGCGCCGGGCGCCAGGGGGCATCAACAGCTACGTTGCTGTCGGGGGGCGAGCGAGCCCATTTGACTGGCAGGGAGGAGCCAGCGATGGCCGGGTTCTCTTTGGTGTCCGCTGCCAGCATCGCGGTGGGGTTGTCGATCGGTGCCGCCGCGACCGTCGGCGTCACCCTGGCCGTGGCCGACCATTCCGCCACGCCGGTGCAGACCCGTCCGGCCCCGCGCAGCCTCTCCGGGCCCTACCAGGTGGATTACGGAGACCGCTGCTTTCACGGACACTGCCTACCGACCGACTGCAACCAGTCGTGCGTGAGCGATCTACCGCCGCAATTGCGGCCCTAGGCGGGACTGATGCTGGACGGAGGCCCGGCGCGCTTCTGCTAGGTTGGCGCTAGGTCGTGCCCACAAAGCCCGAGGAGTTGTCGATGAACCGGATCATTGCGCCCGCCGCAGCGAGCGTCGTGGTCGGCTTGTTGCTCGGAGCAGCCGCGATCTTCGGCATCACGTTGATGGTGCAGCAGGACACGAAACCGCCACTTCCCGGGGGCGATCCACAGTCGTCAGTGCTCAACCGGGTCGAATACGGCAACCGTAGCTAGCGGCGATCGCAAGCGCGGCCGTGGCGATCGCAAGCGCGGCGTAGCCGGGCGCAGCGGGTCGCCACTACAGGACGAAGCCGGGCGCAGCGGGTCGCCGCCATCGGATTCAGCCCCGGTAAGGGCCGGCGCGCCGGTCTCGGATTTACCGGGCACGCCCGTCTCGCGCCGGTGGTTGTGGTTGGTCGGGGCGATCGCCCTGGTGCTCACGTTCGCGCAGTCTCCGGGCCGGGTCTCCCCCGACACCAAACTCGACCTGACCGCCAACCCGCTGCGTTTCCTGGCCCGCGCCACCAACCTGTGGAACAGCGAGTTGCCGTTCGGTCAGGCACAAAACCAGGCCTACGGCTACCTGTTCCCGCACGGGACGTTCTTCCTAGCCGGCCACCTGCTCGGACTGCCCGGCTGGGTGACCCAGCGGCTGTGGTGGGCGCTGCTGCTCACCGTCGGCTTCTGGGGCGTGTTGCGGGTCGCCGAGGCGCTGGGGATCGGCAGTCCGGCCTCGCGGGTGATCGGCGCGGCCGCGTTCGCGCTGTCGCCGAGGGTGCTCACCACGCTCGGGTCGATCTCGTCGGAAACCCTGCCGATGATGCTGGCGCCGTGGGTGTTGCTGCCCACGATCCTTGCGTTGCGGGCGTCGAGCAACAGGTCCGTGCGGGCGCTGGCCGCCCAAGCCGGTCTGGCCGTCGCGTTGATGGGCGCGGTCAACGCTATCGCGACGCTGGCCGGCTGCCTGCCCGCGGTGATCTGGTGGGCGTGTCACCGGCCGAACCGGCTGTGGTGGCGTTACACCGGATGGTGGCTGCTGGCCCTGTTGCTCGCGACGTTGTGGTGGGTGGTCGCGCTGGTGATGCTGCGGGTCATCAGTCCGCCCTTCCTGGACTTCATCGAATCATCCGGTGTGACAACGGAATGGTCGTCGCTCACCGAGATACTGCGCGGCACCGACAGTTGGACGCCGTTCGTCGCGCCGACCGCGACCGCGGGCGCCCCGCTGGTGACCGGGTCCGCCGCGATCCTGGGCACCTGCCTGGTCGCCGCGGCCGGACTGGCCGGACTGGCCAGCCCCGCGATGCCCGCCCGGGGACGGCTGGTGACGATGCTGATGGTCGGCGTGGTGTTGATGGCCGTCAGCTACAGCGGTGGGTTGGGCTCGCCGCTGGCCCATCAGGCGCAGGCCTTCCTGGACGCGGCCGGTGCGCCGCTGCGCAACGTGCACAAGCTGGGCTTGGTGATCCGGCTCCCGGTGGTGTTGGGCCTGGCCCAGCTGCTGGGCCGGATACCGCTGCCGGGCACCGCGCCAATGTCGGTGTGGCTGCGCTCGTTCGCCCATCCGGAGCGCGACAGGCGCGTCGCGACCGCGCTGGTGATCCTGACCGCACTGCTGGTCAGCACGTCGCTGGCGTGGACCGGTCGGCTGACTCCGCCGGGCACGTTCAGTGCGATCCCGAAGTACTGGCATGACGCCGCCGACTGGCTCACCGAACACAACACCGGTAAACCGCAACCCGGGCGGGTGCTGGTGGTCCCGGGCGCACCGTTCGCCACCCAGGTGTGGGGCACCAGTCACGACGAGCCGCTGCAGGTGCTGGGCAGCAGCCCGTGGGGGGTGCGCGACTCCATCCCGTTGAACCCGCCGCAAACCATTCGGGCGCTCGATTCGGTGCAACGCCTGTTCGCAGCCGGCCGGCCATCCGCAGGTTTGGCCGATACCCTTGCCCGACAAGGCATTTCATACCTTGTGTTGCGCAACGACCTGGACCCAGAGACTTCGCGCTCGGCACGCCCGATCCTGGTGCACCGCGCCATCGAGGGCTCACCGGGGCTGGCGAAGGTCGCCCAGTTCGGCGCACCGGTGGGTCCGGGCACGTTGGCCGGCTTCGTCGCGGACAGCGGGCTGCGGCCGCGCTATCCCGCGGTGGAGATCTACCGGGTCGGGCCGCCCGACGCCGATCCAGGAGCGCCGTATTTCGTTGCCGCCGAGGAGCTTTCCCGCGTCGCCGGCGGTCCCGAGTCGTTGCTGCGCCTCGACGAACGCCGGCGCCTTCAAGGCCAACCCCCGCTCGGGCCGGTGCTGATGGCATCCGACGCGCGGGGCACCGGTCTGCCGATACCGTCGGTGACCGTCACCGACACCCCGGTGGCCCGCGAGACCGATTACGGCCGCGTGGATCAACATTCGTCGGCCATTCGGGCGGCCGGCGACGCGCGGCACACCTACAACCGGGTGCCCGACTACCCCGTCCCCGGGGTCGACCCGGTGCTCGGCGCGTGGAACGGCGGCCGGATCACCGTGTCGAGCTCGGCGTCGGATTCCACCGCGATGCCCGACGTCGCACCGGCCACCTCCCCGATGGCCGCGATCGACGGCGACCCGGCGACGGCGTGGGTGTCCAACTCGCTGCAGGCCGCAGTCGGCCAATGGCTGCAGGTCGATTTCGATCATCCGGTGACCAACGCGGCGATCACGGTGACGCCCAGCGCCACGGCCGTCGGCGCCCAGGTTCGCCGCGTCCTCATCGAAACCGCCAACGGCAGCACCACTCTGCGATTCGACGAGCCAGGCAAGCCGCTGGCCGCCGCGCTGCCCTACGGCGAAACCCCGTGGGTACGGATCACCGCCGCGGGCACCGACGACGGCTCCCCGGGCGTGCAATTCGGCATCACCGACCTGTCGATCACCCAGTACGACGCGTCCGGCTTTGCGCACCCGGTCGACCTGCGGCACACGGTCGAGGTTCCCGGGCCGCCGCGGGGCTCGGCGGTCGCGGGGTGGGACCTGGGATCGGAACTGCTCGGCAGGCCGGGCTGCGCCCCGGCGCCCGACGGCATGCGCTGCGCGGCGTCGATGGCCCTGGCGCCCGAAGAGCCAGTCAACTTCAGCCGGACGCTGACCGTTCCGGCACCGACGACGGTGCGCCCGATTGTGTGGGTGCGGCCCCGCCAGGGTCCCAAGCTCGCCGACCTGATCGCCGAGCCGAACACCACCCAGGCGCACGGTGATTCGGACGCGGTGGACATCCTCGGCTCGGCGTACGCAGCCACCGACGGCGATCCGAACACCGCGTGGACGGCACCGCAGCGGGTGGTGCAGCACAAGACCCCGCCCACGCTGACGCTCACCCTGCCGCGGCCCACCGAGGTCACCGGGTTGCGTCTGGTGCCCAGCCGGTCCGCGCTGCCCGCGAACCCGACGACGGTCGCCGTCAACCTGGGCGACGGCCCGCAGGCCGCCCAACTGAAGCCCGGCGAACCGGCGACCTTGCCCCTGAAGTCGCGGGTGACCGACACCGTCACCGTCAGCCTCCTGGACTGGGAAGACATCATCGACCGCAACGCGTTGGGCTTCGACCAGCTCAAGCCGCCCGGCCTGGCCGAGGTGGCGGTGCTGGGCGCCGACGGCAAGCCGATCGCGCAGGCCGACGCCACCCGCAACCGTGTCCGTGCGATCACGATCGACTGCGACCACGGTCCGGTCATCGCCGTCGCGGGCCGGTTCGTGCATACCTCGATCCACAGCACGGTGGGCGCGCTGCTGGATGGCGATCCCATTCCGGCGGTCGCCTGCGACCGCGACCCGATCGCGCTGCCCGCGGGGCGGCAGGAGCTGTTGATCAGTCCCGGCGCTCAGTTCGTCGTCGATGGCGCGGCGCTGTCGACTTCGGCCGCCGCCACGCCGCCGGGCGCCGTGCAGGTTCCCAGCTGGCGGACCTGGGGTCCGGACCGCCGCGAGGTGCAGGCGCCCCCGTCGGGAACTACCCGGGTGCTGGTCATCCCGGAGAGCATCAACCCCGGTTGGGTGGCCCACACCAGCACCGGGACCCGTTTGACACCGGTCGCCGTCAACGGCTGGCAACAGGGCTGGGTGGTGCCGGCCGGAGATCCCGGCGCCATCACGCTGACGTTCGCCTCCAACTCGCTCTACCGGGCCGGTCTCGCGGTGGGGCTGGCGTTGTTGCCACTGCTGGCCCTGCTCGCGTTCTGGCGCACCCGCAGGCGGGGCGACGAGGACCCGCCCGCACAACCCTGGCGGCCGGGGGCGTGGGCGGCCGTCGCGGTGGTCGCGGCCGGGGCGCTGATCGCCGGGGTTGCCGGTGTCGTCGTCACGGGCGCGGCCCTGGGCCTGCGGTACGCGCTGCGGCGTCGCGCCGACGGCGTCAGCATGCTGTTGAGCGCCGGCGGGCTGGTGCTGGCCGGGGCGGCACTGTCCCGTCATCCCTGGCGGTCGGTCGACGGGTATGCCGGGCATTCGGCGCATGTGCAGCTGCTGGCGCTGATTTCGCTTGCGGTGCTTGCCGTTTCCGCGGTGACCAGAAACAACCATCGGCCCGAGCGGGCGCAGGGGCCTCGCGACGAGTAGCTCCCAAGGTATTGGCTACCGGTTTGCCAGCTGATTGACTGGATATGCCGGTTGGTGTCACCGTCACCGTCCGAGGAGTCAGGGCCATGGGCTGGTTAGCCGCACCCGAATATTGGCTGGGCAGAATGGTGCTCGAGCGCGGTGCCGCGGCAATCTATCTGCTCGCGTTCATCGCGGCCGCCACTCAATTCCGGGCGCTGATCGGTGAGCACGGCATACTGCCCGTCCCGCGGTTGTTGGCCGCGGCGTCATTTTGGCGGATCCCCAGCATCTTTCACATGCGCTACTCCGACCGGCTGTTCGCGGCGGTCGCCTGGTTCGGCGCGGCCCTGTCGGCCGCGATCGTCGCCGGCGCCGCCGATGCGGTGCCGCTGTGGGCCGCGATGCTGATGTGGCTGACGCTGTGGGTGCTTTACCTGTCGATCGTCAACGTCGGGCAGGCCTGGTACGCGTTCGGCTGGGAATCATTGCTGCTGGAGGCCGGGTTCTTGATGATCTTTCTCGGCAACGACCAGGTGGCGCCACCGGTGCTCACGCTGTGGATGGCCCGCTTGTTGCTGTTCCGCGTCGAGTTCGGCGCGGGCCTGATCAAGCTGCGCGGCGACTCGTGCTGGCGCGATCTGACCTGCCTGTACTACCACCACGAGACGCAGCCCATGCCCGGGCCGTTGAGCTGGCTCTTTCATCACCTGCCCAAGCCGTTGCATCGAATCGAGGTGGCGGGCAACCACTTCGCGCAGCTGATCGTGCCCTTCGGATTGTTCACGCCGCAACCGGTGGCCAGCGTCGCGGCCGCGATCATCGTGGTGACCCAGCTGTGGCTGGTGGCCTCGGGAAACTTCGCCTGGCTCAACTGGATTACCATCCTGCTGGCGTGCACCGCGATTGACGACTCGTCGGTGGCGCTGCTGTTCGGCGAGCCCTCGCATCCGGCGTTGCCGGCGCCCCCGATGTGGTTCGCCGGCCTGGTGATCGCCTTCACGGTTTCGGTGCTGTTCATGAGCTACTGGCCGATGCGCAACATGCTCTCTTCGGGTCAGCGAATGAACATGTCGTTCAACGCCTTTCATCTGGTGAACACCTACGGCGCCTTCGGCACCGTCGGGCGCATCCGCCGGGAGGTGGTGATCGAGGGCACCGACGACGCGACCATCACCGCGCAGACGGTCTGGAAGGAATACGACTTCAAGGGCAAGCCGGGCGCCGTGCGCCGACTGCCCCGGCAGTGGGCGCCCTACCATTTGCGGCTGGACTGGTTGATGTGGTTCGCCGCCATCTCGCCCGGCTACGCGCAGCCTTGGCTGGTGCCGCTGCTGCAGCGGCTGCTGCGCAACGACCGGCCGACACTAAGGTTGTTGCGGCGCAACCCCTTCCCAGAGTCGCCACCTCGCCACGTGCGCGCGCAGCTCTACCAGTACCGCTTCACCACCCCGGCCGAGCTGCGGCGCGACCGCGCGTGGTGGCATCGCACGCTGATCGGTGGTTACGTGCCGCCCATTTCCCTGCCGGCGGCGGCGTCGGGCTACTTCTGATAGGACAGCGCCCCGGTGCCCGCGAGCTTGCCGCCCTGGACACCCGTGTTAGCTCTGTGACCTGAATGTGGCCGAATAGTGCGCGCTACCAAACTATCTTAGCGATCGGCAGATTCAGCAACCTCTCTGTCATCACACGAGGAGAACATGGATTTCGAAGGCGAGCACACCCGCGACCTGCTGGCATTGGCGCAGCGGGCACTACAGGGCGACCCCATCAGCAAGGATCTGCTGTGCACGGCCGCGGTCCGAGTTATTGACAATCCTCCCCGCGACGGGATTCTGCGCAGCCTCGTCGATCACGTGTGCCAGGCAGTTTTCGACTGGACGTGCTTCGATGGGTCACGCGCGCGACTCGAGGGTGTGATCGAGGGTTACCAAATGGCGGCCAGCACCCTGGAGTTCGATGAGCGGCTGAACAAGCTGCGGCACTAGCCCTACAGCGTCTCGTCCAGTTCGCCGAGGCGGTCGGTAAGCCGCAGATTCTCCGAGTAGTCGACGGGGCAGCAGATCAGCGAGACCCCGTCGTCGGCGAGCGCGGCCTTCAGCGTCGGCAACAGCTCCTCGGCATGAGAGATTCGATAGCCTTTGGCGCCAAAGCTTTCCGCGTACTTCACGATGTCGGGGTTGCCGAACTTCACGTAGTGGTGCTCGCCGAGCTCGAGGTCCATCTTCCACTCGATCAGGCCGTAGCCGCCGTCCTCCCAGATCAGCACGACCAGCGGTATCCGCTCCCGGACCGCGGTTTCGATCTCCTGGGAGTTCATCAGGAAGGCCCCGTCACCGACGACGGCCAGCACCTTCGACTCCGGCTCGGCCAACTTCACCCCGAGCGCACCCGGCAGCGCAAAACTCATGGTGGACAGGCCATTTGAGATCAGACAGGTGTTCCGCTCGTAGGTCGGGTAGAGCCGGGCCATCCACATCTTGGTGGCACCCGTGTCGACCAGGACGACGTCGCCGCGGCCCAGTGCCTCGCGGGTGTCGGCGACGACCCGCGCGGGCGCCAGCGGGTAGCGCGAATCCTCTTGCCCCCGAGCAAATTCGTCGCTGAGCAGACCGGAACCGGGGATTTCCGGATCGGCTTCGAAGACGTGATCTTCCAGCGCCTCCGTCAGCGCGTCCAGCGAGGCGCTGATGTCGCCGATGATCCCGACGTCGACCGAATAGTGCGCGTCGACCTCGGCGGGGAAGCGGTGAACGTGGATGATCTTCTTGTCGGCCTTGGGATTGATCCTGACCGGATCGAACTCCTGCAGCTCGTAACCGACCGCGATGACGGCGTCGGCGTTGTCGAACCCGAAGTTGACGTAGTCGTGCGTCATGAACCCGATCGTCCCGATGCTGTTGGGGTGGTCGTCGGGCATGACGCCCTTGCCGTGGAAGGTGTTGGCCACCGGGATGCCGAATTTCTCGGAGAACCGCAACAGAGCCTTGGTCGCGTCGGAGCGGGCGGCGCCGTGCCCGGCGAGCACCACCGGCCGCTGGGCGTTGCGAAGGATGTCGACGGCGCGCGCCACCTGGCGGAAGGCCGGCGCATCGGCGCGAACGACGTTGCGCGGCAAGGGAGTCAGGTCGTAGTCGGCCTCATCGGCGTCGATGTGCTCGGGCACGGCGAGGTACACCGCCGCCGGACGTTCGGTCTCGGCGAGTTTGAAGGCCTTGCGGACCATCTCCGGTATCGCGTCTACAGTCGGGATGCCTGCGGCCCACCGGGTGATCGGGACGAACATCGACACCAGGTCGACGTACTGGTGCGATTCCTTGTACTGACGGTTCTGACCCACCTGCGCGGAGATCGCGACCAGCGGGGTGCTGTTGGTGGTGGCGTCGGCGACGCCGAGTTGCATGTTGATGGCGCCGGGGCCCAGCGTCGAGGACACTACCGCCGCCCGCCCGGTGACCCGCCCGTACATCTCGGCCATGAACGACGCCGCCTGCTCGTGGCGGGTCAGCACATAGCGGATGTTCGACGAGGCGAGCGCTTGCACGAAACGGATGTTCTCCTCGCCCGGCAGCCCGAAGACCACGGAAACACCCTCGTTTTCCAGGCACTTGACTATCAGCTCGGCAGCTTTGCTCATCTGGGACCTCCCTAAAGGGAACGATAGTGGCAGGCTAGGTGTTGGACGTTTCAGCTATCGATCAAGACGAACCAGATGAAGGAGGGCCACCGTGGCGATCGCCACCATCAACCCGGCCACCGGCGAGACAGTCAAAACCTTCACCCCCGCAACGGACGACGAAGTCGAGGCGGCCATCGCCCGAGCCCACGAGCGGTTCCTCGACTACCGCCACTCCACCACGTTTGCCCAGCGCGCCGAGTGGGCAAACGCCACGGCGGACCTGCTGGAGAAAGAGGCCGACGACGTAGCGGCCATGATGACCCTGGAAATGGGCAAGACCCTGGCCTCCGCCAAGGGCGAAGCCCTCAAGTGCGCCAAGGGTTTTCGTTACTACGCCGAGAACGCCGAGAAGCTGCTGGCCGACGAGCCGGCCGAGGCGTCGAAGGTCGGCGCGAAGCGCGCCTACACCCGCTGGCAGCCACTGGGCGTGGTGCTGGCCGTGATGCCGTGGAACTTTCCGCTGTGGCAGGCCGTCCGGTTCGCCGCACCGGCGCTGATGGCCGGCAACGTCGGCATCCTCAAGCACGCGTCGAACGTGCCGCAGTCCGCGCTGTATCTGTCCGACGTCATCGCCCGTGGCGGTTTCCCCGACGGCTGCTTCCAGACCCTGCTGGTCTCGTCCAGCGCGGTCGAGAAGATCCTGCGCGACCCCCGGGTGGCAGCGGCCACCCTGACCGGCAGCGAGCCGGCCGGCCAGTCCGTCGCAGCCATCTGCGGTGACGAGATCAAGCCGACCGTGATGGAACTCGGCGGCAGCGACCCGTTCATCGTCATGCCGTCCGCGGACCTGGACGAGGCCGTCAAGACCGCGGTCAAAGCCCGGGTACAGAACAACGGCCAATCCTGCATCGCCGCCAAGCGATTCATCGTCCACACCGACATCTACGACACGTTCGTCGACAAGTTCGTCGAGCGGATGGAAGCCCTCAAGGTCGGCGACCCCACCGACCCGGACACCGAGGTGGGGCCACTGGCCACCGAGTCGGGCCGCGACGAGATCGCCAAGCAGGTCGACGACGCCGCCGCGGCAGGCGCCACGATCCGGACCGGCGGCAAGACCCCGGACCGGCCCGGCTGGTTCTACCCGCCGACGGTGGTCACCGACATCACCAAGGACATGGCGCTCTACACCGAAGAGGTCTTCGGGCCGGTCGCCTCGATGTACCGCGCCTCGGGCATCGACGAGGCCATCGAGATCGCCAACGCAACCACGTTCGGGTTGGGGTCCAACGCCTGGACCAACGACGAGGCCGAGCAGGAACGCTTCATCGACGACATCGAGGCCGGGCAGGTCTTCATCAACGGGATGACGGTGTCCTACCCCGAGCTCGGGTTCGGCGGCGTCAAGCGCTCCGGTTACGGTCGCGAACTCGCGAGCCTGGGCATCCGGGCGTTCTGCAACGCCAAGACCGTCTGGGTCGGGTAGGGCTCCAGGCCACTAGGACTGCGGCGGTCGCAAGCGCGGCGCAGCCGGGTGCAGCGGGCCGCCGCCGTTAGGCGGATGCGGCGGTCGCAAGCGCGGCGCAGCCGGGTGCAGCGGGCCGCCGCCATTAAGCGGATGCGCCGACGAGGGCTTGCGCGTCCTCGTCGGCGAAGGTGTCCTCCAGCTGCACCGGTGAGTAGTCGAGGTCGATCTCACCAACGGGTCGTCCGCGGGCGCTGCTGATCGTGCCGAGCCGCCGCATCCCCTTGTCGGACGCGTACTGCAAGAACTCCTCTGTCGACAGACCGAAGGGCATCGGGTCGTACAGGGAGAAGCCCTCCTCGATGAGGCGCAGCCCGAGCGGCATCAGCTCGTTCATGCGCGTTTCGAAGACTCCCCAGTTGGCGTCGTCAGCCGCAACGTGGCGCCGGCAGGTGAAGGTGCCCCACGCCATGTGGCGGCGCTCGTCATCACCGATCCGGCGCACCAACTCCTGCATGCCCGGCAGGATTCCGCGCTCCACGCAGATCTTGTGCCAGCCGAAGTATCCGGTCAGCGCCAGCATGCCCTCGACCATGTGGTTGTAGGTCACCGACGCCCGGACCTGCGCGGCCGGGGACGGGTCGATCGACAGGGCGTTCAGACATTCGGGCAGCTCTTCGTAGAAGATCGTGCGGTAGGTGGGGATGTCATCGAGGTACTGGTGCAGATCGCCGGTGATGCCTACGGCGTCCAGCCACATGCGGAACACCTGGACGTGCTTGGCCTCCTCGAACGCGAACTGCGTCAGGTACATCTCATCGCCCAGCCGGCCCTCGGCCCGCATGGCGGACATGAACGGCTGAATGTCCTCTGTCACCGCCTCCTCGCCGGCGATAAACTCGGCGCACAGCCGGGTGGCGTAGTGCCGTTCGTCGTCGGTCAGGCGCTCCCAGTCCGCGCGGTCGCGGGAGAAGTCGATGTCGGCCGGATTCCAGAACTTGGCATTCCCACCGGCAAATAGCTTGAGCGGCAAGCTATCCCAGTTGAGTCCGCCGGCAACCATTGAGCCCGAGTGTGTGCGTGTCATGTGACCTCCTCAGATCGCATTGGGGCTGAATTGATGAAGGCATTGGGTTTTGCGGCAAATGCGGCCGCGAGCACGGCAACGAGCCTGCGCACCGCGAGCGCCGGCTGTTCCGGCGTGGGCTCGTCGAGCCCGAGGATCGGGTCCAGTCCGCGCATGTAGGGCGCCAGCGCCAGATGCGGAAAGATCAACAGCAGCAACGACATCAGCGCGTCGGTGTCCGAATCGGAGCGCAGGTCGCCGCGGGTGTGCGCGTCGCGGACGAGCGGCCGCATCACTTCCAGGTAGTGACGGTGAATGACGTTCTGCACGCTGACGCGGGCCTCTGTGTCGACCTCGAGGGTCGCCGCGGCGTGCAGCGCACGTTCGTGCGGGTGGTCCGCGAAGTAGGCCACCCACGCGTCGAGCCAGTCGGTCAGGAAGTCGAAGAACGGTCGGCTCGGGTCCAGCTCGCGGATGCGGTTCTCCATGTAGGCCCGCACCCGCTGGCTGGCGATGTCGGCGATGAACGCATACAGGTCACGCTTGTCGGCGAAGTACTGGAACAGGCTGCCCTTGGCGACTCCGGCGCGGCGCGCGATGACGTTGAGGCTGCCCCGGGAGAAGCCGTGCGCCCCGAACTCCGCCTCCGCGGCCTCGATTATCGCTGCGCGACGAGCGGGGTCGACCCGCGCCCAAGTCACCGTTGGCAATACGCCTCCTCGAGTAAATGACCACTGGTCATTCTACTGTGAGGCAGCTCACAGTCAAGGGGTCTGTCGGCCAGTGTGCGGCCAGCCGCACGCTCAGGCACGAATGTGCGGCCAGCCGCACATTCGGCACCGAAGAGTCAGGGCCACCCCCAGCGAGAAATTCGGCAAGCGAGCACTATCGGTGTAGCGACCCCGCCGAATAGAGCCGAGGAGTGATCGTGACGACGCACCACGACGACAGCGATGCGTGGCCCAGCCTGCGGGTTGACGACTGGGCTCCAACGAGGCAGACACTGCACATGTGGGCTCAGATCGTCGGCAAGATCCGACTGGTCCATTCACCCATGGTCAACCATTGGTGGCAGGTCACGTCGTATGTGACCCCGCGCGGTTTGACGACGTCGGCGATCCCGTACGGGTCAGCGGCCTTCGATATCGAGTTCGATTTCATCGACCACGTGCTGCTGATCCGCAGCAGCACCGGTGTGACCCGCAGTGTGCGCCTGGAACCGAAATCGGTGGCCGAGTTCTATTCGCAGACGATGCGGGCACTCGACGAGCTGGGATTCTCCACGCGCATCCAGTCGCACCCCAACGAGGTAGACCCGGCCATACCGTTCGCCGAAGATGTCGAACATGCGTCATACGACGCCGATGCGGCGAGGCTGTTCTGGCGTCAGCTGCTCGCGGCAAACCGCGTGCTCGGCCAGTTTCGGTCCCGGTTCATGGGCAAGGTGAGTCCGGTCCATTTCTTTTGGGGTGCAATGGATCTCGCATGCACCAGATTTTCCGGGCGCGGCGCGCCGCGGCACCCGGGCGGTGCACCCAATGTCGGAGACTGGGTGATGGTCGAGGGCTACTCGCGAGAACTGAGCAGCTGTGGATTCTTTCCCGGCGGCGGCGATGAGGGCGCTTTCTACGCCTACGCCTATCCAGAACCCGAGGGCTTCGCCGAGCACCCGGTGCGCCCCGAGCAGGCCGGCTACGACAAGGATCTCGGGGAATACCTGTTGCCCTACGAAGCGGTGCGGCGGGCAACCGACCCCGACCTGACTCTTCTCGAGTTCTTGCAAGACACCTACGAAGCGGCCGCGGTGCATGCCGGCTGGGACCGCGCGGCACTCGAAGACGACCCTGACCGCTGGAAGGCTTACCAAACTCGCGCATGACGCGTTTCTTGTCGAACGTGAAAGTAACTTCACGCTCACTGCCCAACGTGAAACTAACTTCACGTTCGGCGCCGCGATGCGGCAAGGGTCAGGGGCGCATCCGGTAGGCGCCGTTGATCGGCAGGATGTGTTCCTTCCAGATCTGGTCGTAGCTTGCGGGGTCGTGCACCGGGCGGCGGATCATCCGCAGCGCGAAGCGGGCCTGCTCGTCCGTCGTCGCCGGCTTGTCGCTCAGCTCCACGGCGTAGGCGTTGAAGTCGCGCACCAACACGGCGAGAATCCCGTCGATCAACGTCGGGTCCACACCCGACAGCCCGGCCTCCTCGAGGATGAGCTGCGCGTAGGGGACCGTCGCGAACAACTGGCCGACGGCGAAGGCGAAGTCGATGTCCTTCTGCTGCGCCGCGTCGGGGGTGGCGCTGGCCAGCATCTCGGCGAGCACGTCGATCTGGCTGCGCAGCAGGGCGACGTTGGGCAGGTGAGCGAAGCTGTCGAACGACTTCCGCCAGTCGTGGAAACGCACCTTGCCCAGGCCGCCGGTGGGTCCCTGCGCGAACAGGAAGGTGTCGTCGGACGCGTCGTCGCGGCGACCGATGACGGGCAGTTCGGCGTTGGGCGCGAACAGGAAGTTGGGCATGAACTTGGCGAGCAGCCCGATGTTGATGTGGACGGTGCCCTCAAGCCGGGGCAGCAGCCCGATCTCACGCGTCATGGCCTCGAAGATGGTGTCCTTCTCGACGCCCTTGGCGGCGATGACGTCCCACATCGCGGTGATGACGCGCTCGCCTTCACTGGTGATCTTCGCTTTGGTGAGCGGGCTGTACAGCAGGTAGCGCCGGTCATCTGCCGACGCGCTGCGCATGTAGTCGCTGGCGCGGGTGGCGACCAGCTTCATCGCCGCAAGCCGCACATAGGCGTCGGTGAGCAGCCGTCGCACGTGGGAGAAGTCGGTGACGACCGTCCCGTACAGGATGCGGTTGGACGCGTGGGTGACCGCCTCGTACATGGCGTGGGTGCACATGCCGACCGCGCCCCAACCCAGGTTGTACTTGCAGACGTTGACGGTGTTGAGCGCGGCGTGGAACGCCTCGGGTCCGCGGTGCAGAATGTCGCCCTCGGTGACCGGGTAGTCGCGCAACGCGTAGTTGGCGACGAAGTTCTGCGAGTTCACCACGTTCTTGATCAGGTCGTACCGGTCGTGCTGGGAGTCGGCCGTGAAGAACACGTATTCGTCCGACCCGGCGATCTTGCCGAACGTGGAGACCATGCGCGCCACGTTGGCGTTGCCGATGTAGTACTTCTCGCCGCTGGCCGTCCAGCCGTCGTCGTTCGGCGTCAGGATCATGTCCGTCTGGTAGACGTCGGCGCCGTGCGATTGCTCTGACAGGCCGAAGGCGAACACCTCGCCGGCCTCCAGCTGCGCGGCCGCCTTGCGCTTGGCGTCCTCGTTGTCGCTCATCCAGATCGGACCCAGGCCCAGGGCGGTGACCTGGAACGGGTACCAGTAGTTCAGCCCGTAGAAACCGACAATCTCGGCGAACTCACTGATCCGGTAGGTGTCCCACCGGCAGTCGTCTGCACCGTACTCGGCCGGCGTGAGCAGGGAGGCGAAGATGCGCTCCCGCCCGATGTGGTTCAAAAACTCGGAGTACCAAGCCCGTTCGTGATCGTCGGACTTCAACCGCGCTTTTCCCCGCGATTCGAAGAAGTCCACCGTCGCGGCCATGATCTCCGACGAGCGACGGTCTGGGTACTGGCGTTGCAGGTGATTGGGATTGAGCAACATCACGTGACTCCCAGGGTTGCCTTGTATAGACGTCGGTGACGGTACTGCAATGGGCGCGGCCGTCGTGGCGCACCCGAGAAAACGAGACTGTTGGACTGGTGCCGGGTCGACCTAGCATCAGTGGCGTGTCAGAACTCAATACCGCCCGCGGCGCCATCGATACCGGAGATCTCGGCGTGACGCTCATGCACGAGCACGTGTTCATCATGACGACGGAGATCGCCGAGAACTACCCCGAGGCGTGGGGCGACGAAGAAAAGCGGGTGGCCGACGCCATCGATCGGCTCAACGAACTGAAGTCGCGCGGCGTGGACACCATCGTGGACCTCACGGTGATCGGGCTGGGCCGCTACATTCCGCGGATCGCGCGCGTCGCGGCGGCCACGGAGCTGAATATCGTTGTGGCGACCGGGCTTTACACCTACAACGACATCCCCTTCCGTTTCCACTACGAGGGCCCCGGCGGCATGCTGGGCGGCCCGGAGATCATGACCGACATGTTCGTCCGCGACATCGAGCAGGGCATCGCCGACACCGGCGTCAAGGCCGGGATCTTGAAATGCGCCACCGACGAGCCGGGCATCACCCCCGGCGTCGAGCGGGTGCTACGCGCCGTGGCCCAGGCGCATAAGCGCACCGGCGTTCCAATCTCCACCCACACCCACGCCGGCCTGCGCCGCGGCCTCGACCAGCAGCGCATCTTCGAAGAAGAAGGCGTCGACCTCAGCCGGGTGATCATTGGCCATTCCGGCGACAGCACCGACATCGGCTACCTCGAGGAGCTCATCGCCCCGGGGTCCTATCTCGGGATGGACCGGTTCGGCCTCGACGTGATCTCGCCGTTCGAGGAGCGGGTCAAGATCGTGGCGCAGATGTGCGAGCGCGGGCACGCCGACAAGATGGTGCTTTCGCACGACGCCAACTGCTACATCGACGCGCTGCCCGAAGATCTGGTGCCGCAGATGGCGCCGAACTGGCACTACCTGCACATTCACAACGACGTGATCCCTGCGCTGAAGGAGCGCGGGGTCACCGACGAGCAACTGCACACCATGTTGGTGGACAACCCGCGGCGCATCTTCGAACGACAGGGCTCATATGAGTGAGCCGGTGCCACCGATCGGCACCCAGATCTCGGCGCTCGCCGAACTCGCTCCCGATGAGCCCGCGGTCACCTGCGATGGAGTGACCATCACCCGCGCCGAACTCGACCGCTCGACGAACCGGTTGGCCCGGGCCTACGCCGAGCGCGGCGTCGGGGTGGGCGATTACGTGACCATGGTGCTGCCCAACTCGATCGAATGGATCCAGGCCGCGGTGGCGTGCTGGAAGCTGGGCGCGGTGCCGCAGCCGCTGTCGGCGCGGCTGCCGGAGACGGAGCTGCAAGGTCTGCTGGAATTGCGCCCGCCCACATTGCTGGTGGGTCGCGAGCATCCCGAGATGGCAAGCGTGCCAGCAGGTTTCGTCCCCGCATCGACGTTGTCCGATGCGACGCTGCCGGAGGCGGTGTCCCCGGTGTGGAAGGCGATGGGATCCGGCGGCAGCACCGGGCGGCCCAAGTTGATCGAATCCGGTGGCGACAGCCGGATACCGGCCGCCATCGGCTACCCGTTGGGCGCCCAGGAAGGCGATGTCACGCTGATGCCGGTGCCGCTGAGCCACAACACCGGGTTCACAGCGGCCACCATGGCGCTGCTGATGCGGCATCACCTGGTGCTGATGAGCCGGTTCGAGCCGCAGCAATTCCTTCGGCTGATCAGCGACCACAAGGTCACCTTTCTCACGACGGTACCGACGATCATGCAGCGGACGCTGCCGGTCTATTACGCCGATCCGGGCGCCTACGACCTGTCGTCGATCCGCCGTTTCTGGCATCTGGCGGCGCCGTGTCCACCTGCCGTCAAGCAGGCGTGGATCGACCTGCTGGGTCCGGAGAAGGTGTGGGAACTGTACGGCGGCACCGAATTACAGGCGCTGACCTTCATCTCCGGCGACCAGTGGCTGACCCACCCAGGCTCGGTCGGTGTGGTCGTCGCGGGCGAAATGAAGGTGCTCGACGACGACGGCAACCAGTGTCCGCCCGGCGTGGAGGGCGAGATCTACATGCGGCCCGCCCCCGGCAGCGCGCCGACGTATCGGTACGTCGGAGCGACGGCGAAGAGCCGCGACGGCTGGGACTCGCTGGGCGACCTCGGCTATTTCGATGCCGACGGTTTTCTGTACCTCTCGGACCGCCGGGTGGACATGTTCACCGTCGGCGGCCGCAACGTGTATCCGGCCGAGATCGAGAACGCCCTGTCGGCGCACCCCGAGGTGCTGTCCTGCCTCGTCGTCGGAATCCCGGATCCGAACTCCGGGGACCTAGGTCAGGTGCCGCACGCGCTGGTGCACACCTCAGAGGGCTCCGCGCTCGACGTCGCTGGGGTGCAGGAGTTTCTCCGCGAACGCATCGCGGGCTACAAGGTGCCGCATACCGTCGAGTTCGTCGACACTCCCCTGCGCGACGACGCGGGCAAGGCCCGCCGGTCGGCGGTACGGGACCAGGTCATGGAGCGATTGCGTCCGCCTCAGCATCTATGACCTGACGTTGCGCAGGCTGCGCGCGTTTCTCCCAGCGGCGCAACGCTTCTCGACAGGGCGACTCGACCAAGGCGTAGCTCACCGCGGCGATCGCCCAACCGAAGACCAGCGTCAGCGCCAGCACCGTCGGCATTCGACCGGTGAACGGGAACGTCCCGAGGACCGGGAACACCATCGCCAGGGCAGCGAGGTGCCAGATGAACAGGCCGTAGGACCAGCGCCCCAGGGTCACCATCGTCGTCGTGCCCAGCACCCGGTGCGGCGTGTCGGGACGATCCAGCACCAGCGGGGCGACCAGCGCGAATGCCACCAGTGAGCCCATCGCCGTCTTCACCGCGAACTGTGCGGCGGTGCCGGGCACCAGCCCCTCGGGACCCGCGAGCGGCGAGGCCGCCACCAGGAAGGCCGCCAGCGCCACCACGGCCATCACCACCCGGCGGCGTGCCAGCCGATGCGGCAGCCCGATCCCGCAACGCGCCCACTCCGCCAGCAGCATTCCGGCGGCGAACCAGGAGAAGAACGCAGGCGGCCAGTTCAGCGAATTGGTCCCTGGGCCGGGATGTAGAGGTAGCCAGCCCCAGCACCAGCTGAGTGCGGCGAGCGCGGCGATCGACGGCACCCGCGCGCCGACCGGCAGACGGCGGGCCAGCAACGCGAGGATCGGCAGGGCCAGATAGAAGGTGACCTCCACGGACAGGCTCCACATCTGGGTCAGCCCGCCGGTCAGGGTGAGCGGCACATATATCTGTGTGAGCGTCAGGTTCGCCAGCCACACGGTCAGGCTGGCGTGGTCGGCGTCGGGCAGCAGGGACAGGATCACGACGACCGCCATCACATAGGCCGGCATGATGCGTACCACCCTGGACCGCAGGTAGTGACCCGTGCGTGGGCGCGAACCCAGACCTCGTGCCGCCGCCGCGTGTCCGCGCCACAGCAGGAACCCTGACAGCGCGAAGAACACCGCCACCGCGAGGTCGAAGCGGCCGAACAGCCGGCCGACGGCACCGCTGGAGTGCCCGGTCTGGAAGGCGACGTGCGTGACCACCACCCCCATGGCGGCGCATGCACGCATGCCCTCCACGGCCGGCAAAAAGCTGCGGATCCCTCCCACCCGCTGGTCATCGCTCACCAGCACAGTCTGCCTGTGCTGTGTTGCGGTTCGAAGTGGGTACACCCCGGAGACCCGTGTGCAACCGCAACCGGTTCGTAAGTCGGCGCCTTGCGTTCTGCTGTTAGGGTCAAACGGGTTTGCCTGGCTGAACGCTCAGGTGGGGGCGGGGCCCGTGATGAGGCAAGCGGACGAGGCAATCGACCATGAGGAGGGCACGGCAACGTGAACCGAGCAGTCATGTTGCGGTTCGCCGCATGCGGGATCATCGGGCTCGGGGCCGCCCTGCTGATCGCCGCGCTGCTGTTGACGACGTACACCACCAGCCGGATCACCAAGATCCCGCTGAACGTCGACGCCACGTTGATCAGTGACGGCACCGGAACCACCATCGACGCCGCGTCCTTGTCGACCGACCACGTCGTCGTCAACCAGAATGTTCCGCTGGTGTCCCAGCAGCAGATCTCCGTCGAGTCGCCCGCCAACGCCGACGTCGTCACGCTGCAGGTCGGAACTTCGGTCCGGCGGACCGACAAACAGAAGGACAGCGGGCTGCTGCTGGCGATCATCGACACGGTGACGCTCAACCGCAAGACGGCGCTGGCCGTGTCCGACGACTCGCACACCGGCGGCTCGGTCCAGAAGCCGCGCGCCTTCAACGACGAGAACCCGCCCACCGCGATCCCGCTCCGGCACGACGGGCTGGCCTACCGGTTCCCGTTCCACACCGAGAAGAAGACGTATCCGTACTTCGACCCGATCGCCCAGAAGCCGTTCGACGTCAACTACGACAGCCAGGAAGACGTCAATGGGCTGACCACCTACAAATTCACGCAGAACGTCGGCTACAACAGCGACGGCAAGCTGGTGACGCCGGTGGCGTACCCGTCGCTGTACGCGGGCAACGAGGACGGCAAGGTCACCACGTCCGCGGCGATGTGGGGCCTGCAGGGCGGTGATCCGAACGAGCAGATCACGATGACCCGCTACTACGCGGCGCAGCGGACCTTCTGGGTGGACCCGGTTTCCGGCACCATCGTCAAGCAGACCGAGCACGCCCACCACTACTTCGCCCGCGACGCGCTCAAGCCGGAGCTGACGCTGGCCGACTACAAAGTCACCTCGAACGAGGACACCGTCGAATCCCAGGTGAACGCCGCCCGCGACGAGCGTGACCGGTTGTCGCTGTGGTCGCGGGTGCTGCCCATCACCTTCACGGCGGTGGGTCTGGTCGCGCTGATCGGCGGCGGGCTGCTCGCCTCGTTCAGCCTGCGGACCGAAAGCGCGCTGACCGACCCGAGCCTGGACCGCGGCGATCAGGACTTCTTCGGACGCAGCGGGCTGGAGGAACCGGTACCCGGCGCCGAGGCCGAGACCGAGAAGCTGCCCACGCAGCGTCCCGGCGAGGGTGCGGATTCCGGTTCTGATGCGCCCACTGCGAGCGCGGAAGAGCCGCCCGATTCGGGGCCGCCGGAGGCCAAGCCGCCCGGGCCATCCGAACGGGAATAGCTTCCCGCGGATGCGTTGACCGTGCGCTGGATTCGGTCCGGCTACGCATTGGTGTTGGCGCTGCTGGTGAGTGGGCCGCTGCTGTGGCCCGGGTACCTGATGTTGCGCGACGCGGTGTCGACGCCGCGGTCATACCTGTCCGATACGGCGCTGGGTTTGACGTCACCGCCGCGGGCGACTCCGCAAGATTTCGCCGTCGCGCTGGCCTCCCAGCTGATTGACGGCGGCGTCCTGGTCAAGGCCCTGCTCGTGCTGGGGTTGTGGCTGGCGGGTTGGGGCGCGGCCCGCTTAGTGGCGACGGCATTGCCCGACGCGGGCGTGGCCGGCCAGCTGGTGGCCACGACGCTGGCGACCTGGAACCCCTACGTCGGCGAACGGTTGCTGCAGGGTCACTGGAGCCTGCTGGTCGGTTACGGCTGCCTGCCGTGGGTCGCGACGGCCATGCTGACGCTGCGGGCGGGCAACGGGCGGCTCGGGTTCTTCGGGCTGACCTTCTGGATTGCGCTGGCCGGGCTGACGCCGACCGGCCTGCTGCTGGCCGCGACGGTGGCGCTGGTATGCGTCGCGGCGCCGGGTGAGGGCAGGCGGCGCTGGCTGTGCGCGGCGGCGGCGTTGGGCATCGCGCTGGTGGCGGCGCTGCCCTGGCTGACGGCCTCGGCGCTGGGCTCGTCGATGGTCTCCCACACGGCGGGGAACCGGATCGGTGTCGCCGCGTTCGCGCCGCGCGCCGAGCCCGGTCTTGGCACGCTGGCCAGCCTGGCCAGCCTCGGCGGGATCTGGAACGGCGAGGCCGTGCCGACGTCGCGGACCACGCTGTTCGCGGTCTGGTCCGCCATCGTGCTGCTGGGCGTAGTGGCCGCGGGGCTGCCGACCGTGGTGCGGCGCCCTGTTGCCGTGCCCCTCCTCGTGCTGGCCGTGGTGTCCGTGCTGGTGCCGGCGGCGCTGGCGACCGGCCCCGGTATCCAGGCGCTGGGCGCGGTGGTCGATGCCGTGCCCGGCTTGGGCGTGCTGCGCGATGGGCAGAAGTGGGTGGCGTTGGCGGTGCCCGGATACGCACTGGCGGGCGCCGGCGCGGTCGTCACGCTGCGCCACTGGGTGCGGCCGGCCGCGACGGCGCTGATCTGCTGCCTGGCGCTGGTGTTGGCGCTGCCCGATCTGGCCTGGGGTGTCTGGGGCAAGGTCTCGCCGGTGCACTACCCGCGCGGGTGGGCCGCCGTGGCGAGGGTCATCAACGGCGGGCCTGGGGCCGTCGCCGTGCTGCCTGCCGGCACCATGCGGATGTTTTCCTGGTCGGGTCCCGCCCCGGTGCTCGATCCGCTGCCCCGCTGGGTGCGCGCCGACGTGCTGACCACCGGTGATCTGGCCATCTCGGGGACCATCGTTCCCGGCGAGGGGACCCACGCGCGGGCGGTGCAGGGTCTGCTGCTGGGCGGGTCGGATCCCACCGCGTTGGCGGCTTCCGGCGTCGGGTGGCTGGTGGTCGAGTCGGGCACCCCCGGCGACATGGGTGCGGCCGGCAAGACCCTCGCCGCGCTGACGCCGGTCTACCTCGACGACGATTTCGCCCTCTATCGGATCGGGGGGTCCACCGCCGGTGTGCCCGCCGCACATCGCACCTGGACCGTTGCCGCGCACGTGGCGTGGCTGGCGATGCTGATCGTGGGCGCGGCCGGCGCGGGATTCAGCGCGTGGCGGCGCCGCGCAGCGTCAGTCCCGACCGCCGACTAGGCCGCTGACCATGCCGCCGGCCTGCACCGCTTCCAGCACGCCGCGCATCGCGTCGGCGCTTTGCTGCCAAGAGAATTCACCACTGCGCGTGTGCGCCTTGGCGCCGAGCTGATCGCGCAGCACCGGGTCGGCGAGCAGTTCCTCGAGGCGGCCCACCAGCTCGGCGTGAGTGTCGACCAATATCCCGGTCACCTCGTCGACGATCGAGTCGGACAGGCCGCCCGAGGATCGGTAGCCGATGGTCGGCACCCCGTGCTGGGCGGCTTCGATGACCGCCAGACCCCAGCCCTCCTTGCGCGACGGGAGCAGGTGCACCCAAGAGCTCTGCAGCACATGGTGTTTGGTTACGTCGTCGACATGGCCGTGGAAAGTCACCGCGTCAGATATGCCGAGCCGTCGGACGTGGTCGACGAGCCGCTGGCGCCACCAGCCGTCGCCGACGATGTCGAGGTGCAGCCCCGGGACCCGCGGCCGCAGTTGCGCAACCGCCTCCAGCGCGTCCTCGATCTGCTTGTGCGGAACCAGCCGCGACAGCACGACCACTCGCGGCGCGGCCGCGCGCGGGCCCACCAGCGATTGCGCGGGGGCCTCGTCAAGACCGTTGCGCACCACCGCGATTCGCCCGGTGTCGACGCCGAGCGTGACCAGGTCGCGCGCCGACGGCAGCGACACCGTCACGTACTGGTTGCGCCGGTTCACCCGCGGCGACACCGTCGACTCGACGAACCAGCCGAGCCGGCCGAGCACCGGGCCGGCCACCGGCCACTGCTCGCGGTGGCAGTGATGCACCAGCACCACCACCCGCCTGCCGTAGACCAGCCGGGCCAGGAAGGGCAGTCCGTTCTGGGTGTCGACGACCACGTCGGGCCGCGACCCTAAGCCGACCCGGGCCGCCATTTCCCTGACGAACATCGCCAGCAACGCCCAGATGTAGACCGAGTAGCGGCCTCCGGCGCGGGTGATCCGCACACCGTCTACGAGTTCGCTGCGCCGCGCCCCCTGATAGCGGGCTGTGCGCAGCGTGACGTCGATTCCCGATGCGGCCAGCTGCGCGCCGATGCGCTGCAAGTAGGCTTCGCTGCCCCCGCCCTGCGGGTGTCCGGTATCGCGCCAGCACAACAGCAGTACCGAGCGCAGATCAGACATCTTGGTCAGCCTAGCCGTTGCTCGACGTAGGGTGTGGCCGGTGGCGGTGACCGACGTGTTTGCACGCAGGGCAACCCTGGCCCGTTCGCTGCGGTTGCTGTCGGAGTTCCGCTACGAGCAGTCGGACCCCGCCCGGTTCTACGGCGCGCTGGCCGAGGACACCGCCGCGATGGTGAGCGACCTGTGGCAGGGCGCGCGCGACGAGCGGCCGGCCGGCCGCACACTGCTCGACGTGGGTGGCGGCCCCGGATATTTCTCAGCGGCGTTCGACGCCGTCGGCATCCATTACATCGGCGTCGAACCCGACCCTGCCGAGATGCATGCGGCCGGGCCAGCGTGGGCGGGGGCCCGCGGTGCGTACGTCCGGGCCTCCGGCATGGCCCTGCCGTTCGCCGATGACTCGGTGGATATCTGCCTTTCCTCGAACGTCGCCGAACACGTGCCGCGGCCCTGGCAACTCGGCCGGGAGATGCTGCGAGTGACCAAGCCGGGCGGGCTGGTCGTCCTGTCCTACACGGTCTGGCTCGGCCCCTTCGGGGGCCACGAGATGGGGCTGACGCACTACCTGGGTGGGGCCCGCGCAGCCGCCCGCTACGCCCGCAAACACGGCCATCCCGCCAAAAACAACTACGGGTCGTCGTTGTTCGCGGTGTCGGCCGCCGACGGCCTGAACTGGGCGGCCAGCACCGGATCGGCGATCGCCGCATTTCCGCGCTACCACCCTCGATGGGCGTGGCGGTTGACGTCGGCGCCACTGCTGCGGGAGTTCTCGGTAAGCAATCTGGTGTTGGTACTTCAACCCCAATAATGAAACGTGTTCTCGTTTTACCGCGGCTTGGGTAGGGTGGCGCGCATGGGCGACATCAAGACTGAATACGACAAGCTTTTCATCGGCGGCAAATGGACGGAGCCGTCGACCTCCGAGATGATCGAGGTGCGCTGTCCGGCCACCGGCGAGTACTTCGGCAAGGCACCGATGGCGGCGGCGGCGGACGTCGATGCCGCGGTCGCCGCGGCCCGCGCCGCTTTCGACAGTGGCCCCTGGCCCACGACGCCGCCGAAGGAACGCGCGGCCATCATCGCCAACGTGGTCAAGCTGATGGAGGAGCGCAAGGAGCTGCTGAGCGCGCTCCTCGCCGGTGAGACCGGTCAGCCGCCGACCACCATCGAGACGATGCACTGGATGGGGTCGATGGGCGCGATGAACTTCTTCGCCGGC
>NZ_JAFAUS010000022.1 GCF_019243155.1 Mycobacterium sp.
GCGGGGGGCGGTGTTGCTCGCGACGGCAAAACGGTTGCCGAGGGGCCGCGCGATCGGCGTCGACCTGTGGCAGGCCGACCAGACTGACAACTCACAGCACGCCACGCTGCAGAACGCCGCACTGGAAAACGTCGCCGACCGCATCGAGGTGCGCACCGCCGACATGACCGACCTGCCGTTGCCGGACGGAAGCGTCGATGTGATCGTCAGCAACCTGGCCATCCACAACATCCCGACGCACGCCGGCCGCCAGCAGGCCCTCGACGAGGCGATCCGGGTGCTGCGGCCCGGTGGCCGGCTGGCCATCGCGGATTTATGGGAAACCCGCCAGCACGCGGCCCATCTACGGGAACTCGGCTGGCCAAACGTGCGGCGGCGCAACCTCGGATGGCGCATGTGGTACGGCGGCCCCTGGTTCTCCACGCGATTGGTCGTCGCTACTAAGCCCTGAGGAAACCCGCGAAGGCGGGCATGCTTGGTAGCCATGAACAGAAACGAGATCACCGAACAGATAGTCGTGGCTCGCCTGGGACTGGGGTTGACCTGGCAGCAGTTGGCCGACGCCATCGACCGGCCGGTGCTGTGGACGACGTCGGCGTTGCTCGGTCAGCACCCGATTCCGGCTGACCTCGCGAAAATACTCGTCGACATGCTCGGCCTCGACGAGTCGGTGGTGCCGGTGCTGGCGGCGCCACCTATGCGGGGCGGGCAACCCACCTCAGAAGCTTCAAGGGTGCCCACCGATCCGACCATCTACCGCTTCTACGAAGCGCTTCAGGTGTACGGCGGTGCCATCAAGGAGTTGATCCACGAGCAGTTCGGCGACGGCATCATGAGTGCGATCAATTTCAGCATCGATCTGCAAAAGAAGCCGCACCCCTCCGGCGACCGCGTGGTCGTGACATTCGACGGGAAATTCCTTCCCTATCAATGGGTTACGGCGGAGCAATAAATGGCGGACCACGGGGACCGGTCGAAGCATGTCGATCTCGTCCTTTCGGGCGGGGGCGTCAAGTTCATCGGTCTGGTGGGTGCCATCGTCGCGCTGATGGATTCCGGATATTCGATCCAGCGGGTCTCGGGGGTGTCGGCCGGCTCGGTGGTCGCGGCGATCTTGTCCGCCGCGTCCAACAACGGCGGGTTGACCGGCGCCGAAATGAAGGACCTCGCCTTCTCGGTGCCGCTGCGCAAGTGGCGCGACGCGGGGCCCGTCCCCTTTCTGGGTGCCGCGTGGGGACTGGTCAGGGATACCAGCATGTATCGGGGGGACGTCGCCCATGACTGGATTCGCGGCGAGTTGCAGAACCTGGGCGTGCGCACCTTCGGCGACCTGATCCTCGAGGAGGACCAGCCGCTGGAGCGACGGCGCTACAAGCTGGTGGTCACCGCCGCCGACGTGACGGCGGCCCAGTTGGTGCGGCTTCCGTGGGATTACTCGCGGCTGTACGGGCTGCACCCCGACGAGCAACCCGTGGCCGACGCGGTGCGCGCGTCGATGGCGATTCCGTTCTTCTACCGCCCGGTCAAGCTGATATCTGCCGGCGGGACGACGTCCACCCTGGTCGACGGTGGTGTGCTGTCGAATTTTCCGATCGACACCTTCGACCGCCCCGACGGCAAGCCACCACGCTGGCCCACCTTCGGGATCACGGTCTTGCCGAGACCGGCCGAGGGCATCGGCGCGGTGATGCCCGCGCTGAAATCGCTGCGCGTCATCGAGCAGACGGCCCTGCTGGAAAGCCTGCTCACCACCATCCTGGCGGGTCACGACCAAACCCACCTGAACCAGCCGTGGGTCGCCGCCCGCGCGATCGCCGTCGAATCGACCAATGTGGGTGTGCTCGACTTCGACATCCCCAGGGGACGGTTGGAAGAGCTCTACGAGAACGGTTACGCGTCCGCGCAGGAATTCCTGTCCACCTGGGATTGGTCGTCTTATCTGGACAGGTTCCGGTAAGCGGATGCCGACACGGATGACGTGACGCGACACCGCTCGCGTGTCACACTGGCGGCGAGGAGGCGATAGGAACGCGGTGGCCGGAGATTCGAGCGGCCGCCGCGTTCGTTCATTGAATCGCCTACAGCCCGAACTCTGCTTCGATCCCGTCGATGCCGGCGCGGATGCCTTGAGCGCGTCGGCGCGGGCGCGCAACTTCGTCGCCGCGTGAGCGCGCTGGTTCAGACCGGCGAATTCGCGCGCGGCTTCCTCGGCCCGTTCCACCACCATCTCGGGCAACGCGATCTCGTCGACAAAGCCTGCGGCCAAAGCCGTTTCACCGAAGAACGACTTCGCCAGCCCGGTGGCCTGTTGATACGCCGAGCGCGTCAACCGCAACTTCATGACTTCCAGCGCGGCGTAGGGGATGACCATGCCGATCGCGACCTCGTTGGCCTGAATGTTGCACGCGTGCGCGGCCACTCGGTGATCGCCGGACGACAACAGGAACGCGCCCATCGCGATGGCGTGGCCGGTGCACGCCATCACCACCGGCTTGGGGTACGACAGCAGGCGATATGACAGCTCGAATCCGCCACGGAGCATGTCGATCGCGGGCTGCACCTCGCCGGACGTCAGGATCTTCAAGTCGAAGCCGCCGCTGAACACCCGGGCGTTTCCGGTGATGACCAGGGCCCCGACGTTGTCGGCGTCGGCCTGGTCTATCGCCTCGTTGAGGGCCTGCTGCATCGTCGGGCCCAGGGCGTTTACCTTGCCGTCGTCCATCTTGATGACCGCGATGGAATCTTTGAGGCTGTAGTGAACCGGGCCGCTCATAGGTTGCTCCTTGCCCGTCATGCCGGCTGGCTGTGGTGTTTGCCTAGCTCGTTTTCGGCATTACTCCAGCGCAGGCCGACGTCGGTGGGTTCGTCCAGTTGGCGGGTGCGCCACCTGTCCTGCGTTTCCCGTACCGCGCCGTTGATGCGTTCGATCTCGCTGCGGAAAACCTCGGGACGGGTTTCCTTGCTCGCGTAGTGGAAGTAGGTCAGCAACCCGCGCAGCAGCTCGAGCTTCTGCTTCTCTCGCTTGGCCAGGTCATGGGTCGTCATCAGTTCGATGCGCTGCACGGGCGGCAGCGAATCCCAGTCCAGCACCACCTGGGTCTGCAGCGGAGTGCGTTCACGCTCGAAGAGGCGTCGCCCATGCGGCTTCTCCGGCCGGTCGTAATAGGTCACGGTGCCGGCGAAGCGCGACTCGATGCCGCTGCCGATTTCGGCGCGATCGAGCGCGGAATCCCACACCATGCGCCATTCCTGGCCGGGGGCCAGCACCGGCAACTCCCGGGGGAGCCGCAGTTCGGCGACATCGGCGTAGCCGTCAGTGGCGTGTTCGTACTCGGCCACGGTCGGCGGATTCAGGAACGAGAATTCGATGTCGTAGGCCGGCGTCTGGCCGAAGTTGCGGACCACCAGTTCTATGACGTGCCAGTCGGCCGGATGCGGTTCCATGAACATCGCCACCTGCGGCCGGGTCTGCTCCGCGGCCAGTTGACGATTGCGTGCGATCTGGCGGTTCATGAAGAGCAGCGTGACGACCGCGATCACGATCGCAGCCCACGCCGCCCAAGCTATCCAGGTGCTGGACGCAATGTGCGCGACCCCATGCCAGCTGTCCTGGATCCACCCCATGGAATCCACCCAACGCTTATATCACAGGGCCAGGCCCCTGGCTTCCCGGACCGAACGACGGACGAGGGCCTCAGCCGCCCATCAGCATGCGCCACTGATCGAGGTCGGCGGCTCGATACACGTAGTTGGATCGCTTGACCTCTTCCAGCGAAGCGCTCGGCTCGACCGAATACCAGTGGCCGGGAAACACCGTCGGGTCGCCGGGAAGAGTCGCGAGCCGTTGCAGGCTGCGATACATCTCGTCGGAGTCGCCGCCGGGAAAGTCGGTACGGCCGCAGCCCTCCAGGAACAGCGTGTCGCCGGCGACGAGACGGCCGTCGAGCAGGAAGCACTGACTGCCCGGCGTGTGGCCGGGGGTGTGCAGCAACTCGATCTCGATATCGCCGATGCTGACCTTGTCGTGATTCTCGTGAGCCGTGAGGTCGCTGGTGCTGATCCCGGTCACGCGCGAAACCCAGAGCGCCTCATGGGTGTTGACGTGCACGGGCGCGGGCGCCCGTTCCAGCAGTTCGGCCAGGCCCTGCAACGAAAACCCCATCATCGATCCGCCCACGTGGTCGGGGTGATGGTGGGTCACCAGCACCCCGGACAGGTGCATGTCGTCGGCCTCGAGGATGTCGAGCAGATCGCCGGCGGCGTAGGCGGGGTCGACCACGACGCAATCACCGGTCTGCCGATCGCCGATCAGATAGGAGAAGTTGCGCATCTGGGTCGCGAACATGTCGCCGGCGGCGAAATCACGACCGGCGAGCAGTTGGCGGAAGTAGAGCCTGTCCTCTGACACGTGGACCAGACTAGGACGTGGTCGAGAAACGGCCCGCCGCGACTTCGCAATTGCCGCGCGACCGCCGCCGTTCGGCCGCACCCACCGAACGGCCCGACTCGTGGTTTGGTGCCGTTGCGAGCCAGGCTGTACCCTCTTTTAGGCCCGCGGCACGACTGGTCGCTTCGGGTGAACGGCCCCCTTAGCTCAGTCGGTAGAGCGTTTCCATGGTAAGGAAAAGGTCAACGGTTCGATTCCGTTAGGGGGCTCGGCGGGCGCCGGGCAGGCAGGGCGGCTCCAACCCCAAACGGGGTGGCCAGAGGCGATGTAGCTCAGTCGGTTAGAGCGAACGACTCATAATCGTTAGGTCGCCGGTTCGAGTCCGGCCATCGCTACAACACAACAACGTAAGCGTTTTGAGAGATTTGAGAGAGAACCGTCATGGCTTCCAGTACCGATGTGCGACCGAAGATCACCTTGGCGTGTGAGGTGTGCAAGCACCGCAACTACATCACCAAGAAAAACCGCCGAAACGACCCGGACCGACTGGAGTTGAAGAAGTTCTGCCCGAACTGCGGCAAGCACCAAGCGCACCGCGAGACGCGCTAGCGTTGCCCGGGCGCTTTTATTCAGATCGACTAGGTAGATTTTAGAACCGTGCCATTAACCGAGAACATCGTCGGGATGCACTACCGCTACCCCGACCATTACGAGGTGGAGCGGGAGAAAGTCCGCGAGTACGCCGTCGCCGTGCAGAACGACGACGCCGCGTTTTTCGAGGAGAAGGCTTCGGCCGAGCTTGGCTACGATGGGTTGCTGGCCCCCCTGACGTTCGTGTGCGTGTTCGGCTACATGGCGCAATCGGCGTTTTTTAAACACGCCAACATCGCGGTTCAGGACGCACAGATCGTCCAGGTGGATCAGGTGCTTAAGTTCTTTGCGCCGCTCGTGCAGGGAGACAAGCTGTACTGCGACGTCTACGTGGATGCGATGCGCACCTCGCATGGCACCCAGATCATCGTGACCAAGAACGTCATCACCAACGAAAGCGGCGACGTCGTGCAAGAGACTTACACAACCTTGGCGGGTCGTGCCGGCGACGATGGAGAAGAGGGATTTACCGATGCCACTGCGTGAGTTCAGCTCGGTCAAGGTGGGTGATCAACTGCCGGAGCGGACCTACCCGCTGACCCGCCAGGACCTGGTCAATTACGCAGGGGTATCCGGCGATCTGAACCCGATCCATTGGGACGACGAGATCGCAAAGGTCGTCGGGCTCGAAACAGCGATCGCGCACGGCATGCTGACAATGGGCATCGGCGGGGGCTATGTCACCTCATGGGTCGGTGACCCCGGTGCCGTCACCGAATACAACGTGCGGTTCACCGCCGTGGTGCCGGTGCCCAACGACGGCAAAGGAGCCGAGTTGGTCTTCAGCGGTCGAGTGAAGTCCGTCGATCCGGAGACCAAGTCCGTGACCATCGCTCTGACGGCCACCACCGGCGGCAAGAAGATCTTCGGCAGGGCCATCGCGTCAGCCACGCTGGCGTAACTCCATGGCTCTTAAAACCGATATCCGCGGGATGATCTGGCGGTATCCGGACTATTTCGTCGTGGGCCGCGAACAGGCTCGCGAGTACGCCCGGGCTGTGAAGTGCGACCACCCGGCCTTTTTCGACGAGGCTGCGGCGGCCGACCTCGGCTACGACGCAATCGTCGCGCCGCTGACCCTCGTCACGATCTTCGCCAAGTACGTGCAGTTAGATTTCTTCCGCCATGTCGACCTGGGCATGGAGGACTTGGTGATCGTTCAGGTCGAACAGCGGTTCGTCTGGTACAAGCCGATCCTGGCCGGCGACAAGCTGTGGGCGCGGATGGAGGTCGATTCGGTCAACGAGCGCTTCGGCGCCGACATCGTCGTCACCCGGAACATCTGCACCAATGAGGGCGGTGAGGTCGTGATGGAGGCCTCGACCACGTTGATGGGGCAGTACCGGGACAGGGAAGCGACCAAAGACGACGCCATCCAGCTCAGGTGGGACCCGGAATCCGGTCAAGTCGTCAGGACGGTGTGATCAGTCTCGGATTTCCTGCGCTTGAGGGGAATCGAGTACACTCGGACGTCGGGGTTTTCCCAGCATCAGCGCGCTTTCCGTGAAGTCGAAAGAACGGAAGGCGCGCGTGTCATGTAGGCCCCGGTAGGT
>NZ_JAFAUS010000193.1 GCF_019243155.1 Mycobacterium sp.
CCCGGTGACCGCCGGTGCGACCGCGCTGGTGACCGGGGGAGCCTCGGGCATCGGGCTCGAGGTCGTCGGACGGCTGCGCGACGCGGGCCACGACGTCGTGGTGTGGGACCTCAAGGGTGGCGATATCGCTTGTGATGTCAGCGATCCCGGCGCGGTGTCGGTCGCGATAGAGCGAACCGTACGCGAGCACGGTGTGCCGACCCGCGTCGTGACCTGTGCCGGGGTGGGCGCCTCGGGCCTGCTGCTCAAGCAGGAGCACGCGGAGTGGGAACGGGTGCTGGCCGTAAACCTCACAGGCACTTTCCTGACGATTCGCGCTGCCGCGCAAGCGATGGTCGAGGCCGGTGAAGGCGGTTCGATCGTTTCCGTCTCCAGCATCAGCGGCACCGTGGCCGACCGGGATATGGGCGCCTACTGTGTGTCGAAGGCGGGGGTGGACATGCTGGTGAAGGTCGCCGCCGTCGAGTGGGGCAGCTACGGGATCCGGGTGAACGCCGTCGGACCCGGCGTCACGAGAACCCCGATGCTGGCGAAGCCCGAGCAACTCCCCGGCTGGGTCGAGGGCTTGTCCGAACGGACGGCGCTGGGCGGTGTGGGCGTGGCCGCCGACGTCGCCGGGGCCATCGTGGGGGTCCTCGAATTGCCTTGGGTCACCGGACAAATCGTGCACGCCGACGGCGGCCTGGCGCTACACAGCCCGATCGACGCCTACGGTCAGATGCAACGGCTGATGGGCGGCAATCGGTAACCTCAGGCGATTCCGAAATCGACGATGCCCCGCACGATCTTGCCGTTGAGGAGATCGTCGTAGGCGTCGTTGATCTCGTCCAGGCGGTAGCGTCGGGTGATCATCTCTTCGAGCTGCAGCTGCCCGGTCTGATAGAGGCGGGCCAGCCGGTGGATGTCCGCCCTCGGATTGCACGAGCCGAACACGGTGCCCGCCAACGTCTTGTTCATCAGGATGAAGTCCTGCAGGTCGATCTTGACCGACCGAGTCAGCTGCGACGTCATGCCGGTCAGCACGCAGGTCCCACCCTTACGCGTGAGCTGCAGCGCGTCCCGGACGTCCGCAGCTGTGATCAGGGAGGGGGAGACCACCACGGCGTCGGCCATGACCCCGTACGTCAGGCCCCGCAGCAGATCCAGCGCCTCGGCGACGGTCGCGACGCTGTGCGTCGCGCCGAACCGCAACGCCGACTTCTGTTTGAATTCAACCGGATCGACGGCGATGATCTGCGCGGCGCCCCCGATCCGGGCGCCCTGGATGGCGCCCGTGCCGATCCCGCCGACGCCGATTACGGCGACGGTATCGCCGGCGCGCATGCCGGAGCGGTTGGCCACCGACCCATAGCCGGTGGGAATGGCGCAGGACAGCAACGCGCTCGGCACCAATGGCAGGTCCGGCTCGATCTTCACGAGCGAATCCGTCGAGACCACAGTGTGTTCGGCGAACGCGCCGACCTTGGCCAGATGGCCCAGGTTATGGCCGTCGGCGGTGTGATGGCGGAACGTTCCGTCGGTGGGCATCCCGGGGATCATGGTGCCGATGCCGACGTCGCACAGGTACTCCATCCCCGTCGCGCACCAACGGCATTGCCCGCATACCGCGACGAATGACATCACCACGTGGTCGCCCGGCGCGAAATCGGTTACGTCAGGGCCGACTTCGCGCACGATACCGGCTCCCTCATGACCGCCGATGGTGGGGAACATGGTCGGCAACCCCAGCGATCGCATCACCTCGTTGGGTGCCGACATGTCGCCTTTGAGGATGTGGTCGTCCGAGTGGCACAGGCCCGCCGCGGCCATCTGCACCAGGACTTCGCCGGCCTTGGGCGGGTCCAGTTCGAATTCCTCGACGGACCACGGCCCGCCCACGTCGTGCAGGATCGCCGCCTGGCTTTTCATGCGGCCGGGCTGAACGTGACCGGAAGTTTGTTGGGCGACCGGAAGGTGAGCCCGACGATCTTGGACTCCACAGCGGTGCCGTCGTCGGGCACGAAGGCCAAATCCTTCACGCGGTCGAACAGGCTGTTCAAGATGACCCGCGTTTCCAGCCGTGCCAGGTGCATACCGAGGCACATGTGGATACCGCCGGCGAATGCGATGTGAGCTTGCCGCGGTCGGCGGATGTCGAACGTGTTGGGGTCGGTCCAGCGCGTCTCGTCGCGGTTGGCCGAGCCTATGCACATGTCCACCTGCGCCTCGGCCGGGATGGCCTTGCCGCCGATTTCGATTTCTTCGGTCGTGGTCCGCATGACCATCGTCAGTGGCGTCTCGTAGCGCAGCCCCTCTTCGATGGCTATCGGAATCAACGACCGGTCCTGATAGACCGAAGCCAGCTGCTCGGGATGGGTCAGCAGCAGGTACAGCAGATTGCCCGACGAGCGGTAGGTCGTCTCCAGCCCGGCCGGAAGCAGTAGGCGCAGGAACGCGATGATGGCCTCGTCGGTCAGCTTTTCGCCGTCGATCTCGGCGGCGACCAGGTCACCGATGATGTCGTCGGTGGGTTTGCGCCGGCGCTGCTCGACCTGTTCGAGGAAGTAGCCGTGCAGCTCGGTCGCCGCGTTAAGGCCCGCCATGATGTCGGTCGGGATCGAGATGAGGTCCAGCGACAGCCGCCGGAACATGTCGAGGTCCTCCGGCGGCAGTCCGAGCAACGTGGAGATGATTCGCGTCGGGAACTCGAACGTCAGCGCCTTCACCAGATCGGCGTGACCATCGTTCTTGATTTCGTCGACCAGCTGATCGCACACCGGGCCGATGACCGACGGTTCCCAACGTTCCAGGGCGGTCGCCCGGAAAGCCTTGGCCACCAGGTTTCGGTGATCGTGGTGCTCCTTGCCGCCCATCGCCAGGATGGTGTGGCCCATGACCAATCCGATTGTCTTGTCGTAGGCGGCCGACGTGAAGATCCGGTCGTCGCGGAAGCCCTGAAACACGGCGTCGTAACCGAACAGCACCCACTCGTCGGCCGGCCGCAGTTCCTCGGGCATCTGTTCGGAGTCCATGAAGGCGCCGTGCCAGACCGGATCCCTGTGCCGCATGTACTCGAAGAACGGGTACGGGCTCGTCTCGCCGGTGGTGTCGAGGGTGACGGGTTGGCCCCCATAGTCGGGGTGTTCGGTGCGCAGCGCCATTGCCGCTCCTTCGGATATGGGAATATCGCTATCATAGTATAAATAGCAACGAAGCCCAACGACTTGTAGTGGCTACCGTAACGGGCACAGTATTGATACTGCGCGGCATCACGAAGGCGGTGATTCAAGTGCCCCAACGGCGATTCGTATGCTCGGCCGACGAGCTGCCGCCTGGTGCGATGAAACTGGTCGACGTCGGGAAATTCGGTGTGGGCGTGTACAACGTGCGCGGCGAGTTTTACGCCATCGTCAACTATTGCTCGCACGAAGGCGCGCCGCTGTGCCTCGGATTGATCGGCGGTACCAACGAATCCGCGCCGCACGAACCCGGCGGACTGCGGCGGGTCCGCGATGGCCAAATCGTCCGATGCCCTTGGCACAATTGGGAATTCGATATCACAACCGGTCAAAACGTCGCCGATTCGACGCGACGCATCCGGACGTACGAAGTCGACGTCACCGACGGGGAGGTGTATCTCACCGCATGAGCCCGATCGTCGATGCCAACTTGCAGCCGCATTTTCGCTACAACGCCGAAATCCGGCGCTATCTCGCGGCGGCCCACCAGCTGCGGTCGATCCCCGACGTCGAACAGCAGTGGTATCAGGCTCCCGGGGGTGACTATCGCGCGGATCTCTACGGCGAGCACTACCCGGGGTCGGATCCCGAGACCGTCGCCCGGCACCTGTTCGATGAGGCCGGCGTCGCGTACGCCATCCTGAACCCGCTGACGCGCGGCAACATCGCCGATTATCTACTCAACAGCCGAATTTGCGCGGCAGTCAATGACTGGCTGCTCGACCGGTGGCTGGAGCCCGACACCACGAACCGGTTTCTGGGCACCATTCGCGTCAATCCCGAAGACCCCAAGGGCGCGGTCGCGGAAATCGAGCGTCTCGCCGATCATCCGAAGCTGGTCCAGGTCGGTGTCCCGATGCAGTCGCGCGAGCCATACGGCAAGCCGGTGTTCGAGCCGATCTGGGAGGCCGCCGCAGCCCACGGCCTGCCGGTCGCGGTGCACATCAACGGCGGCAACGGCGTCGACTACGCGCCGACCTTCGCCGGCCACGCCCACACCTACCCGGGGTATGCGGCCTTCATGCCGCTGAACTACTTCGTCCACCTGTCCACGCTGATCGTCGAGGGCGTGTTCGGTAGGCACCCGAACCTGAAATTCGTGTTCGCCGACGGCGGCTACGACATCCTCACCCCGTTGATCTGGCGACTGGACACCTTCTGGTTGTCGATGCGCGACCAGACGCCGTGGGTCGACCGCTATCCCAGCGAGTACTTGCCCGGCCATGTCCGGTTCTGCTCGTCGGCCTTCGACGGACCGGTGGAAACCGAGAACACCAAACGCTGGATCGATTTCACCGGCAAGGCCGACTTGCTGATGTACGGGTCGAGTTATCCGCACTGGTCCGCGCTGACGCCCGACGTGGCGACCGCCGGCCTCGACGATGCGCAACGAGACAAGGTGTTGTGGCAGAACGCCAGTGAGCTCTACGGGCTGAAGGAGAGTGTCCTATGACCACGATCGAGCGGGTCGAATCGGCACGCGGTCACTCCGACGAAATAGCGGTCACCATCGTCGACACCGATGTGCACCCCCTGCCGGTATCGGCCGACGTGCTCAAGTCCTACGCACCGGCCGACTGGGTGGACAAGATCTGGCCGTCCGGAAACGCGGTCGCACCTGTGCCGCACTTCTACGACACCCCGGATTCGTACAAGACCATGTCGCTGCGACTCGACGCCGCGCCGCCGGGCGGCGGGGTCGCCGGCAGCGACCCGGACTTCGCCGCCAAACAGTTGCTCGTGGATGCCGGCGTGAGCATCGCGTCGCTAGAGCCGATGTGCGACGCGCAGCTGCCGCAGGCCGAGCACGTGCTGAAGGCGACGTACAACGACTGGCTCGCCGACGTGTGGCTGGACCGATACAACGCGCACGGCCGCTGGCGCGGCTCCATCAGCGTCAGCGCCCAGACACCCGAGCACGCCGCGCGCGAGATCGAACGGTGGGCCGGCCACCCCTACATGGCTCAGGTGCTGATGACACCGCAGACTCGCGGAATCCCGTTCGGCAACCCGCATTTCGATCCCATCTACGAAGCCGCGTCGCGCAACGGGTTCCCGGTCGCCACGCACCTGATGGGTCAGACGCCGTTCGAGTTGATCCCGATCTACCCCGTCGGCAATCCCGCGCACTGGCACGATTTCTTCGCGGCCTGGCCGCTGCTTTACGTCTCGCACCTGATGAGCCTGGTGTTCGACGGCGCCTTCGACCGGCACCCCGATCTCCGGGTGGTCTTCGTTGAGGGCGGCTTCACGTGGGCGATGCCGGTGATGTCACGGATGGACCGGATCTGGGAAGCGCGCCGTGGCGACCTGCCGCAGGTGCGTCGCCGCCCGTCGGACTATGTGCGCGAGCACGTGCGCTTCACCACCCAGCCGCTGGAGGATGTCGACACCGTTGCGTTCCGCCAGTACCTGGAGATGATGGACCTGGGCGACAACCTCATGTTCTCGACGGACTATCCGCACTGGAGCTATGACGCTCCGGCGTACGCGATCAACCGGTTCCCGGCCGAGCACCGCGAGCGGATCATGCGGGGCAATGCGACGGCCCTGTACGGGCTACCGACGACAGTGAAGGCGCTGCCGGGGGAGCGGTGAGCCGGCGGGGCTACGCCGGGCAGGAGTCCGAGGTCACGCACACCGCGGCCGGCTGGATCACCTGACTGTTGGCGCGTGGCAACGACAAGTACCTCATCGTTCACCGTGCGGAAACGCAGGTCTACCTTGAAGGGAACGTCCAGCAAGGTCCCGGCCGGGGCCGGACAATGAGTCCGAGAGATGAGAGGGTATGACGCAGACGAATCTGACGCGCCCACAAGGCCTTAACCGCATCGACCCCGCGCTGCGGGATGCCGCCATCGAACACGGCGCCTTCGAATTCCGCACCGAGACGTTGCCCGCCGAGCGGGAGCAGGCCGACCGGCTCGCGGCCGAGCGCGCCGCAGCGGTGGACACCAGCGGTGTCGCCGTCGAAACGCGATCCATCGCCGGTCCGGGCGGCCACCAGCTGAACCTGCGTTTCTACCGGGGGCCCGACCTGGATCAGGCGCAGTCGGCTCTACCGCTGGTCCTCTATGCGCACGGCGGGGGGTTTGTGACCGGAAATCTGGACACCGACCACGCGCAATGCGTGGAGCTGGCCCGAGCCGGCGGCTGCCTGCTGGTATCGGTCGACTACCGGCTCGCGCCGGAGCACAAGTGCCCCGCGGCGCTGGACGATGTCGAGGCCGGTTTCTACTACGCCATCCGTAATTCCGCCGAGCTCAACGTGGACGTCGGTCGCATCGCCGTGATGGGTCGGGACGCGGGCGCCGCGCTGGTCGCGGGCCTGACGCAGCGGATGTTCGACGACGAGGGGCCACAGATCCTGGTGCAGATCCTGCACCAGCCGATGCTCGACTCCGATGCCACGCCGTCGCGGCGCGAGTTTCAGCGCACCCCGGGTCTCAACGGTCCCGCGGTGAGCCGGGCCTGGAACCACTACCTGGGCCATGCCAGCGCCAGCGGTCAACACGTGCCCGCACACCGCGCCAACCTCGAGGGTCTGCCGCCCACCTTCATCAGCTGCTCGGAGATCGATCCGTGCCGCGACGAAGCCATCGACTACGCCAACCGGCTGCTGCACGCCTACGTACACACCGAATTGCACGTCATCGCAGCGGCTTTCAATGGATTCGACACGTTGGTTCCCGATTGGGATGTCTCTCAAGAGAACCGGGCCCTGCATGCCCGGTCGCTGCGTCGCGTGTTCGCCATGTAGTGGGTGAACGCCATCACTATCGACTGCACTCCGGTATCTCTTACCGTAGGGAGCATTGCTAACATCGGAGTCGCCAGCGAACTCCGACGAGAAGCGATCAGCCGGATGGTCAAACGGCGAAGTAGTTTCCCTTCCCTGCAGCTCAGCACTCGAATGCCACAAAGGATCCCGTCGGCCGCATGACTACACTCGACTCGCCCGAAAAGACGCTTTTCACCTCCACGACCCAAGCCTTCCTGGACAAGGAGGTGCCACTGCGCCGCGTGCGAGAGTTGCATGCCGCGGGGGTCTCGTTCGATTCGGCGTGGTGGCAGCGCGCCACGGAGCTCGGCTGGACGAGCCTGCTGGTCCCGGACGAGCTGGGCGGCGGCAGCGTATCGGACAGTGGCCTGTCGGATCTGGCTACGGTCGCCGAGCAACTCGGCAGGACGGTGGCGCCCGGACCGCTGTATCCGGTCAGCGTCGTGCTGACGGCCCTCGCCGAGTGCGCGGATCGCCAGGCGCACGCCGCCACCATCGAGGCGCTGATGTCGGGTGAACAGGTGGCGTCCTGGGCGGTGTGCGAGCCGGGTCAAGGCTGGGCGCCGCTGAATCCGTCGGTGACGGCCGAGCCGACCGAATCTGGCTATCGCATCGACGGCATCAAGGACCGGGTCGAAGCCGGCGCCCAGAGCGGCGTGCTGTTGGTCGTGGCGCGATGCGGTGGCGACATTCGCCAGTTCCTGGTCCCGACGGACGCGCCGGGCGTCACGGTTGAGCCCCAGCAGTCGGTGGACCTGGTCAAGCAGTACGCCCGAGTGCGTTTCGACGGTGTCGTCGTGCAGGGCTCCGCCGCGGTCGGCACCGCCGCTGAGACCGCCGCGCTGATCGAGCGGCAGAGCCAGATCGCCCAAGTGCTGCAGTGCGCCGAGGTGGTCGGTGTACTGCAGACGGTGTTCGACCTCACCACCCAATGGGCCTTGGACCGCCACACTTTCGGCCGCCCGCTGGCGTCCTACCAAGCCCTCAAACACCGGTTCGCCGATATGAAGCTGTGGCTGGAGGCCTGTCGCGCGACGACCGCGGCCGCGGTCGCCGACATCGCCGGTGGTTCACCCACGGCGGGCTTGTCCGCCAGCATCGCGAAGTCGTATGTGAGCGAGATGGCCGGCCAGATCGTTCAGGCGTGTGTGCAGATGCATGGCGGGATCGGCGTCACGTGGGAGCACGACCTGCACCTGTATCTGCGCCGGGTCACGTTGTACCGGTCCATGTTCGGGACGCCGGAGGAACACAACCTGCGCGTGTACGAGTACGAGAAAGCGGCCCGGTCAGCCACATGACGAAGACCGAATCCGTTGCCGAGTTCGCCGCCCGGGCCAGGGCGTGGTTGGCGGACAACATGCCCGCCATCGACCCCGAGGCCCCGCCGCCCGCGCCGCGCGACGAAGAGCGATCGTGGCTGCGCGCCCGTGAACTGCAAAAGCGTTTGTACGAAGGGGGATTGGCAGGTATCTGCTTTCCCCGCGAGTACGGTGGCCTGGGGCTCGACTACGAGTATCAGAGGGCTTTCGACGTGGAGAGCCTCTCGTATGAGATGCCGTTGATCCTCAACATCCCGACGTTCACCATCTGCTGCGCCACCCTGCTCGACACCGGCACCGAAGACCAGAAGAAGCGGCACATCGCCGCGGCGCTGCGGGGCGATGAGGTGCTGGTGCAGCTACTGAGCGAACCCAGTGGGGGATCGGATCTGGCCGGTGTCCTGACCCGGGCCGAACGACAAGGCGACCGATGGGTTCTCAACGGCGCCAAGACGTGGAGTACCAGCGCGTTCGCGGCCGACTACGGACTGTGCCTGGCGCGCACCAACTGGGCTGTGCCCAAGCACGAGGGCCTGACGATGTTTCTGGTGCCGATCCATCATCCCGGAATCACGTTGCGCCACATCACGATGCTGAGCGGCTCGAAGGAGTTTTGTGAGGAATTCCTCGACGGGGTGGACGTCGGTGACGACGCCGTCGTGGGTGAGGTCAACGGCGGCTGGGCGGTGGCGTCGCGTCAGCTCTATCACGAACGCCGTGCGGTCGGACAAGGCTCGGAATTCGCCAGCGGAAGCGGCAGCGAGGGTGGCAACGCGAATCCCGTTGACTACGTTGCCCTTGCGGAGCAGACGGGCCAGGCCGACAACGAACGCGTGCAGCAGATGGCCGGCCGGGTCCTGGTACACCGCGCCGTCGCGCAGCAACTGATCGCGCACGTGTACACCAGTGTCCGCGACGGGGAGCTGCCGCCTGCCGCCGGAACGCTCATCCGGCTGTTTCACTCCGAGACGGTGACTCTGGATGTGGACACCGCCCTGGCGATCGCGGGAGCCTCCGGTGTGGTCGGGGAACCCGGCGCGGGCCTGCAGACCGGACTACGGTCGCTGGCGCGCCAGACGGTCGCCATCGGCGGCGGGACAACGGAGATGGCGCGCAATGTCATTGGCGAGCGGGTGCTGGGGTTCCCCCGGGAATATGCAGCCGACCGCGGGGTGCCGTTCAACCAAGTGCGGCATGGCAGGCGATCCGACTCGCCCTAACCTTCGGCGACGACATTCTCGGCAAGGCTGCTGACAACCGGAATCTGGACGAGGGACAGGACGTGGTGCGCCGGGCTCGCCGGCGGGGCCACCAATACGTACTCGCTGCCGTGGCGGCGGGCTCGATCGCGTGCCGCCACCAGCGCGCTGACGCCCGCCGATCCCAGGTGGGTGACGGCGCTCAGGTCGATCGTCAACGGGGCTATGCCGGAACGACTTTCGACCGCGATCTGACGATCCAAGGTGGATGCGGTGTCGGAGTCGACGTCGCCGCTGACCATGATGCGACCGGGTTCGATGATGGTGGAGACGAATTCGGAGTTGACCGCCCGCTGCTGGGCCGCGCGGCTGACCAGCGTGTCGGTGACGAAGTTGGCGGGTCGCCAGAGGCGGTGCGTCAGACTGGCCGTCGTCCCGTCGGCTCCGCGGGTGATGTGCGCCCGGGACACCAGGGCTTCGGCCATGGCCAGCCCGCGTCCGCGGCCCTTCTCGCCTTCGCGGTAGTCCTTCCAGCGGCCGTGATCTATGACCGACGCGTGCAGGTTGCCGTCGCCGGAAAGCGAAGCTTCGAGGATGACGGTGCCGGAAGGCTGTTTCGCATAGCCGTGTTCGACCGCGTTCTCGACGAATTCGGAAACGGCGTGTACGACATCGGAGATGTCGTCGGCGTCGGCGCCGATCTCCGCCAGCCACTCGCGCAACCGGGAGCGCACCGCGCGCGCCGCGTGAATGGTGGCATCCAGCGTCATGTTCAGTGGGGGCGGTGGCGTGCGAACCTGCGTCGCGAGCAGTGTGACGTCGTCGTTGTAGCCGGTAGAGCGCAGCAGCAATTCCAGTGTGTCCGAGCAGATTCGGTCGATAGGGCGCATCGACGACTCGATGACGAAGCCGCTCTGGCCGCTGGCGATGTTCGCGGCCAGCTCGGCGAATTCGGCGGTGCTGGCCACCAGCGGCCGGCCGGGGCGCTCGATCAGGCCGTCGGTATAGAGCAGGATGACGTCGCCCACGCCAACGACTTCGGTGCGGACGGGAAAGCCGGTGCCGCTGCCCAACGGTCCGGCGCCGGTTGGTTCCAGGTAACGGGAGTCCGCGTCGGCGCCGACCAGCAGCGGTGGCGGGTGTCCGGCGGTGCAGTACTGGAATTCGCCTGTGGCGAATTCCAGTGCGCCGATGCAGATCGTGGCCGAACTCGAGCCGGGCACGTGCTCGTGGAAGCTGTCGACTGCCGCGAGGGCCTCGGTGATCGCGTGCCCCGCCAGGATCTGCATTCGTAACGCGGTGCGCAACTGCGACATCACCGCGGCGGCTTCGATGCCGTGGCCGACCACATCCCCGACGATGAGGACCAGCCGATCCCCTCGGGGTATCGCATCGAACCAGTCGCCACCGGCCGCGGTGTCCTCCGCCGCGACAAGGTACTCGGCGGTGACGTCGGCGCCGGGAATCACCGGTACGGATGGTGCCAGCAAGGCCTGCTGCATCACGGTGGCCGAATCGCGTACGTTGCGATAGCGCTCGGACAGTTCCTCCATACGCGCCTCGGCGGCCGCCCGTGCCCGCACCCGTTCCGTGACGTCGTCGAAGATGATCTGAACGCCCTCGATGGTTCCGTCTTCGCCCCGGCGCGCAGTCACCAGAAAGTCGAAGAACCGCTCCTGGACACCCGTGCCGTCGTAGTCGGCTTGCAGCCGCCACTCCGCCCCGATCTGTGAATCACCCGTTTGGTAAACCCGGTCGAGCATCTCGAAGATCTGCTGGCTACCGAGTTCGGGGTAGACCTCGCGCGCGAGCAGCCCGATGGGATCGGGCTTCGGACTCAAGGGGCGATAAGCGGCGTTGACCGCGACAAATCGATGATCGGGCCCCTCCAAGCCGATCAGCGCCGCGGGCACGCTTTCGAAGATGCGACGCACATCGTCGGCCGCGCCCACGGCTTTGTCCCAGTGCTTTTCGGCCACCACCCGGCCGCCCTCCTAAAGGTGCCTCCGACCGACCTGCATGCGGGACCGAGTCGGAAACCAGGTCAAATGGGTTGACCAATTCTGCACACGTCGTGGATCAGATTACAACGGGAACCGGTGCTTTGAGCAACGGTTCCCTAACCGTCCGCTTGGTGTCGCCTCGGGCCCATGGGCGAATAGATTCAAAGTAATGGGCGCACAGGCGGCTTCGTCGATCAGCCGGTTCGCAACGAACGGCGACTTTCCAGCGAACCTCAAGCGTCGCAGGCTTACTCGGCAGGGCCGGCAGCGATCTCGTTGCTCGCGTGTGCCAAAGCATTCAGCGCGCCGAATCCCGGTGAGCCATCGGACATCTCACCGGGAAACGGCACTGCTATTCGATCAGGCTGAGACGGGCTTCTTGGCCGGCTTCGAAACCTTCATGAGCTTCATCAGGTTGCCGCCCATGATCTTGGCGATGTCTTCTTCGGAGAAGTCCGTCAGCTCGTCGACGAAGCTGATCGGGTCCTTGAGGCCCTCGGGGTGCGGCCAGTCGGAGCCGAACATCACCCGGTCGGTTCCCACCATGTTCACGATCTCGTTGAACCGGTCCTCCCAGAACGGGGTGATGTAGACGCAGCGCTTGAACGCCTCGATCGGGTCCTCGCTGAACGATTGCGGCATTTTCTTGTAGACACCCTTGAGGCCCTTGAACAGATCGGGCACCCAGTCGGCGCCGTTTTCGATCGACAGAATCCGCAGCTCGGGGTTGCGGGACAGCGCGCCGTGGCACACCAGCGCGCCCATCGCGTCCAGGATCGGCCGATGGCCCATCGCAAAGCTGCGGAAGGCGGTCGGCTTGAACGGCAGGAACTCGTCGCCCGGCTCCCAGACGTTGGCGAACTCGGAGTAGCCGCTGTCGGAGGCGTGCATCGAGACCGGGATCTCGGCCTTGATGCAGGCCTGCCAGAAGGTGTCGAACTCTTCGAGCCCGAACGACCGGCTGCCCTTATAACCGGGGACCGGGGCCGGGCGGACCAGGATGGTGCGGGCCCCGCGCTCCAGACACCACTGCAGCTCCTCGAGGGCGCGATCGACGATTGGCAGGGTGATCACCGGGGTGGCAAAAATCCGGTCCTGGTAGTTGAACGTCCACTGCTCGTGCATCCACTCGTTGAGCGCGTGGATGACGTCGTGGGTCATCTCAGGGTCGTCCTTCAGACGCTCCTCGACCAGGCTGGCCAGGGTCGGGAACATCAGGGCGTAATCGATGCCGAGCTCGTCCATGACCTCGAGGCGCGCACCCGGCTCGCGGAACGCTGGGATGGCCTTCATCGGCTCGCCGAGGATTTCGCGGTAGGTCTTGCCCTGCGCGCCGTTGCGGAAGTAGTCCTCCTGGGCGCCGGGCTTTGCGACCTTCTCGAAGGTCGGGTTGGGGATGTACTCGCTGATGTGGCCGCGCACCACGATCTTGGTGCGGCCGCGGACCTGCACGTAGTCGATGACGTTCTTGCGCTTGTCCGGGAGGAACTTGGTCAGCGCCTCCTGCGGCTCGTACATGTGGTTGTCGGCGTCGAACACGGGGAAGGAAAGCTCGCGAGAGGGCATGGCGATCTCCTTGGGCGAAGTCTTGGGTTCTCTATCTGTGGTAATGACGTTACCACTTTTGTACAACAAGGTGTACCGGCGCTGCGGCCGCTCAGGCCCGCGGCCAGTCGGGGAGCTTCGGCGTCGCTCCATCAATCACCGCGAAGTTCACCGTCGCAGTGGCCAGGAGTTCCTCGTCGTCGCCGTAAATGTCCACCTGCATGACCATCGCCCGGCGGCCTGACCGCAGCATTCGCGGGACGGCGAAGGCCGACCCTTGCCGGATGGGTCGCAGGTAGCGGATGAACAGGTCGGCGGTCGTCATCGTGGTGCCCGGCTGCAGATAGCCCAGCCCGAACTGGCCCCCCGCCACGTCGACGAGCGTGGCGATCAAACCGCCCTGCAGCGCGCCGGACGTATTGACCACCTGCGGGCTCACGGGCATGGTCATCGCGAATTCGCCGTCGCGGGTGCCCGGGCGCATGCCGATCTGGGCGAACAGCTCGCCCAGTGAGGGCGGGGCCGACTCCTCCTCGACGTCGCGGATCCCGAGCGCACGGTTGCAGAAGTCATACAGCTGGCCGGTGTCGACCGGGGTGCCGTTCAATTCGGCTCCCAGCCAATGCAATCGCTGCGCGCCCATCACCGTTTGCATGACGATCGCCGCCGCCGCACCCACGTCCAATCCGGGGTTGAAGACTCCTTCGGTGATGCCCTGCCCGACGATGTCGCGAATCAGCCGATGCAAGGGGGAGAGGACCCGGGCGTATTCGCGAGGACGGGTTTCGGCCAAATGCTGGTTGTAGAGGGTCAATGCCCGATTGAGGCTGTCTTGGGTACTCGATTCGGGTTGTTGGCTGATGCGGTCGATCACCAATTTCAGCGCCGCGGTGCTGTCCAGCCCCGTCGTCTCGGCGCGCCAGGTCTGCACCGATTGAGCAATGGTCCTGTCGAACAGGGCCAGCAGCAATTCGTCTTTACTGCTGAAGTGCTGATAAAAGGCGCGCAGTGACGTCTTGGAGCGCGCCACGACTTCTTGCACGGTGAAATCGGTGCGTCCCGTTTCACCCAATATCTCGACGGCGGTCTTGATGAATCGGTCGCCGCGGGTCACCGCAACGTCGTCGCCGGGGTCGGCCATCAGCGCTTAGCCCCTTCCATCGCGCGGTCCTTGCATTACGAGAATGAGGTTACCGCGCGCTTTGGCCTATTCGCGAAATTGACCTCTTTGAGTTCACGCCTTGGGGCAGAAAATCCCGAGTATCTGCTGGCAGTTGTCCCTGGTGATGAGCGCCGGCGGGGGCTTCGGGGGCGGGTTATCGCCGTCCCAAATCATATTGGAGACATTGCCCATGCCAGGCCAGAGGTAGTAGTAGGTATGGCACACGTTCGTGTCCCAGCCGCGAAAGGGATCGGTGACGTGGTTACCGGTCGCGGGGAGGGGTTCCCCCGGGCACCAATGGTGTGCCGGGCCCCAATCCGGGTTGTCTGCCTGGGCTATCCCTGCGGTAAGCCCGCCACCGGCGAGCGCCAGACCACCCGACAGCACTGCGCCGGCGATGATCTTCTTCAGTGTGCGGATGGCGTCCACGGCGCGATCCCTTCGTTGCTTGTCGGCCGTGGCATGGGCGACGGCTAGCGAAAGATTTTCGTCTTCTGCTGGCTACCGATCCCAAACCTCTATCGGTTCCACAATGGCGCCGAAGTGGGCACGCACACCGCGAGTTATCGGCCACGCAGCCGGGCGCTTTTCGCCATTCCTCGTATCCGCGCAGCTTCGGACCCGCAGACTGTGGTTCATCGTCGATGTCGAAAAGAGAGGAAGCGCAGCAAATGCCCTCACCCCATTGGCTGGCCGGACTGACCATCCCCGTGATGGCCGGTGCCGCCCTGCTGAGCAGTGCCGCGGTCGCGACCGCCACCCCCGCTGATGACGCGTACTTCGCCCAACTGCACGCCGCCGGCTTCACGTGGCCGCCGAAGACCGAAGAGGCGCTCATCGGGGAGGCGCACCTCGTCTGTTACGACCTGACGTGGGGTTGGACACCACAGCAGATCGCCGACGAAATTCACTCCAACCTGGACGCGAAGGGCGTCACGCTGTTGGACGCGGGAACCTTGACGAACGCCGCACACTCGGCGTATTGCCCCGGCAACGTGTGCGACGCGCCAACCCTTTGCACCTGACGGGCGCTCAGCCGCCCCTGGCCGCGATCATCGCCGACCGGTTGACCTTGGTGGCCGCGGTGCGGGGGATGGCGTCGACGAACTCGACGGTCTTGGGCGCCTTATAGGGGGCCAGGCGGCTCTTGGCGTAGTCGATCACCTGCTGTTCGGTCAGCGGGCCGTCGCCATCGGTATGGGCGAGCTGCACCACCGCGTGCACCCTGCGCCCCCACTGTTGGTCGGCGAGTCCGATGACCACGACGTCGGCGATGCCCGGATGACCCGATAGCGCGGATTCGACTTCCGCCGGAAAGACATTGGCGCCACCGGAGACGATCATGTCGACGCGGCGGTCGACGATGTAGAGGTAGCCGTCCTCGTCCAGGTGACCGATGTCGCCGGCGGAGCGGAAGCCGTCGTCGGTCGACGGGAGCGGCGGCGCCCCACCCAGGTAGCGGTATCCCGCACTCATCGCCGCGCGCAGGTACACGTCGCCGTCCTCGCCGGGACCCAGCGGTTGCTTATCGGCGTCGAGGATCCTGATCTCGGTGTCCCGGAATCCGCGGCCGACGCTGCCCGGGTGGGCAAGCCACTCGTCGCCGCGCAAAGCGGTGAGCCCCAGGTTCTCCGTCATGCCGTAGGCCGTCACGATCTGTTCCGGACTGAGCAACTCGAACCAGGTGTGCAGCAGCGACGGCGGCATCACCGCGGCCCCCTGCAGGATGAAGACGACGCTGGACAAGTCTCGCTGCCGGACGTCCGGGCGGGCCGCGATGCGCGCCAGCATGGTGGGCGTGGCCGTGAAGTTGGTGATCCGATAGCGTTCGATGACATCCAAAACCAGTGCTGCATCGAACTTTTCGAGTATCACCAGGTGGTCACCGGCCAGCAGCATGAGGAACGTGGCGAAGCCGTTGGTGTGATACATCGGCGCCGGCACCATAATGGTCTGCGGCTGAGCAACCGGTGTCCAGTTCGACATGAACGGTTCGCCTTGCTGCGGAATCCACAGCGACGGCGCCAAGTTGAGGATCACCTTGGGCACGCCGGTTGAACCGCTGCTGCAGATGCCGTTAGCCGTCGGGGAAACGGCCACGGGCAGTGCGTCATCGGACTCGCCGGCCGCGCGTGCGTCGAGATCCCAACGGCTCTTTTCGTCGACGACGACGTCAGGGTTGATCACCTCGCGAACCCGGTCCCGCTCCCATTCGGGTAGGTCCCAGTGCATCGGTATGGGTACGGCGCCGATCTTCCAGCACCCGAGCACGGCCAGCACCAGGTGGACGGAGTTCGGGATCGCAAGTGCGACAAGAGAACCCGTCTGAGCGCCGGTGGCGGTGAAGGCACGCCCCCACTGGTTGGCGCGGGCATCGAGTTCACCGAAGGTCAGCGAGGTTGCGGAGCCGTCCAGTGCGACCACCGTGACACCCGCGTCGTCGCGGCGCTCTTCAGCGAGCTCTCGAAGCTTGGTGCAGAAAGGAATTCCGTCCGCGAAGGGGTTGGGGGACGCCCCCTCCGTGACGGGTTGGGTGCTCACGCCGATACCGGCCTGCTGAACAACGTTTCGAGGGAGCCGTCGGGGACGGCGGGTACGAGGCGCAGCGCAAGCTCCTCGGCGCCGAGCGGCAACCGGATCAGCGGTTGGGTGTGCCGGTCGAGCACGCTGACATCGGACTCGTCGCAGAAACCGAGGGCGCCGAGAAGTTGGTGCGAGCTGCGCAGCACCTGCCGCGCGGTGTCGGCCGCCTTGAGCCGAAGCACGAGTGCGTCGGACGAACGCACTTGCCAGGGCACCGATTCGGGACGCGAGATGGTGAATTTGGCGAGTTCGTGCAGCCCGCGCACCGCTACGGCGGCGTCCGCGATGGCGAACCTGACGGCCTGGAAGTCGGCCAGTGGCTTGCCGAATTGAATGCGGGCGCGCACATGGTCGCTGACGATCTGCAGCGATTGCTGCATCGCCCCCAGAATCCGCCATGATCCCAGCACGAGATGAAGGTTAACGTCCGCGGCAGGCACGGTTCCATCGGGTGCGCTCAGGGTGGCGGGGACCAGAAACGGCCCCAGCTTCGCGTTCGTCCGGGACGCGAGCTCCGCGCGGTAGCGGTTGCCGTCCAGGTCCGCCGCGATCCAGTCGCCGGGCAGGTCGCCGTGGTCGATGCGTGGCCCCTCGGGATTGACCAGGGCCAGTCGCGCGCCGTCGATCGCCAGCAGCTCTTCGACGAGGGGGTAGGGCAGCGCCGTCGCGCCGGCGGCCTGACAGAGCACCGCGGCGGCCAACACGTCGTCGCCCCCGGCCCGGACGTCGAGTTCGAACGCACCCACATCGTTCAGGGCCGCCCGGGCGGACTGCCGGATCGTGTCGTCGGCCTCGGCGCGCAGTGCGGCAGGCGGGCCGCCCAGCCGGGTGAGCCGCTTGGTGGCGACGGCTGCGAAGTCGCTGATGTCTTGTGGTAGATCGGTTTTCACCGGTGCTCTCCCAATACGTCTCTGGCCACCAGCATGCGCTGCACCTCGATGGTGCCCGATGCCACGGTGGCTGCCTGTGCGTAACGCCAATGGTCTTCGATCGCGCCGTGCAGCGCCGCGGACGTGCCGCTGTCCAGTGCGGTCGGGCCCAGCACGTCGAACAGCAGCTCGGCGACGAGCTGATCGCACGTCGTGGTGATGATGCGCGCCGCACTGGCGGCCGCGCCCGCTGCCGCGGCGTCCTGCAGGGACACGGCCCGGTAGGCCAGCAGTCGCGCCACCCGCAGGTCGACCAGCGCCCGTACCCAACGGGTGCGAATCGTTTCGGGCAACTCGTCCCACTCGTCCCCGAGTTGGGTGCGCATCCGTTCCAGCAGCGACTCGCACCGGGCGTACCGCGCGATGCCCACCCGTTCGAAAGCCAGCGCCTCGCGCATCACCCGCCACCCGTCGCCGACCTCGCCGAGGACGTCGCCGGGGAACGCCTGCACATCATCTAAGAACATCTCGTTGAGATGATGCGGTCCCAGCATCGACGGGATCGGCCGGACGGTGAAGCCGGCCCGGTCCATCGGAATCAGAAACAGCGTGAGCCGCTTGTTCTTTGGGGCCTCGGGCTCGGTGCACGCGGCCAGCACGCACCACGATGCCATCAGCGCGTACGACGTCCACACCTTCTGGCCGTTGATCCGCCAACCGTCGCTGTCGGGCACCGCGCGGGTGCGTAACGACACGAGATCCGTCCCGGCCTCCGGCTCGGAGAATCCCTGGCACCAGATCACATCCCCGGCCGCGATCGCGGCCAGGTGCTTGGACTTCTGCTCGTCCGTCCCGTAGCGCATGAGCGCCGGACCGACCCAGTTGATCCCCATGTACTGCGGCCCGCGGGGCTCGTGCTGTGCCCACATCTCCTCGCGCAGCACCGTCTGCTGCCAGACCGAACCACCGCCGCCGCCATGCTCTTTCGGCCACGCCAGCGCCAGCAGGCCCTCGGTGGCGAGCAGTTTGCAGAACGTCTCGGTGGTGGCCAGGTCCTGCGGGTTCTCGGTACAGGCACCGAGGAAGTCGGCGGGGATATGGTTGGCAACCAGCTCGCGCAAGTGGTTTCGCAGTTGTCCGGCGTCGTCGCCGAGGTCGTAGTCCATATTCGTCATCCCTTCGGCAACCCGAGCAGCCGCTCGGCGATGATATTGCGCTGCACCTCTGACGTACCGCCGTAGATGGTCGCGGCCAACGCGTCCTGACGTTCGAACAGCAGATCCGGGTCGCCGGCCGAATGTGGGCCCGCGGCGGCGGCGCTCAGCTCCCAAACCCGTTGCAAGGTAACCGATCCGAGCAGCTTCATGATGTCGGCCTCCGGGCTGGGGCGACCGGCAAGCTCGTTGTTCAGGGCGCGGTATCCGGTGGCGCGCAGCGCTTCAGCATCGGCGAGCAGCGAGCCGTATTCCGTGTAGAGGTCCGAATCTTGATTGCCCTGTACCGAGTCCAGCCCGCGCTTGATCTCGACCCAGTTCATAATCCAGATCATCTGGCGTTCGTGGTGCAGCGACGACATCGCGACGTTCCACCCGGCGTTGAGCGGCCCCAGCAAGTTCTCCGCCGGAATTTCGACGTCGTCGAGGAAGACCTCGCAGAAGGTTTCGTCGGAGATCGAGGACATCCGGATGGGTTCGATCCTGACCCCGGGCGATTGCAGGTCCAGGATGAGGCAGGAGATGCCGCGGTGTTTGCGTGCCTCCGGATCGGTGCGGACATAGAGTGTGCACCAACGCGATTCGTGGGCCTGGGTGGTCCAGATCTTGTGGCCGTTGACCCGGAATGCGTCCCCGTCGAGTTCGGCCCTCGTGCGCAGACCGGCGAAGTCCGATCCGGCCTCCGGCTCGGACATGCCCAGCGCCCACCACTCGTCGCCGCGAAGAAGCGGGACGAGCAGACGCTCGATCTGTTCGGGCGTGCCGAACTGGCGGATGCCGGGGGCCGCGACACCCGGGCCCGCGATGTTGGGCAGCTTGGGCGCGGACCGCGTCGCCGCCTCGATCCGGACTTCCATCGCGTCGCGCAAGCCAAGCGAGCGGCCGCCGTGCTCGCGCGGCCAGGTCGGCTGTAACCAGCCGGCCTCGAAGGCAGCGCGTTGGTAGTCGCGCCGCAACGGAATATCCCAGCGGTACTCGCGATACTTCTCGTAGTAATCATCGGGCAGGAATTCGACCAACCACGAGCCGAATTCCTCGACGATGGCGCTCATGGGCACCGCTGACACGATCGGCGGCCCACCTCGTGATAGAGGGCGCGGCTGTCCCCGAGCATCGCGGTGCCCTGCCAGGCGCGCCGCACAAAGAGGTGGGCGTCGTGCTCCCACGTCTGCCCCAGGGCGCCGTGCACCTGGACCGCGGTGCGCGCGCAGTTCGTTGCCGCGTCGCCGGCCGCGGCCTTGGCCAGCGCGGCGGCCGTCCACAGATCGGCGGGTGGCGTGGCCGGATCGGCCAGCCGTGCGGCCGCAGCGTAGGTGAGGCTGCGGGCGCGTTCCAGGCTCACGTAGTTGTCGGCCAGCGCATGCTTGATGCCCTGGAACGCGCCGATCGGCTTGCCGAATTGGTGTCGCGCCTTCGCGTGCTCGACCGAGCGATTCAGCGCGGCACCCGCCACGCCGACCAGGTCGGCCGCCGCCGCCAGCAGCGGCGCGGTCAACGCCGATTCAAGTTCCACTTTCGCGGTCGCCAGCGGCTCGACGTCGACCTCGACGTCCGACACCGGTTGGGCGGGATCGATGGACTCGGCCACGGGCAGCACGGTCACTCCACTGCCACAGCTTGCGACCGCGGCCACGGTGTCGCCGTCGTCGGAACGTGCCAGCGTGACGATCAGCTCCGCGCGCGACAGATTGGGCACCGCGACCGCCCGGCCGCGCAAGCGGCCCGAACTCAGCGCCATCGGTGCCCCGGGCAGTCGCGACCCCGCACCGTGGACGGCCAGGGTGGCGACGACGCCGCTCGCGATGTCGGTGAGAACCGCGTCAAGCCCGGTGCCGCGCAACGCTCCGGCGGCCAAACCGACGCTGCTCAGCAACGGAATTGGCGCGATGGCGGCACCGCATTCCTCGAGGACCAAAGCCAGCTCGACCGGCCCGTACTCATCGGCCCCTTCCTCTGAAGGGGCGGCAAGCTCCGTCCAGCCGAGATCGACGACGGTCTTCCACAGCGTGCGCCAGCGGTCGGGGTCGGCGCCCGCTTCGTCGAGGGCCTGCCGCGCAACATCGGGCGGGCACTCGGTGCGTAAGATGTCGCGCACGGTGGCGCGCAGCGACAGCTGCTCAGAGTTCAGTCCGACATCCATAAGACCCCTAACATAATAAAGATAGTAAACTAGGGCACCTCGTGCAATTGCAGGAGAGCTGACGCATAGGTGGGCGCATGGTCGAGTGGTATCTGTTCCTGCCGCAGGTGCGGTTGTCGGCGGCCGACATCGCGGAGCGCGCATCGCACGCCGAGGCCAGTGGTTTCGACGGAATGGCGTTCATCGATCACCTCGAGGCGCCCGGGCTTCCCGACCAAAGTATTTGGGAGGCAATGGGCATCGCCACCTGGGTGGCGGCCAAGACCGAGCGGTTACGGATCGGGCACCTCGTCCTGTGCGACGCGTTCCGGCATCCCGCAGTGCTCGCCAAGCAAGCCGTCACCCTGTCCGACGCGTCGGGCGGCCGATTCGACCTGGGCGTCGGCGCAGGATCGTGGCCCGCGGAGTTCACCAGATTCGATGTCGGCCAGCAAGATCCGGTGGCCAGGGTGGAACAGCTCGACCGGCACCTGGCGCTGATGAGGCAGTACTGGGGCGACGATGCGCAGGCCGAGTCGGCCGCGCAAGCCCCGCGACGGTCTTATCCGATACCGCTGGTTCTGGGTGGCACCGGCCGCCGGATGATGGAACTCGTTCGCAGATACGCGGATTGGTGGAATCTGCCGGCGAACCACCTCGACAAATTGCCGAAGCTCGGCCCGGCGGCGGGGTCGGCCCGGCTATCGGTTCAACAGATGATCGGCTTCGTCCGCTCGGGCAGCGATCCCGCCGCGGTGCGCGAGGTGAGCACGCGGCGATTCGGCAATCTGGGATCGGGCCTGGTCTGCGGCGACGCCGGCGAACTGGTCAGCCACTTCAAAGGTTTGGCCGAGCAACGGGTCGAGCGGTTCTACGTGTGGTTCGCCGATTTCGCCGTGCCGGATTCACTGCACGAATTCGGTGAAACGGTGATCAAGGCGTTCCCCGCGTCGTAGCCGCGCGCCGCCGGGCTTCCGTGGGGACGATCGGAGGCCGGGCGTAAGGACCCCGTTGCACCGCGGACAGCCGGATCTCCGGCAGGTCGACGGACGGCTGCACGGTGTCCAGCCAGGCCACCGCCTCCGCGACATCGGACACCTGTATCGCGTACATCTCGAAGGGAACGTCTTGCAGCATCTCGGTTTCCACCGGGCCCGGCGTGACGATGTGCACGTTGATGCCGTCGCGGTCGACCTCGAGCGCCAGGGCACGCGCGAACGCGTTCATGCCGGCCTTCGATGCGGAGTAGGCGGTTCTGGCCGGCATCGGCTCGTGCGCCGCCGACGACGAGATGAAGATCAGCCGTGAGCCCGGCCGCATCCGCGGCAGCACGGCCGCGGTCACCACGAAGCACGAATCCAGGTTGGCCGACATGATGGCTTGCCACTGCTCGAAGGTCTGCTTGCGCGCGTACGTTCCGCCCAGCGTGCCGGCGGCGTGCACGACGAGGTCGACCGTCTCCAATGTGCTTATCGCAGCTGAGAATCCGTCGGGATCCGACGCATCGGCCACGATGTAGCGCGCCCCGATCTCTTGCGCAGCCGCCCGCAGCTGGCCTTCGCGGCGAGCCGACAGCACCACGTCGTAACCCAGCTCGGCCAGCTTGCGGCCGCAGCCCTTTCCGATACCGCCACTGCCGCCCGTGACCAATGCGGTTCGCATGACCGTTGCAGACCGCCCGTCAGGAGCGCCGGATGTCGCGCGAACGCGACAACGCCTGCGGCGACAGCGCATAAATCCGTTGGTCATGCTGACCAGAGAGCACGTAGGTTTGCGTGTCCGCCAGATGGCGTCCGGCGATGCGCCGAGCACGGTCGACGTCCCCCTCGGCGATGGTCTCGGTCAGCTTCATGTGTGTGCTGAGCACCGCACGCCGCTGCGTCAACGAGGGATAGGTGCCGCGCGCCGCGCTCTCGTCGGCCCACTGTCGTTCATGGCTGGTCCACAGCGTCTCGAGGCTGCCGACGACCGCGATGATGGTGTGGTTGCCGCAGCCGTGGACGATGAGATCGTGGAATTGGCGGCCGATTTCGGTGAACAGCCGACCGTCTTCGAGGTTCTCGGCCATGGAATCGTTGATCTGCTTGAGTTCGGGAACCAACGTGTCCGCCCGATCCGGTCGCCGCGCGGCCAGCGCCGCACAGGCCGGCTCGAGTTCCTGCAACGCCATGCCGAGGTCGGCGACTTCAACGGATTCGCTCTGCAGTAACAGGCCCAGCATGTAGGCGGCGCTGGTCTTCGCCGGAGCGTGCACGACGGCGCCACCCCGGTTGCCGCGCCGCACCGAAACCAGCCCTTCGGTTTCCAGAATCCGCAGCGCTTCCCGCAGGGAGACCAGGCTGACGTTGAACTGCTCGACGAGCACCTCTTGGCGCGGTAGCAGATCGCCGTCGGCGAGCTCGCCGTCGATGATCTGACGGCGCAACTCGTCGGCTACGATCTCGGCGATCCGCGGCGCCGACAATCGGCGACGGGCGTCGGGGCCAATTCCCAAGGCGGTCATCCGATCCTCGAAGCAACGGCAACTGACTGGCTTAGCTATTTTAGCAGTAATGATATAAATAGCTTCTCTGATCGCGTGTCGATCGGGAGGGCGGGTGCAATTGAGCGAGCGGTCCGAAAGTCGGCCGACGCCGCTGCATGACTTGCGTGTCGTCGAGATCAGTGACCGGATAGCCGGCAGCTACTGCGGGAAGCTGTTGGTCGATGCTGGGGCGCAGGTGCACAAAATCGAACCACCGCAAGGTGATTGGCTGCGCCGATACTCCGCCACCGGTTCGCCGATCGCCGACGGGGCCGATGCACCGTTCTTCAGCTTCCTCAATGCCGGCAAGCGCAGCCTGACGTGCCCCCCGGGTTCGGATCGCTATGAGGCCGAACTCGCCGCCGCCGACGTGGTGATCGTCACGGCGGGGAGGTCGCGGGCCGCGGCCCTGGGCATCGATCCGCAGGGCCTGCTGACAGTCTCCCCGTGCGCGGTCATCGTCTCGATCTCCGACTTCGGCTGGGACGGGCCGTACGCGGACCGCGCCGCCAGCGAATTCACCTTGCAGGCCTGGGCGGGTTCCCCGGGCTTTCGCGGCGATCCGGCCGGGCCCCCGATCGCGATCGGTGGCGACCTGGGGGAGTACATGGGCGGGGTGTACGCCGCGTTCGGTGCACTGGCCGTGCGCCGCCGCGTCGAGCGCCGCGGCTCCGGTGAGCACCTCGATCTGTCCATGCTGGAAGCGATGACCGCGATGCAGAGCAGCGAATGGCTGCACTCGCAACTGCTGCGGGTCCCGCCGATCAGCCGCACCACCGAGGTGCCGTCGATCGAACCCGCCAAGGACGGCTACGTCGGGATCACGATGGTCACCGGGCAGCAGTGGCTCGACTTCGTCGCAATGGTCGAGTGCCCGCAGCTGGAGGAAATCGAACAGCTGCGGTTCCAGATCGGCCGCTGGGCTTATCGCGACCTAATCCGCGAACAGATACACCCCTGGCTGGCCGAACGGACGGTCGGAGAGGTCGTCGAGCTCGGCCAGTTGTTCCGGCTGCCGATCGCTGCGCTGGGCAATGGCTCCACGATCCGGGACATGGAGTACGTGCGGCAGCGTGACGCGTTCGCCCATAACCCCGCCGGTTTTCACCAGCCCCGCCCGCCGTGGCTGATGTCGGCGTGCGCGCCCGCGCCGGTGTCGGATACCGCCGCGGTCGGTGAGGCCGACGCCGAATCACCCTGGCGTAAAGATGAATTCGCGGGTTCACCCGCGTCGCATGAGTTGCCGCTGGCGGGTGTCCGCATCGTCGACCTGACCGCTTTCTGGGCCGGTCCGGCCGCCACCCACCTGTTGGCCGCCTTCGGTGCCGACGTCGTGAAGGTCGAGTCCATTCAGCGACCCGACGGGATCCGATACTCGGGCGGAATGCGCACCGACGTGGACGACTGGTGGGAGTACGGCTGGGTGTTCCAGGCCATGAACACCAACAAGCGTTCGGTCACACTGGATTTGGGTTCCGAGGACGGTCGCCGCCTCTGCACCGAGTTGGTCGCGGGCGCCGACGTCGTAATCGAGAATTTCTCTCCGCGGGTGATGGAGCAGTTCGGGCTCACCGCCGATGTGCTGTTGAAGGTCAACCCGAAACTGGTTTTCGCCCGGATGCCCGCATTCGGTCTGGACGGTCCCTGGCGCGACCGGGTCGGGTTCGCCCCGACCATGGAGCAGATCGCGGGTCTGGCCTGGGTGACCGGGCTGCCCGAGGCCCCGCCGGTGACGCCACGTGGAGCCTGCGACCCGCTGGCCGGCGTGCACGCGGCGTTCGCCGTCCTGGCCGCGCTGATTTTCGCCGAGCACACCGGATCGGGTCAACTGGTCGAACTGCCGATGCTGGAAACGGTGCTCAACGCGACCGCTGTCCAGGCGATCGAATCCGAGGTCTTCGGGATCACGTTGGACCGCCGGGGCAACCGCGGTCACTGCGATTCGATCCAGAACATCTACCGGTGTGCGGATGCCGGTGAGCAGCAAGACAACTGGATCGCGGTCACCGTCCGGGACGACCAGCAATGGGAGGCGCTGGTCGACCTGATGGGCCGGCCGGCGTGGTGCGACGAGGGCCTGTCCACAATTGCGGGACGGCGGGAGCGAGCCGACGACGTCGACGGGCGGCTGCAGGACTGGTTCGGCGGGCAGCCGCGGGACGCGACGGTGGAGCGGCTGGCGGACGCGGGCATTCCTGCCGCGCCCGTGCTGTCCCCGTCGCTGGTGACCGAAAATCCGCAATTGCGCGCCCGTGGCTTTTTCGAAGCGCTGCACCATGCGAGCACGGGGGACGGGCTTTACCCGTGCCCGCCGTTCGCGCTGCTCACCGGACAGAAAGGCTGGCTGCTGCGGCCACCGCCGAGGTTGGGCGAGCACAATGAAGAGATCCTGCGGGATCGGTGCGGGCTCAGCGACGAAGAACTGACGCGCCTCGCGACCAGCGGGGTGATCGGAACCCGACCCAAGGGACTATGAGAGAAGTGGAGGGCAGCGAATGCGTGTGACAGTTGACGAAAACTTGTGCGAGGCCAACGGCTTCTGCGAATCGCTCGCACCCGACGTGTTCGAGTTGGGCGACGAAGACGTGGTGCAGATAGCGGACGGCCCGGTGCCGCCGCGGCTGGAGATCGATGTGCGCGCCGCGGTGGACCAGTGCCCGAAAGCGGCGCTGCGGCTGCAGGATTGATTTACCGGCGCTCGGTCAGCGAAATCGCCATCTCGTCATAGATGGACATGTTGGTGAGCAGGTTCGGGTAGGCCGCCTTGGCCGGACCGAGCGTGATGTCGTTGCAGCGCAACAGCAACTCGTCGAAGACCGCACGAAGCTCGGCGCGCGCGAGCATGGCGCCCAGGCAGTGATGCGGACCGCCCCCGCCGAAGGCCACCTGCGGGTTGGGCTGACGGCCGATATCGAAGGTGAACGGCGACGAGAACACCTCCTCGTCGCGGTTGGCCGAGCGCAGCATCGACACCACCCGCTGGCCCGCCGGGATATGGTGGCCGTCCATCTCGACGTCGATCTTCGCGGTACGCGTCCAGTACGCCACCGGTGACGCCCAGCGCAGCACCTCCTCGACCGCGCCTGCTCGTACCGCTTCCTCGTCGCGATACCGTTCGATCTGCTCGGGATTCGCGACGAACGCCTGCAGTCCGGCCGCGAGTGCGTTCTTGGTGGTGTCGCTGCCGGCGAACCCCAGCACGAAGAAAAAGAACTCGAGTTCGTTGGCGGGCAGACTGAACTCCTCGCCGTCGTCTCCGGTGATCACGGCGGTCGCCAGCGTGCTCCAGATGTCGTCGGTGGGGTCGCGCCGCTTTTGCGCCGTCAGTTCCATCGCGTAGCCGAAGATCGTGGCGTACAGGTCTACTTCTTCTTGCCAGCTCCGCTGCGAATCCGGCGAGTGCGCTTGCAGGATGCGGTCGAAACTCTCGAAGATCCTGGGGCGATCCTCTTCCGGTATGCCGATGATGTCGCCGATGACCGTCATCGGCAGGGTGTCGGCGACGTCCTCGATCCAGTCGCCGCCGCCCGCAAAGAGCAGGCCGTCGATCATTCGCGCGGCGCGAGCCCGGATCCCTTCCTCGAGCTTGGCGATCGCGCGGGGATTGAACGCATTCGAGATGAGTTTGCGCCGCTTGTTGAGCGCCGGTGGATCCATGTTGATTATCGTCGGATACGACGAGAACATGCCCACCGGTTGGATGAGCGGCCCGTCGACGGCGGTGAACGACTCGGCGTCACGATGCAGCCGGACCGCGTGCCGGTGCTTGGTGGCCACCCAGAACTCACGCTGGATGCCGCCGGAAAACAATTGGGCGACCCCGGGCGTCTGATCGTGCTGGAAAAGCGGTGCGGTGCGCCGCAATTCGGCGAACAAGTCGTCGGGAAAGCCGTTGCGCCACAACGACAAGTCGGAGAGATCGACCGTCGCAGCCGGCATAGCAACCTCGCTCTACGAACACCACCGCATCGCGACGGCGGGACGTCGCGTTGACGTTCTATCCTTAAAATAGTAAAAATAGGCTTAGTCGTCGACCTCGGTCGTCCAAACCGCGGTGAGAAAACGGGCGTCCCGGCTCACCTTGGTCCAGGCGGGATACGGAGTACTAGTGACGCATACAATTTCGGACTCGGCCTCTCATTCGGCCGAAGATCCCTCGGAACGTGAGTTCGGGCAGACCGGCATCGCGCTGTCGACCTATCGGTTCCCGACGGGCTGGTTCATCGTCGCCTTCGCATCGGAATTGGAGCCCGGTCAGGTCAAGCGGGCGCACTACTTCGGCGAGGAGATGGTGATCTTCCGGACCGAGTCCGGCGAGGTCCACGTGATGGACGCGTACTGCCAGCACCTGGGCGCCAACATGGGCGTCGGCGGCACCGTGGAGGGCGAGAACATCGTCTGCCCCTGGCATGGCTGGCAGTGGCGCGGCGACGGGTCCAACGCGCTGATCCCGTACAGCAAGATCGGCTGCAAAAACAATGTCCGTGTCCGGACCTACCACAGCACCGAGTGGTACGGCTTCATCTTGGTCTGGCACGAACGCCACGGCCGGGCGCCGTACTGGCAGCCGCCCGTGCTGCCCGAGCTGGAAACCGACGAGTACTACCCGCTGCACCCGCACAGCCGCATGCTCAACAGGGTGAAGGTGCACGCGCAGATGATCATCGAGAACGCCGCCGACCCGTACCACGTGCAATACGTGCACAAGGCGGCGAACCCGGCGAACACCACCTCGTTCGAGGTCTCGGGCTATCACCTGCACGCCACCGTCAGCGCCCACTTCGGCGGCGGCCGCGGGTCGACGTGGCTGACCCCGAACGGTCCGGTCGACGCGAAGATCATCTACGACAACTACTCGCTGGGCCTGGGCATCGTCCGCTTCCCCAGCGAGCTGGTGGCCACCATCGAGGTGACCGGTCAGACGCCGGTCGACGAGGACTACACCGACTACTTCTACACGCAGGCGTCCATCCGCGAGCCCGGCGACAGCGGGGACGCGCCCACCGGCCGCGCGGCCAAGTTCCTTGCGCTGCAGCAAGAGGTCATCAAGCAGGACTTCTTCACGTGGGAGAACATGAAGTATTTGGAGAAGCCGAATCTGGCTCCCGAGGAAGCGCGCGACTACGCGGCGCTACGCCGGTGGGCGCACCGCTTCTATCCCGGAGAGCAACCGTCTACCACCGACTTCGGGTACACCGCCGACGGCGAGCCCGACCCGGCGGCCGCCCCGGCCTGACGGGAAATCTGATGCAGCCCGAGCGGAGCGCACCCTTGGGGCCCTCCGATTTCGGAGTCGACAGTTTCACGGTGCCGGCCGTGCTGGATCGGCGGGCAGAGCAGTACCCGGATCGCGTGATGATGGCGATCGCCGGAGTCGACATCACCTTCGAGCAGATGCGGCTGCGTTCCTGTGCCGCGGCAAAGATGTTGTCCGACTTGGGCGTCGGACGCGGCGATTGTGTGGCGCTGTTCACCGGCACCTGCCCCGAGTGGGTCTACTTCTGGTTGGGTGCGGCGCGCATCGGTGCGGTGAGCGCGGCGGTCAACGCCGCCAACAAGGGCGACTTCCTCACGCACACGCTGCGGTTGTCGCAGGCGAAGGTGATCCTGACCGACACCGAGCGCCGCCCGCGCGTCGACGAGATCGCCGAGGCGTTGGACACCGTGACTGACATTGTGATGCAGGATGATTCGTTGGCCGCCGTCTTGGACAGAGCGACCGACGCTCCCTTCGTCGACAGCCCCGCCGAGGCGACCGAGGTTGGCTGTCTGTTCTACACCTCGGGGACGACCGGACCGTCGAAGGCGGTCGCCACGACATGGCACTACCTGTTCTCGGTTGCCGCGACCGTCACATCGGCGTGGGAATTCGGTGCGGGGGAGGCGCTTTGGACGGCGATGCCGCTGTTTCACCTGAGCGCGGCGCCCAGCGTGCTGGCGCCGATGCTGATCGGTGCGACGACGGTGCTGGCGGGTGCATTTCACCCGGGCCAGGTTTGGGACGACATCCGTGCCTGCGGCGCCGTCGGATTCGCCGGTGCCGGCGCAATGGTTTCGATGCTGGCGAATCTGCCGCCGGATCCACGCGACGCGCAGTTGCCGCTGCGGTTCATCTCCGCCGCGCCCATCGACGCCAAGTCGTACCCCGAGATCGAAAAGCGTTACGGCTGCCGCATTGTCACGATGTACGGAATGACCGAGGCGTTTCCGATCGCCGTCAAGCCCCTGTCCGAGGACGGCGTTCCCGGAACGTCGGGACGGCCGAATCCCAATTTCGACGTGCGCATCCTCGACGATGACGGCCAGCAAGTGCCCAACGGTACCGTCGGGGAAGTCGCGTGCCGACCCAGACACCCGCACGTGATGAGCGAAGGCTATGTGAGCCAGGGCGGGCAGGTTCAGGCGCACCAAGAATGGTTCCGCACGGGCGATCTGGGCCGCCTCGACGCCAACCACAACCTGACTTATCTGGACCGGATAAAGGATTCGCTGCGCAGGCGCGGTGAAAACGTCTCTTCGGTCGAAGTGGAAGCTGTGGTGATGGCCTATCCCGCCGTGGCCGAAGCGGCCGCGGTCGGCGTGCCCAGCGACTTGGGCGAGGACGACATCCTGGTGGTGGTGACGCTGCGGCCCGGTGCCACGTTGGATTGCGCGGGGTTGCTCGATTTCTGCGCCGCCCGGATGCCGTACTTTTGCGTGCCGCGATTCGTCGAGAGAGTCGATGAACTTCCGAAGAATGTCATTGGCCGGGTGCGCAAAGACTTGTTGCGCAATCGAGGATTGAGTTCGGACGCATGGGATCGCGAAAGTCGAGGTTATACCGTTAGCCGCTAAGTTACGCCAATGTTACGTAATCGTCGGAAAGTTACGTTATCGTTACGGCAGTTCCATATTGGCTGTCATGTCCGAGAGGCTGGAGTGCAGAGATGACCATGACCTATCAGGAACAGCAGATGCTCCAGGCCGCCACGGGGCGCGCTGCCATCCTGGATTTGAGCGCGCGACACAACCGGGCGTATTCAGACGGCGATCGCGACCGTTGGATCGCGACCTTCCGCCACGCCGGCGCCAGCTACTCGCGTGACGGCGAGCGGTTCGACGATCTGCGCATGGCGTTCGACGGTGGCGACGGGCAGCGCTTGATCACGGTCGACCACGAGATTCACGTCGACGGAGTCAACGCGAGCCAGCGTTGCGTCGCAGTGCTTTTCGCCGCCATGTACGGTGACACCAACTTGCGGGCCACCGGGGTGTTTCACGACACGCTGACCTACGAGCGCGGCGGTTGGTACTTCACTTCCCGTGCCCTGCGATGGGATTCGGTGCCGAGCCGGCACCCGCTCGTCATGTGAGTTGCACCGCTACGTGGAGCAAGAGCTCAGTTACCAACTGACTTTCGGTACTTACGCGGACGCGCTGCGGATGGTCGGCGCGAAGAATGAGCCGCGCACCGCGGCGACGCCCGTCAATGGTGCGCGCATCCAGTTGTTCGCCTCGATGGTTCACGACGGCAACCGTTCGTATTGGGACACCGAGTTCGCCCGTCAGAGGTGGGGCGGGCTGCTGGCTCCGCCGGCACTGTTGATGGGCTGGCTGGTGCCGCCGCCCTGGCAACCCGGTGGCCGCCCGCCGGCCGCATCGCTTGCCCTGCGAGTCCCGCTGCCGGGCACCACATTCATCAACGCGGCCAACGACGTCGAGTTCTTCGAGCCCGTCGTCGAGGGCGATGTGCTGACCGCCGTCGAGGAACTGGTGTCGGTGTCACCGGAGAAGCAAACGCGGCTGGGCGTCGGCCATTTCGTCGAGACGCTCGATACCTACAGCCGCCAGGACGGGACCGTGGTGGCCACTAGTCGAAACACTCTGTTCCGCTTCACCCCTGGAGCACCGTCTTGACCGGTGAGGATCTGGACTGGAATGAGATCACCGTTCCGGTCGACCTGCCCGAGGTGATCGACCCCATCAGCTATCAGCGGGTCGTGGAGAACTCCGGTGCGACATGGGACTACTTCCCGGGCCATTTCGATCCGGAATACGCTCGGGGCCAAGGTAATCCGACGATCTACGTTAACACGATGCATCTGGCCGGTTTCGCCGACCGGGTCGCGACCGATTGGGCGGGCCCGGGCAGTCGCGTGGTGCGGCGTTCCATGCGACTGGCCGGCTCGATCTACGCCGGCGACACGATGATCGGCCGGGCCCGCGCGGTGGGCAAGCGGTGCGACACCTCGAAGGACCCGCCCCGCTACCTGATCGACATCGAGATCCAGGTCGTCAATCAGCATGGCGCACTGTGCTGCCCGGTCGAGTTGACATTGCAGATGCCGAATGTCGCACCCGACCGATGATGCGGTAATCGCACTGCACCTCGCGGTCTGTCGACGTTTCGGTGAGGCCGTGCGGTCGGCGCACGGCAAGTGGGATCGGCAGTCACCGTGCGACGAGTGGGACGCCCGCGCGGTACTCGAGCACGTGATCGGTTTTCACGACGTACTGGTGCTGCGTCCACTCGGCTTGAAACCAGACCGGCCACGGGAGGATCCGCAGCTGCGTTGGCAACTGACCTACGCTGCGCTGTCCGAGGCCCTGGTACCCGGTTCGCAGTTGGATACGGCCGGGCTGATACCGAAACTGACCCGCGACGTTCTGGTGCACACCTGGGACCTCGCCCGCGCGGTGGGGGCCGACGATCGGCTCGATCCGCAATGGTGCGAGCTGTGCTGCGCCGACTTGCCCGCCGATTCAGCGGGTTTGGTCGCGTCCGGGATGTTCAAGGCTCCGGTTCTAGTGGATGACGCCGAAAGTGACTACCAGACAAGGCTTCTCGCGCGGGTCGGTCGCGATCCCTCCTGGCGGCCGCGAGCTTTATAGCGGCGGTAACGTCCCCTTGGCGATCACCGTCTGGAGCTCGACGTATTCGTCCAACCCCTCGGGCCCGAACTCGCGGCCGATGCCCGAGTGCTTGAAACCACCGAACGGGCTGCCGATGTCGAGCGTGTACATGTTGATCCCGTAAGTGCCGGCACGCACCCTGGCGGCCACTTCGAGGCCGTGGGCGACGTCCGCCGTCCACACCGAACCGGCCAGGCCGTAATCGCTTTCGTTGGCGATGCGCAGCGCGTCTTCTTCGTCGCGGTAGCGCAGCACGGTCAGCACCGGGCCGAAGATCTCCTCGCGGGCGATGCGCATGTCGTTGGTGGCGTCGGTGAAAAGCGTGGGCCGCACGTACCAGCCCGTCTCTTTGTCGGTATCGAGGCCGCCGAGCACGATGCGGGCGCCCTCGCTCTGGCCGGACCGGATGTACTCCTGGACCGTGTGTTGGTGGCGCTTCGCGAACATCGGTCCGATGTCGGTTTCCTCGTCTGCGGGATCGCCGACCTGCAGGCCGGACATCATTTCGGCGAGTGCGTCGACGACTTCGTCATGGCGCTGTTCGCTGACCAGGATTCGGGTCTGCGCGACGCAGGCCTGCCCGTTGTTCATCAGGCTGGCCGATTTCAGCGACGCGACGGTTTTGCCGATATCGGCGTCGTCGAGGATGATCGCCGCGGATTTACCGCCGAGTTCGAGGCTCACCCGCTTGAGCTGCTCGCCGCAGAGCGTGGCGATTCGGCGCCCGACGGCACTGGAACCGGTGAATGAGACCTTGTCCACGCCGGGATGGCGCACCAGAGCTTCGCCGACATCTGTCCCACCGGGCAGCACGGACACCACCCCGTCGGGAAGGCCGATCTGCTCAATCATTTCGGCCAACCACAAAGCGTCCAACGGTGTTTCGGGTGCGGGCTTGATGATTACCGTGCAGCCGGCGATCAGGGCCGGAATCAGCTTGGGCATGATCAGGAACTGCGGCACGTTCCACGGCACGATCGCCGCGACCACCCCGACCGGCGCGCGGCGCAGGTGCACTTCGCCGAGCACACCGTGGCGGCGTTCGGCCCACGGGAAGTCACAGGCGGCGGCCAGCGTGAGGTGAATCATCGCGGCCGCGGCCGCCCCTTGACCCATCCGGCTGAAGCTGCGCGGGGACCCCATTTCGTCGGTGATCAGGTCGGCCATCTCGTCGACATTCCCGGCATAGATCGCCGCGAGCTCTTCGACTTTGGCCATCCGCTCGGCATGGGTCAGTCGTGGCCACGGGCCGTGGTCGAATGCCTGTCGTGCGGCGGCGACGGCGGCATCGACATCCTCGGGACCGGCCACTTGGACGTGACCGATCGGCTCTTCGGAATGTGGCGAGATGACGGCGAGCTGCTGCGGATTGGCGGCCTTGCGCCACTGCCCCCCGATGAACAGTTCGTTATAGGAACGATGGCCGGAATTCTCTGTCATCGGGGCACTTCCTTGCGGCAGGGGCGGTGCGGGATGAGACCGTGACCGTAATTTCGCTATTGACGCTAACATAGCGAAAAAAGCAGGATTGCGCCGTAGGCAACGAAGCCCGGGCGGAGGCGACATTGAACAACGACTGGCGCAGTTACCCATTTCGGCTGGTGCCCGGCGACAGCCAGCTGGACTTTCCGGAAGCCGAAGGCGAGCACCCGGACCAGGAATCGGACACCTGGTTCATTGCCGGTCAGCTGGATGCCGTCGACAGCGGCCGCTCGTTCGCCTTCCTGACGATCTTCAACAAGAACCGGCCCGGGGGAACGGTCGTCGCCGACTTCTACACGTTGGCACTGTTCGATCTGGATTCCGGGGATTACGGCACCTACACCGATTACGACATGCCGCCGGCCAACATGAAACCGGGGGCGCAGCGCAAGCTCGACATGGCGACGGGTCATCTCGACATCAGCTACCACTGCAGCGCAGGCACCGCGTCGTGGAGCGCGTCGCGTGACGGCGACGGCGAATTGCTGCCCTATACCTACCGCGTCAGCCTCGTCGGTGAAGACCACTCGGGCCGCCCCATGAGGCTGGACCTGGCCGTAACACCCACGCGCTCACCGACTCCGCTGGGCGCGTCGACCTACAACGGCAAGATCGCCTGCTTCGGCCAGACCGACACGTACTCCTATTTCCAAACCGGAATGGCGATGACGGGCACTCTGCGCTGGGGCGACGTCATCGAGGAGGTCTCGGGCAGCAGCGGCCACATCGACCGGCAGTGGTTTCCCAAATACGCCGGCGGCGGGGGAAGCGGGGGAGACCCTCGAGCCAGGTCGCACGAATGGCGCACGATCAACTTCGACAATGGCGTCGACCTGAGCATCTGGCGGCAGTTCGACCGGATCAACGGCAATGCGCTGCAGCCGTTTACCGGAATCACGGCGAGCTATCCCGATCCGGCCGCGCCGCCCGAGTGCGCTGAGGACGTGGACGTCACGATCAGCAGCTATGTCCGCTGGCCGGAAACCATGCGACCGCTGGTGCGACCGCCGGCCAGGGCCCGGTACATGCCTGACTGTCACCGGATCACGTGCGCCACAATGCAACTGGACCTCATCGGTGAGCCGCTGGTGGCGGCCCCGGCGCACGGCCTGCCGATCGAGTATATGGAAGGCCCATACCGCTATCGCGGCACGCTGTGGGGAAAACCAGTGACCGGCTTCGCGTTCAACGAGCGGTCGCTGGCGATGTACCGCGACTGGGAGCTGGTCGAGGTGCTCGCCACCACCGTCGCGAATACCGAACACCCGGGCCCGGACCTGCAGGCAACGGTGGAAGAGGTGGTGTCGTTGGTGGCCGCCGGCCGTCGTAGCGCGGCGGTCGAGGTGCTCTCCGGAATTGCGGCCAGTCAAAACGACACGCTGGCAACGCTTCTCGACGACCTGATCGCCGTGTTGTCCCAGACGGAGTCAACCGACAGCGCCTGACCGTGCCAGCTCCTCCGCCCAGGTGATGTGGCGGTGTTGCAGTCCGGGTTCGTTTCGCCCGAACAACAGGTGATCGCGAGCGCCGGACTCCAGGTTGGCCTGCAGCCCAGCGACCAATCGGTAGTCTTCGTCGCGCACAGTGGCGTGGGCGTATTCGAAGACGGCCTGTGCGCCGGCGGCCACGGATTCGTCGGAGAGGTCCTGCGGCGTCGCATTCTGATGAACCGTGATGGATCTGCCCGGCCGGTCGGCGGGGTAGACGCGGAACAGCTCGCCGTTGGCGATCGTCACCGACAGCACGATATTGGGGAACAGCGCGTAGATCACCACCATGTTGTGGAACGGGTTCCACTCCTCCTCGGGCGCGTTGTCGAGATCGAGAATCGTGTTGAGCGGGAAGATCAATCGGTGATGTGGCCCGAAGGAGTCGAACACCGTGCAATTGCTGCGGGCGATGGTGGCGAAGGTCTGCTGGTGGACGGTGGCGAAATGGTAGTTCTCCGCGAAGGTATCGATCGCCAGCTTCCAGTTGATCGGGGAGTCGAGCACCTTCTCACCCAGCGGTGACCATCGTCCGATGCCCCACGAGTCGAGTTCGTCGGCCAGCGGCCCCAGGTGCGCGGCGACGTCGAGCGTCGCGCCGGAATCCAGCGCCACCCACAGGAATCCGGCGAACTCGTTCGCCGGGAGTTCGGTCAAGCCGTCGGACCTGGGGGTGACGCGGGTTTCGCGGCGACCCGCTTCGCCCGGCTTCGCCGCGCTCGCGATCGCCGCGTAGTCGGTTTCGCGGCGACCCGCTTCGCCCGGCTTCGCCGCGCTCGCGATCGCCGCGTCCGAAAACCCCTCGCGTCCCGGCAGTCCGACCAAGCGCCCGGTGTTGTCGTAGGTCCACGCGTGGTACGGGCAGGTGAACCGTTTGGCCGTACCGCATCCCGTCGCCACCTGTGACTGCCGGTGCAGGCAGACGTTGTCGAACGCCTTGACCGATCCGTCGGACGTTCTGGTCAGCAGGATGGATCGCCCCATCACCGTCTTGGTGCAGTACGCGCCGGGGGCGGGGAGTTCCGAGACGTAGCCGACCAACTGGGGGCTGGACAGCAACATCGCCCTGTCGCGGTCGTGCCGCTCGACCGAGGTGTATTCGGCGGCGTCGACCGTGTGCTCGGCGGGCGCGAGGTCGGTCGTCTTGTCGCGCGCCAACTTCAGCGCGCGCCGAGTCAGATCGATGAGTTGGTCGCGGTCCATCTGCTCAGTAGAGACCTTGCGACAGTTGTAAGGTCAAGGCGTGGCTGAGCAGTTGCTGATCGGCGACGTCACGGCCCTGACCGGAATCGCCTCGGGCCGTATCCGCCACTACGACAAAATCGGCCTGCTGCGCGCGGAACACCTGTCCAACGGCTACCGGGTATTCGACGTCGACCAGGTCCTCGATCTGTTGCGCATCGACCTGATGCGCAGCCTCGGCGTCAGCATCAACGACATTGCGCGGTTGATCGAAGGCGGACACACCACACTGGCCAACCTGCTGGACGAGCACCGGACGTTGCTGGTCCGCCAGCGGGACCGGCTCGACCAGCTGATCGGGGCGATCGACGAATCGCGCGCGGCAATCGAAAGCCGCGCCAGCGACGTCAACGACCACATCCTGCGCAGGCTGGCGACCACGCACCGCGACAGCATCGGCGTCATCGGGCGACTCAGCGCGCCGCTGTCCGCACCGGTGGCCGCGATGTATGCCGACCTTTTCAACGAGTGGGACCTGCCGGTTCCGGCGCTGTTCGGCCAGATGGTCCTGCCCCCCGCGGCCAGCACCCTGCTGGCCCAACTGGCCGAGACGCCCGGGCACCTGGTGCTGTTCGACCGGTTGCGCAAGCTGGCCGGCGATGTGATCGCACTGGATGAAAACAGTTCGGCGGCAACAGAACTCGCGCGCAGCTGGATCGACGAGCAGCTGGCCGAGCCATTGCCCGACGACGTGGTCGGCGTGCTGCGCGGTGTGCAACCGCTGTTGGAGCACGACCCGGTGATCGTGCAGGGGTTCCGCGCGTGGGCGGCATCGATCAGCCCGGCCGCCGCCGACTTCATCGACGAGATCGCCCGCCAGACATCCCAGCGCGGGCTGGACGCCGTAAGCGTCATCGTGCTGCCCGCAGCCGCGCAGGCCTAAACGAACGATGTAGCTCTGTGATGCACATGTGACCAGTGTGTTCGATGTGTTGGGTGATATTTCTGTCGTACTCTGTGGCCTGTGTCATCGGTTTCGCGACGCGATCTCCTCAAGTTCGCGGCGGCAACCCCAGCATTACTAGGTCTGGGGATCGCGGCTGCGTCGGCGAGCGCCGCGCCGGCTACGGCGTCGCTCGGCACCCTTTTGGACTATGCGGCGGGAGTCATCCCGGCCGGCCAGATCAGGGCGGCCGGCGCCGTGGGATCGATCAGATATGTGTCGGATCGGCGGCCCGGCGGCAACTGGATGCTGGGCAAGCCGATCGAGCTCACGGAAGCGCGTGACCTCAGCAGTAACGGCCTGAAGATCGTCTCCTGTTACCAATTCGGCAAGGCCGACAGCGCCGACTGGCTCGGCGGCGCGGGCGCCGGCACCAAGCACGCCGAGCGCGGCATGCAGCTGCACGCCGCCGCCGGCGGCCCCGCTACCGCCCCCATCTACGCCTCGATCGACGACGACCCGTCGTATGACCAGTACAAACAGCTGATCGCGCCGTACCTGCGTTCCTGGGAGTCGGTGATCGGACATCAGCGCACAGGCGTGTACGCCAACTCGAAGACGATCGACTGGGCACTGCACGACGGCTTGGGTTCGTACTTCTGGCAGCACAACTGGGGCTCACCCAAGGGCTTCGCCCACCCGGCGGCCAGTTTGCACCAGGTGGAGATCGACAAACGCAGTGTCGGCGGGGTCGGGGTGGACATCAACGAGATTCTGAAACCCCAATTCGGCCAGTGGGCCTAGCTTCCCAACATCCGTCCGGGTCCCGATTCTTAAACTCCAGCAAACACTCGTTCGCTCATTTTTTGTCGATGCGGTGTTTGCGGACTATCACACAACGCGCTTGACGCGGACTTTGCGCGGCTCGAAGGCTCGAAATTTTTACATAACGATTACATAACAAAACTGCTTTGATCTGCGCAGTTATAGCTACTCGACCGTAACCACCTGCATGCAGCACGTTTGTTCGCGGCGCTTAGGCCGCGGCTTAAACGTGGTGTTACCCACGACACGGTTACCCGTGCGTAGAACTCACCAGTAACCAATCAGCACGCAAAACGGGGGTCCATCCTTATGACACTCTTAGTACAGCCGATGGAGTCCGAAGCGCCGCTCAACTCACCCGGAGCGGCCCGCCCGACACCACACCGGCCAGCCGTTTCCCGGCTGTGATTCGACGCGGAATCGACGGACATCCCGCCTGCCGGCGATGGTGACCGCCAGACGTACCGAGAAATAAAGACGCATACAGGGGAGACATAAAGGTGACGATCCACGAGCACGACCGGGTATCCGCTGATCGCGACGGTAAGGGCCAGCACCCACCGGCCGGGGACTCCCATGCTCTGGTCGACCGCCTCACGACCGGTGAACCGTATGGCGTCGCATTCGGCGGCCAGGGCAGTGCCTGGCTGGAGACCCTCGAGGAGCTGGTGTCGTCGGCCGGGATCGAATCCGAGCTGGCGACGCTGGTCGGCGAAGTGCAGCTGCTGCTCGAGCCCGTGGCAAAAGAGCTGGTGGTGGTGCGTCCGATCGGTTTCGAACCGCTGAACTGGGTGCGTGCGCTGGCGGCCGAGGACCCGATTCCCTCCGCAAAGCACCTCACGTCGGCGGCGGTGTCGATCCCGGGCGTGCTGCTTACCCAGATTGCGGCCGTGCGTGCGCTGGGGCGCCAGGGCATGGATCTGACCGAGACCCCGCCGGTCGCCGTGGTCGGACACTCGCAAGGCGTGCTGGCCGTCGAGGCGCTCAAAGGCGCGGGCGCGCGCGACGTTGAACTGCTGGCGATGGCCCAGCTGATCGGTGCCGCCGGGACGCTGGTGGCCCGACGCCGTGGCATCTCCGTGCTCGGCGACCGCCCGCCGATGGTGTCGGTCACCAACGCCGACCCCGAGCGCATCGGCCGCCTTCTCGAAGAGTTCGCGCAGGACGTCCGCACCGTGCTGCCTCCGGTGCTGTCCATCCGTAACGGCCGTCGTTCGGTCGTCATCACCGGCACCCCCGAGCAACTCTCCCGCTTCGAGCTGTACTGCCGGCAGATCTCGGAGAAGGAAGAGGCAGACCGGAAGAACAAGCTGCGCGGCGGCGACGTCTTCTCGCCGATCTTCGACCCGGTGCAGGTGGAGGTCGGCTTCCACACGCCGCGGCTGACCGACGGCATCGACATCGTCGGCGCCTGGGCGGAAAAGGCCGGCCTCGACGTCGCGCTGGCGCGGGAACTGACCGAGTCGATCCTGGTGCGTCGAGTCGACTGGGTCGAGGAGATCACCCGCGTCCACAAGTCGGGGGCGCGCTGGATTCTCGACCTGGGCCCCGGCGACATCCTCACCCGGCTGACCGCGCCGGTGATCCGCGGCCTGGGCGTGGGCATCGTGCCCGCGGCCACGCGCGGGGGTCAGCGCAACCTCTTTACCGTCGGGGCCGTGCCCGAGGTGGCGCGGGCCTGGGCAAGCTACGCACCCACGGTGGTCAGCCTGCCGGACGGCCGGGTCAAGCTCTCGACGAAGTTCACCCGACTGACCGGACGCTCGCCGATTCTGCTCGCGGGCATGACCCCGACCACCGTCGACGCCAAGATCGTTGCCGCGGCGGCCAACGCCGGGCACTGGGCCGAGTTGGCCGGTGGCGGGCAGGTCACCGAGGAGATCTTCGCCGCCCGCATCGACGAGCTGTCCAACCTGCTCGACCCGGGTCGCACCTATCAGTTCAACGCGCTATTCCTCGACCCGTACCTGTGGAAGCTGCAGGTGGGCGGCAAGCGGTTGGTGCAGAAGGCGCGTCAGTCCGGCGCGGCGATCGACGGTCTGGTGATCAGCGCCGGCATCCCTGATCTCGAGGATGCGGTCGATCTGATCGAAGAGCTTAACGAGGTGGGCATCAGCCACGTCGTGTTCAAGCCGGGGACGGTCGAGCAGATCCGCTCGGTGATCCGGATCGCGACCGAGGTGTCCACCAAGCCGGTGATCGTGCACATCGAGGGCGGGCGCGCCGGAGGCCACCATTCGTGGGAAGACCTCGACGACCTGCTGCTGGCGACCTACTCGGAGCTGCGGTCACGTCGCAACATCACCGTCTGCGTGGGCGGCGGCATCGGCACGCCCGAGCGGGCAGCCGAATACCTGTCAGGGCGCTGGGCCGAGTCGTACGGCTTCCCGTTGATGCCGATCGACGGCATCCTCGTCGGCACCGCCGCGATGGCGACCAAGGAAGCCACCACATCGCCGTCGGTGAAGCGGATGCTGGTCGAAACGCAAGGCACCGAACACTGGATCGGCGCCGGAAAAGCCGTGGGCGGCATGGCTTCCAGCCGCAGCCAACTCGGTGCGGACATTCACGAGATCGACAACAGCGCCTCGCGTTGCGGCCGGCTGCTCGACGAGGTCGCCGGCGACGCGGAGGCGGTCGCCGAGCGCCGCGACGAGATCATCGCCGCGATGGCCAACACCGCCAAGCCGTACTTCGGCGACGTCGCGGAGATGACTTACCTGCAGTGGCTGCAGCGCTACGTCGAACTGGCGATCGGTGAGGGCAACTCCACCGCCGACACCGCCGCGCCGGGCAGCCCGTGGCTGGCCGACACCTGGCGCGACCGTTTCGAGGAGATGCTGAAGCGGACCGAAGCGCGTTTGCACGCAAAGGATTCCGGGCCGATCCACACGCTGTTCGACGACACGGCCCTCCTGGAAAGCCCCCAGCAGGCCATCGCCACGCTGATCGCCGAGTACCCGGACGCCGAGTCGGTGCAACTGCACCCGGCCGACGTTCCGTTCTTCGTCACGCTGTGCAAGACGTTGGGTAAGCCGGTCAATTTCGTGCCGGTCATCGACAAGGACGTCCGGCGCTGGTGGCGCAGTGACTCGCTGTGGCAGGCCCACGACGCCCGCTACGACGCCGACCAAGTGTGCATCATCCCGGGTACCGAGGCGGTCGCCGGCATCACCCGGATGGACGAGCCCGTAGGCGAATTGCTGGACCGCTTCGAGCAGGCCGCGATCGACGAGGTCGTCGCATCCAACGGGCAACCGCGGGCGGTCACGTCGCGGCGGCTGGGCCGGCTGGACGTGACCGGACCGTTGGCCGTCGTGCTCGACGCCCCCGACGTGCAGTGGGCCGGCCGCACCGCGACCAACCCGGTTCACCGCATCGCCGACCCCAGCGACTGGCTGGTGCACGACGGACCCGAAAGCCGGCGCGCCACACACTCATCCACAGGTGCGCGGCTGCACGCCGAGGGCAACCGGGTCATTCTCAGTGTGCCGCTGTCCGGTACCTGGGTCGACATTCCATTCACCTTGCCCGCCAACACCGTTGACGGCGGCACCCCAGCGGTCTCCACCGAGGACGCCGCCACGGCCATGCGCGCCGTGCTGGCGATCGCCGCCGGCGTGGACGGGCCGGACATGCTGCCCGCCGTCACCGACGGAACGGCCACCGTCACCGTGGCCTGGGACCCTGAGCGCGTCGCCGACCACACGGGCGTCACGGCCACTTTCGGAGAGCCGCTGGCGCCCAGCCTCACCACCGTGCCCGACGCGCTCGTCGGTCCTTGCTGGCCCGCGGTTTTCGCGGCGATCGGCTCGGCGGTCACCGAGTCCGGCGTCCCTGTGGTCGAGGGCCTCCTCAGCCTGGTGCACCTCGACCACGGTGCCCACATGGTCGGCAAGCTACCGAGCGACCCGGCCGAATTGACCATCAGCGCAACGGCTTCGCCGGCCTCCGACACGGACATGGGACGAGTCGTCCGCGTCGCGGTGACCATCACCGGCGCCGACGGCGCGGTGATCGCCACCCTCGATGAGCGTTTCGCCATCCTCGGGCGCACCGGTGCCGCGGAGCTCACCGAGCCGCAGCGCGCGGGCGGTGCCATCTCTGAGAACGCCACCGACACCCCGCGTCGTCGCCGCCGCGACGTCATGCTGACCGCACCGGTGAACATGCATCCGTTCGCGGAGGTCTCCGGTGACCACAACCCCATCCACACCGACCGGGCGGCGGCATTGCTGGCCGGCCTGGAAACGCCCATCGTGCACGGCATGTGGCTGTCGGCCGCCGCGCAGCACGCGGTGACCGCCACCGACGGTCAGACGCGGCCACCGGCCCGGCTGGTCGGTTGGACCGCCCGGTTCATGGGCATGGTGCGTCCCGGCGATGAGGTCGACTTCCGGGTCGACCGGGTCGGAATCGACCAGGGTGCAGAGGTTTTGGAGGTGGCTGCGCGCGTCGGGTCGGACCTGGTGATGTCGGCCACGGCGCGGCTCGCCTCTCCCAAGACGGTGTATGCCTTCCCCGGCCAGGGTATCCAGCACAAGGGCATGGGCATGGAGGTCCGGGCCCGGTCCAAGGCGGCCCGCAAGGTGTGGGACACCGCCGACAAGTTCACCCGCGAGACGTTGGGCTTCTCGGTGCTGCACGTGGTGCGCGACAACCCGACCAGCATCATCGCCAGCGGCGTGCACTACAACCACCCCGAAGGGGTGCTGTACCTGACGCAGTTCACCCAGGTCGCGATGGCGACCGTGGCCGCCGCGCAGGTCGCCGAGATGCGCGAGCAAGGCGCCTTCGTCGAAGACGCCATCGCGTGCGGTCACTCCGTGGGCGAATACACGGCGCTGGCCTGTGTTACGGGTATCTACGAGCTGGATGCGTTGCTGGAGATGGTGTTTCACCGCGGCTCGAAGATGCACGACATCGTGCCGCGCGACGAGCTGGGCCGCTCCAACTACCGGCTGGCAGCGATCCGCCCCTCGCAAATTGACCTGCCCGACGACGAAGTCACCGCCTTCGTAGCCGAAATCGCCGAACGCACCGGTGAATTCCTGGAGATCGTGAACTTCAACCTGCGCGGCTCGCAGTACGCGATCGCCGGCACGGTGCGCGGCCTCGAGGCGCTCGAAGAAGAGGTGGAGCGGCGGCGCGAAATCTCCGGCGGCAAGCGGTCGTTCATCCTGGTGCCCGGGATCGACGTGCCGTTCCATTCGCGGGTGCTGCGGGTCGGTGTCGCCGACTTCCGTCGCTCGCTGGAGCGGGTCATGCCGCGCGACAAGGACCCCGACATCATCATCGGGCGCTACATCCCCAACCTGGTGCCGCGGCCGTTCACGCTGGACCGCGACTTCGTCCAGGAGATAAGGGATCTGGTGCCCGCCGAGCCACTGGACGAGATCCTCGCGGACTACGACACCTGGCGTAATGAGAAGCCCCGCGAACTCGCCCGCAAGGTGTTGATCGAGCTGCTGGCGTGGCAGTTCGCCAGCCCGGTGCGCTGGATCGAGACCCAGGACCTGCTCTTCATCGAGGAGGCCGCGGGCGGTCTGGGTGTGGAGCGGTTCGTCGAGATCGGCGTGAAGTCCGCGCCGACCGTCGCCGGGCTCGCCGGCAACACCCTCAAGCTTCCCGAATATGCCCACAGCACAGTGGAAGTGCTCAACGCCGAGCGCGATGCCGCGGTGCTGTTCGCGACGGACACCGACCCCGAGCCGGAAGAGGAGGCGGCCGAGCCGGCCGCCGACTCGGCCGCGCCGGAAGGCGTGGCCGCCGTCGAGGCCGCACCGGCCCCCGCCGCGGCTCCGTCGGGTGGTCCGCGCCCGGACGACATCACGTTCGACGCGGCCGACGCCATCCTGGCGCTGATCGCGCTCTCGGCCAAGATGCGGATCGACCAGATCGAGCAGTTGGACTCCATCGAGTCCATCACCGACGGCGCGTCGTCGCGGCGCAACCAGCTGCTGGTCGACCTGGGCTCGGAGTTGAACTTGGGCGCCATCGACGGTGCCGCCGAGGCGGACCTGACCGGCCTGCGGTCGCAGGTCACCAAGCTGGCGCGCACCTACAAGCCTTACGGCCCAGTGCTTTCCGATGCGATCAACGACCAGCTGCGTACCGTGCTCGGGCCTTCCGGTAAGCGGCCGGCCGCCATCGCCGAGCGCGTCAAGAAGACCTGGGAGCTCGGGGAGGGATGGGCCAAGCACGTCACGGTCGAGGTCGCACTGGGAACCCGCGAAGGGACCAGCGTGCGCGGGGGCGCCATGGGCCACCTGCACGAGGGCGCCCTGGCCGACGCCGCCTCGGTCGACAAGGTCATCGACGGCGCGGTCGCGGCCGTTGCCGCGCGCCAGGGCATCTCGGTGACGCTGCCGTCGTCGGGCGGTGGTGGCGGCGGCGCGACCGTCGACGCGGCCGCGCTGAGCGAATTCACCGACCAGATCACCGGTCGGGACGGCGTCCTGGCCTCGGCGGCTCGTTTGGTGCTGAACCAGCTGGGCCTCGACGACGCGACGAGCGCGGCGCCGACGGCCACCGATGCCGAGCTCATCGACCTGGTGACCCTCGAATTGGGCGCTGACTGGCCACGTTTGGTGGCGCCGGTGTTCGACGCCAAGAAGGCCGTCTTGTTCGACGACCGCTGGGCCAGCGCCCGTGAGGACTTGGTCAAGCTGTGGCTGGCCGACGAGGGCGACATCGACGCCGACTGGGTGCGGCTCTCGGAGCGGTTCGAGGGCGCCGGCCACGTCGTCGCCACCCAGGCCACCTGGTGGCAGGGCAAGTCCCTGGCCGCCGGCCGGCAAATCCACGCATCGCTGTACGGCCGGATCGCCGCGGGTGCCGAGAACCCGGACTCCGGCCCCTACAACAACGAAGTCGCCGTGGTGACAGGCGCTTCCAAGGGGTCGATCGCCTCGTCGGTCGTCGCGCGACTGCTCGCCGGCGGCGCGACGGTCATCGCGACGACGTCGAAGCTTGACGAGGAGCGACTCGCGTTCTACCGCGGGCTGTATCGCGACCACGCCCGGTACGGCGCGGCGCTGTGGGTGGTCGCCGCCAACATGGCGTCCTACTCCGACATCGACGCGCTGGTCGAGTGGGTCGGCACCGAGCAGTCCGAAAGCCTTGGGCCGCAGTCGATCCACATCAAGGACGCGCAAACCCCGACACTACTGTTCCCGTTCGCGGCACCTCGGGTCGTGGGGGATCTCTCCGAGGCCGGTTCGCGCTCCGAGATGGAGATGAAGGTCCTGCTGTGGGCCGTGCAACGACTGATCGGCGGCCTGTCGAGGATCGGCGCCGAGCGCGACATCGCGTCGCGTCTGCACGTAGTGCTGCCCGGCTCCCCGAACCGCGGAATGTTCGGTGGTGACGGCGCTTACGGCGAGGCCAAGTCGGCGCTGGACGCCCTCGTGAGCCGTTGGCA
>NZ_JAFAUS010000238.1 GCF_019243155.1 Mycobacterium sp.
TCCTACGTGCTGGGCGGCCGGGGCATGGAGATCGTCTACGACGAGGAGACGCTGCGGGGCTACATCACCCGCGCCACCGAGCTCTCGCCCGAACACCCGGTGCTCGTCGACCGCTTCCTCGAGGACGCGGTGGAGATCGACGTCGACGCGCTGTGCGACGGCACCGAGGTCTACATCGGCGGCATCATGGAGCACATCGAGGAGGCCGGCATCCACTCCGGCGACTCCGCGTGCGCGCTGCCGCCGGTGACGCTGGGCCGCAGCGACATCGAGAAGGTGCGTCACGCGACGGAGGCCATCGCCCACGGCATCGGGGTGGTGGGGTTGCTCAACGTGCAGTACGCCCTCAAAGACGACGTGCTCTACGTGTTGGAGGCCAACCCGCGCGCCAGCCGCACCGTGCCGTTCGTCTCCAAGGCCACCGCAATCCCCCTCGCCAAGGCGTGTGCCCGAGTCATGTTGGGCGCCAGCATCTCCCAGCTCCGTGACGAAGGCATGCTGGTGGCCACCGGGGACGGTGCCCACGCCGCGCAGAACGCCCCCATCGCGGTCAAGGAGGCCGTGCTGCCGTTCCACCGGTTCCGGCGCGCGGACGGGTCCGCCATCGATTCGCTGCTGGGTCCGGAGATGAAATCCACCGGCGAGGTGATGGGCATCGACCGCGACTTCGGCAGCGCCTTCGCCAAGAGCCAGACCGCCGCCTACGGGTCGTTGCCGGCCGACGGCACCATCTTCGTGTCGGTCGCCAACCGGGACAAGCGATCGCTGGTCTTCCCGGTCAAGCGCCTGGCCGATCTGGGTTTCCGGGTCCTGGCAACCGAGGGCACCGCGGAGATGTTGCGCCGCAACGGGATTCCCTGCGACGAGGTGCGCAAGCACTTCGAGGACCCGCAGCCGGGCCGTCCCGCCATCTCGGCGGTCGACGCGATCAAGGCCGGTGAGGTCAACATGGTGATCAACACGCCCTACGGAAACTCCGGCCCGCGCATCGACGGCTACGAAATCCGTTCCGCCGCGGTGTCTGTCAACATCCCCTGCGTCACCACCGTGCAGGGCGCGTCGGCCGCCGTTCAGGGCATCGAGGCCGGCATCCGCGGCGACATCGGCGTGCGATCCCTGCAGGAACTGCACAGCCAGATGTCGGACAAGGGCGCGCGGTGACCGGGTTCGGGGTTCGGCTGGCGGACGCGAAGGCGGCGCGCGGGCCGTTGTGCGTGGGCATCGACCCGCATCCCGAGTTGCTGCGGGCCTGGGGCCTGCCGAGCACTTCCGACGGGCTGGCCGCGTTCTGCGACATCTGCATCGAGGCGTTCGCCGGATTCGCCGTCGTCAAACCGCAGGTGGCGTTCTTCGAGGCGTACGGCGCGGCCGGGTTCGCGGTGCTGGAACGCACCATCGCCGCGTTGCGATCGGTCGGCGTGCTGGTGCTGGCCGACGCCAAGCGCGGCGACATCGGGACGACGATGGCGGCCTATGCCGCCGCGTGGGCGGGCGATTCGCCGCTGGCCGCCGACGCGGTGACGGCCACTCCGTACCTGGGCTTCGGATCGTTGCGGCCGCTGCTGGAAGCCGCCGCGGCGCACGACCGCGGCGTTTTCGTCCTGGCGGCCACCTCCAACCCCGAGGGCGCGACCGTGCAGCGTGCCGCCTTCGACGGCCGCACGGTGGCCCAGCTGGTCGTCGATCAGGCGGCGGTGGTGAATCGGTCCGCCACACCGGGCGGGCCGGGCTATGTCGGCGTGGTGGTGGGCGCGACGGTGCTGCAGGCGCCCGATCTCAGCGCGCTGGGCGGGCCGGTGCTGGTGCCGGGCCTCGGCGTGCAGGGTGGCCGGCCCGAGGCGCTTGACGGGCTGGGCGGAGCGGCGCCCGGCCAGCTGCTACCGGCGGTGGCGCGGGAAGTGCTGCGGGCCGGGCCGGGAGTGGCCGAACTGCGCTCCGCGGGCGAACGAATGCTGGACGCAGTCGCCCACCTGGCGACGTAGCCCGATCGGCCTAGTCCGACGCGATTGCCGTACTGGGCCTGTTGGTTTCGACGATGACGGTGGTGGCCTTGACGACGGCCACCGCGACGCTGCCGGGCCTCAGCTGTAACTCCTCCGCGGCCTCGGTGCTCATCAGCGAAACGACGGAGAAGGGCCCGCACTGCATCTCGACCTGGGTCATCACCTTGTCGCTGACCACGGACGTCACCAGACCGACGAAACGGTTGCGGGCCGAACTGCCGATGCTGAGCGGGTCGGCCGGCGGGGCGGGCGCATTGGTGCGGGAGAAATGGGCCAACTCTTCGCTGGCGATGACTTTGCGGCCGGCCGCGTCGTGGCTCACGGTCAACATGCCCTGGTTGATCCAGCGCCGCACGGTGTCGTCGCTGACTCCCAGGAGCTCAGCTGCCTGACGAATCCGCAGGTTAGACACTGTTAGAGGGTACCTGAAACCGGACTGGGCTCTAGTAAAAAAATCTGAGCGGAGATCCCGGTCTGACGCGCACTTGCGGATCAAACTCTATCCTCGATCCGTGTTTGCGGTCGAACATGGTAACTGGCTCATGACTCACGGGTTGAGCCGTGCCGTCGGGCGGTCACGAGGACGAATTCGCGGTCGGGGCTGAGACAGGTGCCGACCTTGGGGAACGCCCCGCAGCGGCCGCGTCAGGCCGGGAGATGGCTCGCTGGGGGCTGTCGCGGGTACGACCGCGACGACGCAAACCGGGCTTGACCACCGGCGCGACACGCGCGACACGCCGCGAAAGATGCGTGATCCCTTGCACGAGGCGTCGCGGCCGTCCGTCGCCGGCTTTCCGGGCGGGCTGGGTGCGGCGCTCCTCGGCGCTCAGCGAGAGGAAAAGCACTGGTAGAGAGCCTGAATGCGCCGGCGTCAAGGACGATGGCACGGTCCGGGCAGCGTCGCCGCCGTTACCCCTCGGCGTGGCCCGGCGGACCGCTTTGTGGGTCCACGGTGGGGGCACATGCTGGGAGTTTGTCGCCATAACCAGGGGGTCGGGTTAGATTTCGTCAGGAGGCCTGAGTACGGTCGTCTCCGCTGGCAGAAGTACCGGCAGAGACAAAATTTGAGATCGATTGATAGTGATTGATCAGATACGGAGGAATCGTGGCCCTTCCCCAGTTGACCGACGAGCAGCGCGCGGCCGCGTTGGAGAAGGCGGCTGCCGCACGTCGAGCGCGAGCAGAGCTCAAGGACCGGCTGAAGCGTGGTGGTACCAACCTCAGCCAGGTGCTCAAGGACGCCGAGACCGACGAAGTCCTGGGCAAGATGAAGGTTTCGGCGCTGCTTGAGGCGTTGCCCAAGGTTGGCAAGGTCAAGGCGCAGGAAATCATGACCGAGCTGGAGATCGCCCCCACCCGCCGCCTGCGTGGCTTGGGCGACCGGCAGCGCAAGGCCCTGCTCGAAAAGTTCGGCTCCTAACCCGCCCGCCGACGATGCAGGCCGCACGGCCTGAGGAGGCGGGCCATCGGACCCGAGCTGTGGGCCTTTCGGCCCAGGAGCACCAGTGAGTGCCGGCGGGGGACCGGGCGTTGAGCACGGGGCGCGTCCCGAACCATCAGGTGTGGGGCGCGTAGTAGTGCTGTCCGGTCCCTCTGCCGTCGGCAAGTCAACGGTGGTCCGGTGTCTGCGCGAGCGGCTGCCGGACCTGCATTTCAGCGTGTCGGCCACGACGCGCGCACCGCGGCCGGGCGAGGTCGACGGCGTCGATTACCACTTCGTCACACCCGCCCGTTTCCAGGAGCTGATCGACCGGGGCGCGCTGCTGGAATGGGCCGAGATTCACGGCGGATTGCACCGATCGGGCACGCTGGCCGGGCCGGTCCGTAGCGCCGCCGCTTCCGGGTTTCCCGTGCTCATCGAGGTTGACCTGGCCGGAGCCAGGGCGGTCAAGCAGGCGATGCCAGAGGCGGTCACCGTCTTTCTCGCCCCACCCAGTTGGGAGGATCTCGAAGCCCGGCTCGCCGGTCGCGGCACCGAAACCCCGGACGTGATGCGGCGCCGCCTCGAGACGGCTCGCATCGAAATGGCAGCCCAGGACGACTTCGACCAGATCGTGGTCAACCGTCGATTGGAGTCTGCGTGCGCCGAATTGGTATCCTTGCTGGTGGAAACTGCGCCGGGCCGGCACGATCCGGCTGGCCAGACCAGAAACCAGACCCCACCCAATCGAGATTGAGCACCGAATTCAAACGGTCAGCAATCCGCTCTGATCCGCCAGGAGATTGACCTAAGTGACTATTCCGCAGTCTGACGCGACGCTGGCCGCCGTTCCCGATCGGTTCGACCCGGCGGCCGGTGGCCAAGGCGCCTACGACACCCCGCTGGGCATCACCAACCCGCCCATTGACGAACTGCTGGACCGCGTGTCGAGCAAGTACGCCCTGGTGATCTACGCCGCCAAGCGGGCTCGCCAGATCAACGATTACTACAACCAGCTCGGCGAGGGCATCCTCGAATACGTGGGCCCGCTGGTCGAGCCAGGACTGCAGGAGAAACCGCTCTCGATCGCGCTGCGCGAGATCCACGGCGACCTGCTCGAGCACACCGAGGGCGAGTAACAGGCCCGGGACGGCTATGGACCGCGAACGGGTCTCAAAACGGGTCGTAGTCGGCGTATCCGGGGGCATCGCCGCCTATAAGGCGTGCACCGTCGTCCGTCAGCTCTCCGAGGCCGGTCACTCGGTCCGTGTCATCCCGACCGAGTCCGCGTTGCGCTTCGTCGGCGCCGCCACGTTCGAGGCCCTCTCAGGCCAGCCGGTGCGCACCGGCGTTTTCGACGACGTGCCCGAGGTGCCGCATGTTCGTCTGGGCCAGGACGCTGACCTCGTCGTCGTGGCGCCTGCCACCGCCGATCTGCTGGCCCGGGCCGTTCACGGCCGCGCCGACGATCTCCTGACGGCGACCCTGCTCACGGCCCGATGTCCGGTGCTCTTCGCGCCGGCGATGCACACCGAGATGTGGTTACACCCCGCCACGGTCGACAACGTCGCCACGCTTCGCCGCCGCGGAGCTGTCGTGCTGGAACCCGCGGCCGGTCGTCTCACCGGCACCGACAGCGGGCCTGGGCGGCTGCCCGAGGCCGAGGAGATCACCACACTGGCGCATCTGCTGCTGGAGCGCCACGACGCGCTGCCCTACGACCTCGCGGGCCGCAAAGTGCTGGTGACCGCCGGTGGCACCCGGGAACCGGTCGATCCGGTGCGTTTCATCGGTAACCGCAGCTCCGGCAAGCAGGGCTATGCGGTTGCCCGGGTCGCGGCCCAGCGCGGCGCCGAGGTGACGCTGATCGCCGGGCACACCGTCGGACTGATCGATCCGGCCGGCGTCGACGTCGTGCACGTCAGCACGGCCGAGCAGCTCGGCAACGCGGTGTCCAAGCACGCGCCCGAGGCGGACGTGCTGGTGATGGCGGCGGCGGTCGCCGACTTCCGGCCGGCGCAGGTTGCAGCCGCCAAGATCAAAAAGGGTCCGAACGAGCAGGACGAGCCGCCGACGATCCAGCTGGTGCGCAACGACGACGTGCTGGCCGGCGCGGTGCGGGCGCGCGCCCACGGTGAGCTGCCTAACATGCGCGCCATCGTCGGGTTCGCCGCCGAGACCGGCGACGCCAGCGGTGACGTGCTGTTTCACGCCAGGACGAAGCTGCGACGCAAGGGCTGTGATCTGTTGGTGGTCAACGCCGTCGGAGACAACAGGGCTTTCGAGGTGGACAGCAACGACGGGTGGCTGCTGGCGTCCGATGGCACCGAGTCCGCGCTGCCGCACGGCTCCAAGACGTTGATGGCGAGCCGTATCGTGGACGCGATCGTCTCGTTCCTGCACGGCCACAGCGGGTAGCGGGTTTGCTCGCTGGACGGCGCCTGACGGGGCGCCGGATGGCCGCCGACCCGGGTTGGGCAGACTGAGACCGGCGTTGACGATATAATTCGACTAACTAATTAATCGGAAGGACTTCAATAGTGAGCGAAAACGGTCGTCTGTTTACCAGTGAGTCGGTGACCGAAGGGCACCCCGACAAGATCTGTGACGCGATCAGCGACTCGGTCCTCGACGCGCTGCTGGCGCAGGACCCCCGCTCACGCGTCGCGGTCGAGACCCTGGTGACCACCGGGCAGGTGCACGTGGTGGGTGAGGTCACGACCACCGCGAAGGAGGCGTTCGCCGACATCACCAACCTCGTCCGCGCGCGCATCCTGGACATCGGTTACGACTCGTCGGACAAGGGCTTCGACGGGGCGTCGTGCGGCGTCAACATCGGCATCGGTGCCCAGTCGCCCGACATCGCCCAAGGCGTCGACACCGCCCACGAGACGCGTGTCGGGGGCGCCGCGGACCCGCTGGACCTGCAGGGCGCCGGCGACCAGGGGCTGATGTTCGGCTACGCGATCAACGACACCCCCGAGCGGATGCCGCTGCCGATCGCGCTGGCTCACCGCCTGTCGCGGAAGCTGACCGAGGTCCGCAAGAGTGGCGAGCTGCCGTACCTCCGTCCGGACGGCAAGACGCAGGTCACGATCGAGTACGAGGACAACGTCCCGGTCCGGTTGGACACCGTGGTGGTGTCCACTCAGCACTCCGACGGCATCGACCTGGACAAGACGCTGGATCCCGACATCCGCAAACACGTGCTCAAGGCCGTCCTCGAGGAACTCGCGCACGACACGCTGGACGCGTCGTCGACGCGGGTGCTGGTCAACCCGACCGGCAAGTTCGTCGTCGGCGGGCCAATGGGCGACGCCGGGCTGACCGGCCGCAAGATCATCGTCGACACCTACGGCGGCTGGGCGCGCCACGGCGGCGGGGCCTTCTCCGGCAAGGACCCGTCCAAGGTGGACCGCTCCGCGGCCTACGCGATGCGGTGGGTGGCGAAGAATATCGTCGCCGCCGGGCTGGCGGAGCGGGTCGAGGTGCAGGTGGCCTACGCCATCGGCAAGGCGGCGCCGGTCGGCCTGTTCATCGAGACCTTCGGCACCGCGACGGTCGACCCGGTCAAGATCGAGAAGATCGTTCCCGAGGTCTTCGACCTGCGGCCCGGCGCCATCATCCGCGACCTGGACCTGCTGCGTCCGATCTACGCGCAGACCGCCGCGTACGGGCACTTCGGCCGCACCGACATCGAACTGCCTTGGGAGCAGCTCGACAAGGTCGACGACCTCAAGCGGGCCGTCTAGGCATCGGGTGGTCGGACTCTAGCGCGGGCAGGCCGTCGATACTGCTCCGGTTCCGCTTGAGCAGACTCGCGTACTTGTCATCGGTGGCCTTGCGGTGCGCGGCGTCGAGCACCGGCCGTTCGTCGACCAGCTCGTAGTAGGGCACCGCGAATCCGCAGGCGTCGGCGATCCGCTCGACGTCGACGACGATCGCGGTGCGCACTCCCGAGTGCTGA
>NZ_JAFAUS010000240.1 GCF_019243155.1 Mycobacterium sp.
TGTAGCGCCTGGGAGCCGCTGGCACAGGCGGCGTAGCTCGAGCTGACCGGCACGCCGTTCCAGCCGAGCTTCTGCGCGAACGTCGACCCGGCGATGAAGCCCGGGTAGCCGTTGCGGATGGTGTCGGCGCCGGCGACCAGCTGGATCTGCTGCCAGTCCAGGCCGGCCTCGGCCAGCGCGGCGCGGGCGGCGACCACACCGTATTCGGTGAAGTCACGTCCCCACTTGCCCCAGGGGTGCATGCCGGCACCGAGGATGTATAGCGGTTCGGGAGTGCTCATGAGGCGCGCCTCCAGGCGTGCACGATGCGTTGCACGCCGTCGTCGTCGGTGTACAGCGGCATGGTTGTCAACTCCATCTCCATGCCGACCTTCAGGTCCGCGGCCAGCGTGCCCTCGACCACCTTGCCCAGGACGATGAGCCCCTCGGAGGCCAACTCAACCGCGGCGACGGCGAACGGCTCGAACGGGTCCGGCGCCGGGTAGGGCGGGGGCGGGGGATACCGGTTCTCGGTGTAGCTCCACAGGGTGCCCCGGGTCGACAACGCGACGGGCTCTAGTGTGTCGCTGGCGCAGGCGGGGTTGGGGCAGTTGTTCTCCCGCGGCGGGAAGACATAGGTGCCGCACGCGGGGCATTTGCTGCCGATCAGGTGCGGACTACCGGCTTCGTCGGTGGCGAACCATCCGTCGATCGCGGGTTCTTGGCTGGTGACCTCTGGCACTCGGCCAGACTACCCAGCCCGAACACAAAACTGAAACGTGTTGCAGTTCTGCCGGGGCGCGTGACTCGTCACACCGGGTGCCTAGAGTGAGAGCCGTGCCTGCCGCGACTGAGGAACAGACCAAGCCGACGCTGATGTTGCTGGACGGCAATTCGCTTGCGTTCCGGGCCTTCTACGCGCTGCCCGCCGAGAACTTCAAGACCCGCGGCGGCCTGACCACCAACGCGGTGTACGGCTTCACGGCGATGCTGATCAACTTGCTACGCGACGAGACGCCCACGCACGTCGCGGCCGCGTTCGACGTCTCGCGGGAGACGTTCCGTTCCGAGCGTTACCCGGAGTACAAGGCCAACCGCTCGGCGACGCCCGACGAGTTCCGGGGCCAGATTGACATCACCAAGGAAGTGCTGGCCGCGCTGGGCATCACGGTGCTCGCCGAGCCGGGGTTCGAGGCCGACGACCTGATCGCCACGCTGACCACCCAGGCCGAGAACGAGGGCTACCGCGTCCTGGTGGTCACTGGGGACCGCGACTCCCTGCAATTGGTCAGCCCGGACGTGACGGTCCTCTACCCCCGCAAGGGCGTCAGCGAGCTGACCCGCTTCACCCCCGATGCCGTCGTCGAGAAATACGGCTTGACCCCCGAGCAATATCCCGACTTCGCCGCGCTGCGCGGCGATCCCAGCGACAACCTGCCGGGCATCCCCGGCGTGGGGGAGAAGACCGCCTCCAAATGGATCTCCGAATACGGGTCGCTGCAGGGATTGGTCGACAACGTCGACTCGGTGCGCGGCAAGGTCGGTGACGCCCTGCGGGCGAACCTGGCCAGCGTGATCCTCAACCGGGAGCTCACGGATCTCGTCAAAGACGTGCCACTGGCGCAAACCCCCGACACGCTGCGGATGCAACCCTGGGACCGCGACCACATCCACCGGCTCTTTGACGACCTGGAGTTCCGGGTCCTGCGCGACCGGCTGTTCGAAACCCTGGCCTCCGCCGACCCCGAGGTCGACGAAGGCTTCGACGTGCGCGGCGGCGCGCTGGAGCCCGGAGAGCTAGCCGTGTGGCTGACCGAGCACAGCTCCGGCAAGCGGTTCGGCCTGGCCGTCGTCGGCACCCACCTGGCGTACGACGCCGACGCGACCGCACTGGCCATCGTGTCCGCCGACGGCGAGGGCCGCTATATCGACACCTCGGCGCTCGATCCCGACGACGAGGCCGCGCTGTCCTCCTGGCTGGCCGACCCCGGCCCGCCCAAGGCCCTGCACGAAGCCAAGCTGGCGATGCACGACCTGGCTGGGCGGGGCTGGAAGCTGGAAGGCGTCACCTCCGACACGGCGTTGGCGGCCTATCTGGTGCGTCCCGGCCAGCGCAGCTTCGCTCTCGACGACCTTTCGCTGCGTTACCTGCGCCGCGAGTTGCGCGCGGAAAATGCTGAGCAGCAACAGCTTTCGCTGCTCGACGATCCCGAGGGCACGGACGACCAGGCGGTGCAGACGCTGATCCTGCGGGCCGTTGCGGTGCTGGATCTGGCCGACGCGCTCGACGAGGAACTGGCCCGCATCAACTCCACATCGCTGCTGGGCGGCATGGAGCTGCCGGTGCAGCGGGTGCTGGCGGCACTGGAGCATGTCGGCATCGCGGTCGACATGGCGCAATTGAGCGAACTGCAAAGCGATTTCGCCCATCAGATCCGCGACGCGGCCGAGGCGGCCTACGCCGTGATCGGCAAGCAGATCAACCTGGGCTCACCGAAACAGCTGCAGACGGTGCTGTTCGACGAGCTCGAGATGCCGAAGACCAAGCGCACCAAGACCGGCTACACCACCGACGCCGATGCGCTGCAATCGTTGTTCGACAAGACCGGCCATCCGTTCCTGCAGCATCTGCTGACCCACCGCGACGCCACGCGACTCAAGGTGACGGTGGACGGGCTGCTGAACTCGGTGGCCTCCGACGGGCGCATCCACACCACGTTCAACCAGACCATCGCAGCGACCGGCCGGCTGTCGTCGACCGAGCCGAACCTGCAAAACATCCCCATCCGCACCGAGGCCGGCCGGCGGATCCGCGACGCGTTCGTCGTCGGCGACGGCTACTCCGAGCTGATGACCGCCGACTACAGCCAGATCGAGATGCGGATCATGGCGCACCTGTCCAAGGACGACGGCCTCATCGAGGCCTTCAACACCGGGGAAGACCTGCACTCGTTTGTCGCCTCGAGAGCGTTCGGAGTGCCGATCGAGGAGGTCACCGCCGAGCTCCGCCGGCGGGTCAAGGCGATGTCGTACGGCCTGGCCTACGGGCTGAGCGCCTACGGGCTGTCCGCCCAGCTCAAGATCTCCACCGAAGAAGCCAAAGACCAGATGGACCAGTACTTCGCCCGGTTCGGTGGCATCCGCGACTACCTGCGCGACGTCGTCGAGCAGGCCCGCAAGGACGGCTACACCTCCACGGTGTTCGGCCGCCGGCGCTACCTGCCCGAGCTGGACAGCAGCAACCGCAACGTTCGCGAGGCCGCCGAGCGCGCCGCGCTCAACGCGCCGATTCAGGGCAGCGCGGCCGACATCATCAAGGTGGCGATGATCGAGGTCGACAAGGCGATCAACGAGGCGGGGCTGAAGTCCCGGATGCTGCTGCAGGTCCACGACGAACTGTTGTTCGAGGTCGCGCCGGGCGAGCGGGAGCAGCTCGAGGCGCTGGCGCGCGACAAGATGGGTGGTGCCTACCCGCTGGACGTTCCGCTCGAGGTCTCGGTCGGGTACGGTCGCAGCTGGGATTCAGCTGCACATTGATGGCGCTACGGAAACCGCGACAGCGCGAAATTGGCCGGGAGTTTGGGCCCGCGTCACTTTTGCGCCCGACAAATACCGTGCGTAGCGCCGGTTGAGCGTCGCCCGAGTTTGGCCAGCGTGTGCACAGTCGAGTAGCCTCGACAGGTAAATCCTTTTGTCCCTACGACCAAACCTGTCCGGAGCAACCCAACAACATGCCGAGTCCCGCCGTCACCTCGCCGCAAGTAGCCGTCAACGACATTGGCTCCAGCGAGGACTTTCTCGCAGCAATAGATAAAACGATCAAATACTTCAACGATGGCGACATCGTCGAAGGCACGATCGTCAAAGTTGACCGGGACGAGGTGCTCCTCGACATCGGCTACAAGACCGAAGGGGTCATCCCCGCCCGCGAGCTCTCGATCAAGCACGATGTCGACCCCAGTGAGGTCGTTTCCGTGGGCGACGAGGTCGAGGCCCTGGTCCTCACCAA
>NZ_JAFAUS010000244.1 GCF_019243155.1 Mycobacterium sp.
CACACGGTGATCACCACTCCGCGTTGGACGGAACTGAAGTCGCGCGTCCGTGACTACCTCGGCACCAAGATCGAGTTCCGGCTCGGCGATGTCAATGACACCCAGATCGACCGCGCCACCCGGGACATCCCGGCCAATCGCCCCGGCCGCGCCATGTCGGTGGAGAAGCACCATCTGATGATCGGCGTTCCCAGGTTCGATGGCATGCACAGCGCGAACGACTTGGTCGAGGCGATCACGGCGGTCGTCAATCAGGTTGCGGCCCAACACATCGACAGGGCGCCGCGGGTCAGGGTCCTGCCGGAACGGATCCACCTGCACGAGCTCGATCCCAACCCGCCCGGCCCGGACTCCGACTACCGCACCCGCTGGACGATCCCGATCGGGGTGCGAGAGGCGGACCTGTCCGTGGCGTACGCCCACATGTACTCGAGCCCGCACCTGCTGATCTTCGGTGCGGCCAAGTCCGGCAAAACCCGTACCGCGCATGCGATCGCGCGCGCCATCTGCGCCCGCAACAGCCCCCAGCAAGTTCGGTTCATGTTGGCCGACTACCGGTCCGGCCTGCTGGACGCGGTGCCGGACAGTCATCTGCTCGATGCCGGCGCGATCAACCGCAACAGCACCACGCTCGACGAAGCCATCAAAGCGTTGGCGGCCAACCTCAAGAAGCGATTGCCGCCCGCCGACCTGACGACCGCGCAGTTGCGGGCGCGTTCGTGGTGGACGGGGTTCGATGTCGTTCTCCTGGTGGACGACTGGCACATGATCGTTGCCGCTGCCGGCGGCATGCCTCCGATGGGGCCGCTCGCACCTCTGTTGCCGGCGGCCAGCGACATCGGGCTGCATATCATCGTCACCTGCCAGATGAGCTACGCCTACAAGGCGACAATGGACAAGTTCGTTGGCGCCGCTTTCGGTGCGGGATCGCCGACCTTATTCCTTTCGGGCGACAAGCAGGATTTCCCATCGCGGGACATTCAGGTCAAGCGCCGCCCCCCGGGTCAGGCTTTCCTGGTTGCTCCAGAGGGCAAGGAGGTGATCCAAGCCGCCTATATCGATCCCCCAGAAGAACTGCATCCGGAAGCGCCACAGGGCAGTTAAGATTGGCGCGTCGCTACCGCTTTGTGTCATAACGCGAATTGATCTGTTTCACATGGCATTTCATTTATGTTCACGAGAATTTTAGGGACGGCATCAACTTCGCCTCGCCAATCAAAGCGCAATTCAACTGCTCGTAAAAGACCACTTACGCCCGACAATTCGACAAATTTGGAGACCGGTAGACATGTTGTGGCATGCAATGCCACCGGAGCTGAACACCGCCCGGTTGATGATCGGAGCGGGTCCGGCGCCGATGCTGCAGGCTGCCGCGGGCTGGGAAGCCCTGGCCGCGTCCCTGGAGGCGCAGGCCATCGAATTGGCCGCGGCCCTGGCATCTCTCAATGCGGTGTGGACGGGCGTGAGCAGCGAGCGCGCGATCGCCGCAGCCACACCGATGGTGGCGTGGCTGCACACCGCGGCCGAGCAAGCGCAACAGCGCGCCGCCCGGGCCACGGCACAGGCAGCGGCATACCTGGCGGCGTTGGCGACGACGCCGTCGCTGCCGGAGATCGCTACCAACCACATCACTCACGCGGTGCTGACCGCCACCAACTTCCTCGGTATCAACATGGTGCCGATCGGCTTCAACGAAACGGACTACTTCGTTCGCATGTGGAACCAGGCCGCTGTCGCCATGGACGTCTACCAGGCGGAAACTTTGGCGAACACGGTTTTCGAGCCGATGCCCCCGGCGAAGCCGATCGTGCAACCCGGAGTGGGCGAGGCAGTGGCGACCGAGGCGCTGGGAAGGCTCACGGCCGGCGCTACCGAGGCGACACCCCGGGTGTTGCGGATGCTGTCGGAAGAGATAGAAAAGGACATTCCCGCGCCGGCGCCCATACCCGATCCCGACATCGTGGTTCCCCCGGTAGAGCAGATTGCGCCCTACCTCGGACAGATCGGTCAGCTGGGCGGGCCGATGCAGCAGCTGATGCAGCCGCTGCAGCAGTTGACGTCGCTGGCCGGCCAGTCCGGCGGCATGGGCGACGGTGTCGATAATCCTCTGGGCGACAACCCGGTTGACGCAGGCGACAGCGAGGCAGGACAGCTGGGCCTGCTCGGCGCGAGTCCGCTGTCCAACCACCCGCTGGCCGGTGGATCCGGTCCTAGCGTGGGTCTTGGGCTGATGCACTCCGAAGCGCTGCCCGGTGCCGGCGGAGCGGCGTCGCGCACATCGATGCTGAGCCAGTTGATCGAAAAGCCCGCGCAGGCCCTTGCGCCGGCCGGCGCAGCAGCCGGCTCCTCGGCGACCGGGGGCGCCGCCCCGCTGGGCATGGCCGGCCAGGGCGGACAACTCGGCGGCGCGGCGCGACCGGGATTGGCCGCACCGGCGATGGTGGCGACCGAGTCCCGGGACGAGCACGCGTACGACGAAATGGACCACGAAGACGATGACTGGTGAGCCGCAACAGGTTCAGACTTCCCGGCCGACCGGGCCGGAAGACTTGCCATCAATTGGCGAGGACGAGCAGCACAGAAAGTAGCGAACATGGCAGAGATGAGAACCGACGCCGCTACCCTCAGCGCCGAGGCCAGTAACTTTGACCGGATCTCCAGCGAGCTCCAGCAGGTCATCGGGCAGGTCGAGTCGACCGGTGGCGAGTTGGCCGGCCACTGGCAGGGTCAGGCCGGTACGGCGGCGCAGCAGGCGTTGGCGCGCTTCCACGAGGCGGGCCAGGCGCAGATCAAGGCACTTGGCGACATTTCCAACAACATTCACGGTGCCGGCATCGAGTACTCGAAGGCTGACGACGATCAGGCCAGCTCGCTGTCGTCGCAGATGAACTTCTGATCCCCGAATACCTGACATAGAAAGGAGCACACGACATGAGCGAACAGTCATGGAATTTCGCCGGCATCGAGGCCGGTTCGGGCGCCATTCAGGGAGCCGTGCAGACCACCCAGAGCCTTCTCGACGAGGGCAAGAGCTCGCTTGCCAAGCTTGCCTCGGCGTGGGGCGGCAGCGGCTCGGAGGCCTACCAGGCCGTCCAGCAGCGTTGGGACGAGAGCTCCGCGGAGCTCAACGACGCACTGAAGAACTTGGCGCAGCGCATTTCCGAAGCCGGCCAGGCGATGAGCCAAACCGAATCCGGCGTCACGGGCATGTTCTCATAACCAGCGAAGAACAACGAGGCACGAGATTGGGCGAGTTCAACCTGGCGGAAGACCTCGCCTCGTCTCGTACCTGCATGCTCGGACGCATGTCTGAGAGGCCTTGATGGCGGCCGATTACGACCGGCTCTTCCTGTCTCCTGAGGGCCCTGACGACGAGGCCGGTGCCTACGCGGACTACGACCTCGACGGTGCGCCGCCGGTGCCACCGGTGTTCGCGAACCCACCCCAACCGCCCCGACCGCAACGACCACCGATGCCGGTCGAGGTTGCACCCCGCCCCAACGGCCATGCCCCGGCCCCGCGTCGTGCCCGTCACGCGCGCCAGAGCCAAAGCGAAACTCCTGATTATCAATTGGGTAATCGCATCAAGTCGCAACACAGTCATCGTGCCCAACAGGGCAGTCCGAAACCCGCCGCCAGATCGGTGCCTTTGAAGGCGCCCCCGCAGACGCCGGGGTCGCCAACGCCGCCGGCGACGCGGCCCGCCACGGCCTCCGGGCAGCGGCCAGATCAACGAGCGGATCGACGCGAGAAGCCGGTCCTGGCGGCCCAGGGTTCCACCTCGAGCACCGCCCAGCCGGCCGGTCGCATGGTGTCGCGGCGCGGCTGGCGACGGTGGCTCCATGCCACGACGCGCATCAACGTCGGTCTCTCACGCAACGAGAAATACGAGATCGAACTGCAGAACCGGATTCGCCGCGGCATCCGCGGTTCCTACGAGATCGGGGTGCTGGGCCTCAAGGGCGGCGCCGGCAAGACGTCTCTGACGGCCGCCTTGGGTTCGGCGTTCGCTCACGTGCGCGGCGACAGAATCCTGGCCATCGACGCGGACCCGATTTCCGGAAACCTCGGTGAGCGGGTGGGGCGCCAGACCCCTGCAACCGTCGCGGATCTGGTGGCCAACCGAGCGCTGTCGCATTACAACGACATTCGAGCGCACACCAGCATGAACGCCGTCAGCCTCGAAGTGCTTGCCGCGGCTGACTACAACGGAGCCTTTCCGTCCTTGACCGAAGAGGAGTGGACACGCGCCGTGGCCACGGTGCCGAGGTACTACAACCTGGTGCTTGCCGACTGCGGGACCGACCTGTTCGGTCCGGCCGCACGTGGCGTGCTCGCGGCGGCATCGGGATTGGTCATCACATCCGGTGCCTCGATCGACGGCGCCCGACAGGCCACGGTCGCGCTCGACTGGTTGCGCAACAACAGTTATCTGGATCTGCTCAGTCGCGCCTGTGTGGTGATCAGCCAGATAGTGCCGGGGAAATCCACGAAGGCGGTGGACGAATTTGTGCGACATTTCCGACAGCGTGTTCAGCCCGGACGGGTGATCGTCCTCCCATGGGACGAACACATCGCGGCGGGAACCGAAATTCAATTCGACCTGCTCAGTGCCGGTTACCGACGTAGGATTATCGAGCTAGCCGCAGCACTGTCCGACGATTTCGACAGGGGTGAAAGTCGTTGAGCGCGCCGACCGCCACCGCAGCCGCCGCGACGTCGGCCGCGCCGGCCGTCGCAACAACTCCCGCCAAGCCGGCTACCACCCGGGTGACCGTTCTCACCGGGCGGCGGATGACCGACGTCGTACTGCCCTCGGCGGCACCCATCGAGAACTACGTCGACGACACCATGGCGGTGCTGGCCGACCTGTTGGCCGACACACCCCCGGAAGTCTTGAGCGGCTTCGACTTTTCGGCGCAGGGTTCGTGGACGTTCGCGCGGCCGGGAGCCCCGCCGCTCAGCGCCGACCAATCCCTCGATGACGCCGGAGTCGTCGACGGATCGCTGCTGACGCTGGTGTCTGTGAGCCGGACGGAGCGATACCGTCCGCTCGTCGAGGACGTCATCGACGCCATCGCGGTGCTCGACGAATCGCCACAGTTCGACCGGTCGGCACTGAATCGGCTTGTCGCGGTGGCTATCCCGGCCGTGGTCGTGGTGATCGTCGTGATCGCGGCACTGACCTGGGAGCACACCGGACGCCACCTGTGGTGGGCGCTGGGGCTGGGCGTCGGGGGCGTGATCGGGCTCGCTGGAAGCTGGGCCGCCAACAGGTTCTACCGGAACGCGGACCTCTCAGAGAGCTTGCTCGCGGCGGCTTACCCCCTGACCACGGTTGGCGTCGCGCTGGCCGTGCCGCGGCCGCATCCTGTCGATTCACTGGGCGCTCCTCAGCTCGCCGCCGCGGCCGCGACCGTTTTGTTTTTGACGCTGCTGGCGCGCGGCGGCCCCCGCCGGCGATTCGAGCTCGCCTCGTGTGCCGTCGTCACTGCGATTGCGGTGACCCTGGCGGCGATCGCCTTAGGTTATGGCTGGCGGCAATGGGTTCCGGCCGGTGCGGTCTTGTTCGGCCTCTTCGTCGTGACGAACGCGGCCAAGCTGACCGTCGCCGTCGCGCGAATCGCCCTGCCGCCCATTCCCGCTCCCGGCGAGGCCGTCGAACACGAGGAATTGCTCGATCCCGTCACGGGCCAAGATGCCGATGCCGAGGGCGAGACGCGGACCTGGCAGGCGATCATTGCGTCGGTGCCCGACTCTGCCATCCGGCTCACCGAGCGCAGCAGGCTGGCCAAACAGCTGCTTGCCGGTTTCGTGGTGGCCGGCTCCCTTATTTTGACGGCCGGAACCATCGCGGTGATCGTGCGTGGACACTTCTTCGTGCACAGCCTCGTGGTGGCCGGCTTGGTCACATCCGCCTGCGCGTTCAGGTCGCGGCTCTACGCGGAACGTTGGTGCGCGTGGGCCCTGCTCGCGGCGGCCGTGGCGATTCCGACGGGAGTGGCGGCCAGGTTGAGCCTTTGGTACCCGCACAAGGCCTGGCTTGTTCTGACCATTTTCCTGCTGGCCTGCTTGATCGCAATCGCGGTGGTGGCGGCGACGGTCGGGGTCCGCCGCATCTCCCCGGTGACCAAACGGATTCTCGAGTTGTTGGACGGAACAATGGTGGCCGCGATCATTCCGATGCTGCTCTGGATCACCGGCGTCTACGACACGGTCCGCAATATTCAGTTCTGAAGGGATCAAGCCATGACCGAACCGCTGCTGGTTGATCCTTCCCGGTTGAAGGCCGCCGGAAATACCCTGCAGGCGTTGGCTTTTCCCGTGCCTCCCGCGTCGCTGTCCGCGCCCGGTGCGGACGCGGTGTCCGCGGCGATCAACGTGACGTTGCCGATCATCGAATCACCCGTGATTGAGGGCCTGCCCGCGGTCAACGCAGCGATCAAACAGACCGGCTCGAGCATCGTCACCGCCGCCGCGTTGTATGTCGAGACCGATCAGGCGTTGGGGGAGCGCGTCGGTAACGTCCAGCTGCTGTCGGCCCCCCAGGGGACGACGGTGGGCGGCTCAGCGGCTCAGTCGGTGGGACCAGCCGCGGACGAGTCGAAAGGCGATGAGACGCCGGGCGCACCCAAGCCCGAGCCGGAGCCGGAGCCCGACAAGACGATACCGAATTATGACAAGATCAACTCCTCGCTCGGGCAGCTCAGCGGTCTGACGCAGGCGCTGAATCCCGTTACGCAACAACTGCAATCGATCATGTCGAGCGTCCAGCAGGCCGCCGGAAACAGCGGGGCAACGCCTGCGCAGCTCGCCGACGACGCCACCGACACCGCGCAATCAACCACTGAGGAAGCACAATTGGTGGATCAGGAGGAGGGACGCGGTCCTGACCCGCTTACCGAAGGCGCCGCGGCCGGCGGCCGAGAAATGGAGCGCGCGCCTGCGACGCCGCCGACTACTCCGAACCGACCAGAGCCCGCACGCTCTCAGATTCAGCTCTGATCAGGCGGCCCCGTTGAGGGCCGCATCGAGTAGTGCGTTGAGGTGTTTCCAGTACAGCCAGTCAGCGACTGCGGAGCGCTGAGCGGCCAGGTCCACTTCGGTATGCGCCTCGCGCAGAACGACTTCCGCGGCGTGAGCCGCGTAGGTGTGAAACGCCCGCAGATGTGCGGCTGAGCGGCCGGCGGCCTTGCTGGCCAACGGTTTCACCACGGAGAACCACAACATCGCGCGGTCATCGGTCGCCGGTCCGGCCTCCGCCGGCAGCGCGGTCAGCAGTTGTTGCGGGTCGACGGTACCGGTAGCTACGGCCGTTGCCAGGTGGACCGCCGCATCGGAATCCGTCACCTCGGAGGTGGGGCGTGGATCGGCCGCGGCCACGGGTGCCGCCGGTAACAGGTCGATCAGACGTCCATCGTCGGTGGCCGCCAACCGTTCCGCCGCCGACGGATCCACCACCTGTAAGCGGGATCGGCCTTGCATGACTCCGGTCGCCGGAATGTCGTCCGGCTTCAACACGATCTTGGCCGCGCCGGGATCGGAATTCGCCAACTGCTCCTCGGTGGCGATGACCGCCCGCAGCTTCGTGTTGTGGTGTTCGGCCCAGCCCTGCACGGCCAGCACCGGGTAGGTGGCCCAGCGCGCCCGCTCAACGGCCGGGATCGCCTCGTCGGCACTGGCCATGTTCACCTGCTCCGGCAACTGCACGCCGTCCGGGATATAGGCCAGCCCATAGCTATTGGCCACCACGATCGCGCCGCCGGTGGTCAACGCGGTCACCCAGAAGAAGCCCAGGTCTCCCCCGCCGCCACCGCCCGGCGCATTCAGCGCCGCAGCGATGCGCCGTGCCAGCGTGAGCGGATCGCTCCCACCCCCTTGGCGACGTGTCGCCTCCGCGGTGGCCGCTTCGGCGATGGCGTCGCGCTCGGCCCGCGCCGCCGAAACCGGGATGATCGGTGGCGGCACCGGTACGTCTTCCGCGGAATCGTCGGGGTCGGTCGACTTCGACTGCGTGGCGGGGGCTGGGCGCATCGTCGCGCGCGTGGCCGCGGCCGGTCGCGTCGAGGGTGCGGTGCTGGGCGGTTTCTGTCCGACCGGTGCGGCCGAGCGCCCTCCCGAACCGCTCGAACCGGCGGAGGCTCCGCCTCCCATCGGCGCAGCAGGCATCGCCGCCGCGCCGGCAGGCGCTGCCGCCGTCGATGATTCGTCCGCGCGCGACCCCAATGACGGCGACTTCGCCGAGGCCGGGGCCATCCCCTTGCCGGTCCCGCCGGGCGACGGGGCCGCCGCCGCGGGGCTCAGCGGCACCGCGGGAGCGGCCGGCCCCAACGGAGCACCGGGTCCCGGCCCGGCTCCCGCGCCCGGAGGCATTCCCGCTCCAGCGCCCGGGGTGCCCGGCACCGCCGGGCCCGGCATTCCGGGAGGGGGCGTGAGCGGCTGTCCGGCCGTCGGAGGTGCACCCGGAGTCGGCGGAAGGCTCGGCGTCGGTGAAATCGGTGGTGGCTGTGTGGGATTCACCGGTATCACCGGCGGCGGGGTTACCGGCGTCGGTTCGGTGGGCCCGGGCCGCGTGCCGTCTTCGGGGCGCTCATCAGGCGGACGGTCCCCCTCGACGGGCGGTACCGGAAGCGTGGAACCGGGGAGGGTGAGCGGGGGCGGGGTCTTCTGGTCGAGCAGATCCCTGAGGGCATTGCTCGGTGGCTTCCAGGCCTTGCTCGCCAGAATCCGCTCCGCGGTGCCTTCCATCACGCCGATGTTGGCCCCATACGTCGCCATGACCACACTGTTGATCGCGGTGGTCCGCTCGGCGGGATCGAGCGTGGAATCCCTTTCCAGCACAGTGATCCGCTGGTGCGCAAGTTCCACGTTGTCGGAGATGTCGGACTTGGCCTGCACGACCGACAGCGCGGCATACCTCTCCCAGGTGACGACGGTGGCCAAGCCGTTCTGCAACGTCAGCAACTCGCCGATGTCCGTGTCGAGTTCGCCGTTGGCGGCATTGGCGGCGCTCCCGGACCAGGCGCCACCGTCGAAGATCTCGCTCTGTTGGTGCCGGCAACTTTCGAGAATCTCGGTGACCCGCCGCAAGACTTCGGTGTATTCGTCGGCCCGGTCGTACAGGGCGCCCTCATTGAGCTCCGGCCACCCGCCCGGCGCGAGCATCTGTTCGGCGTAGCGACCCGTCGGCTTGGCGATGTTCATCGCCTACTCCCTTCCGTCCGCTGGCGCGACGCGTAATCGACTACGAGACAACCTGACTGGGAAAAGGTGCGCTCACTTCTCGGGACCCGCCTTGCGCGGGCGATTGCCGATGACACCCTCTGTCCATTGCCGCTCTTCGGTGTAGAGCGACTCGTCTTCGGACTGCACGCGTTTGCCTTTGCCGGCGTCTTTTTGTCCCTGTCCGCCGCCCATCGGCATGCCGCCACCCATGCCACCACCCATCGCGCCGCCGACGCCCGGCACCCCGCGGCCGGCACCGCCGGTTCCTGCGCCGGCCGCGGCGGGTCCCGCGGCCGCTCCCGCGTCGACCGCGGGCTGCAACGGCACCGACGGCATCCCGCCCCCGCCACCACCGCCGCCACCCAGTGACGCCGGTTTGACCCCGGCGCCCAGGCCTGCCCCACCCTTCAACGCGTCTTTCAGCTTGTCGTTGAGGGCCGCGTTATCCATTCCCGTCGTCGGCGTCATCGGCATGCCGGCCGTCGGCGTGCTGGGCATGTTCGTCGGGTCCGGAAGGCTGCCGTCATCGAAGGGATCCGGGATCTCGGGCTCGAGGCCGCCGGGGATGTCCGGGTTGTTGGGATCGTTCGGGTTGTTTGGGTCATTCGGGTTGGGGGGCACCGGCGGCGGCTCGATCACCGTCCCCTTCTGCGGGACTTTCGGATTGACCGGAGACAGCGGTAGGGAGGCGTTGGAGACGTAAAGACTCAGTGCCGACTCCGATTTCGACTGTAGGCGCTCATACCAGTCGACAGCCATGTATTTGTAATAGGAATTAGTTTGCGTGTAGTACTTGTACCAGTAATCGCATTGCGAGACTTCGTAGGTCGTCGGGTGCTCGGCGGGCACCGACCAGTTTCCGTCGGAACCATACGTGGAGCGCTGCCCGATGACCCTGGCCTTCTTGTGCGCTTCAGCGACCTTCTTCGCCTGTCTGCTCAGCGTCGTGCACAATTCCACCATCGAATAGATCCACTGGCGCTGCAGCTCGAAATTCGACTCGACGAGCTGACATGACACCCCCTCCCAGCTGGTGAAGGGACGGAACCGCTGGGTCTCCTTTTGAAAATCCCGCTGGAACGTGTCCCAATCCGTCGCAAACGTCTTGAATCCCACCCCCTGATCACCGGATTCGATGTCCGTCGCCGCCTGCCTGACCTCGTAGTAGGGGTAGTGAAACGGCGGGGGTGGTGGCGGTGGCGGTGGCAGGTAACCGCCGAAATCCTCGTCCGGATCGCAGAAGGCCGACATCTCGTCGCCTCCGCCCACGCCGGCAGCGCCCACGGACCCTTCGTTGTTGATGGCCTCGGCCGACCCCTCATCGACCTCTTCATAGGCCTTGGCCGCGTTCCGCAGCGATTTCGCGAGGGTTTTCCATTCCCGCTCGACCGCTTTGAGGTAAAGGCGCATCGAGTCGGCGGAGAGTGCGATTTGAGTAGCAGCGTCGTTGACGAACGACAGGGCACACGGCCCGGGTGGATTCGTCGGCGGGATGGTCGGGAGCGGTCGCTCCAATTCAGCAGCGCGTGCGATGAGTTCTTCGTATTCCACCTTCAGCGTCTGTGTCATAACGGCTTGTTCTCCCTGTGCGCAAGCGCTATCTCGTAACGGTCTTCGCAGCTCCGGAGGTCCACCGGCGGTGTCCCTGAGTACGGGCCAAACGAGCGAGAGCAGCGGTCGATGAACCGCTACCGAGTGCAATCGTAATGCACCAACAGCACCCCCACGCGCGCTAATTTGCGGCTTGCTATGTACAGCGACTGCGTTGCATCGCACGGCTTTTAGTGACTGTCTAGCAGTCGGCCCGGAAGAAGATCCCGTCGGCCTGCAGGACGCGACCGCTGCGCACATCGACGAAGAAGGGGACATATCCCCTGAGCGTGAAGCCCAGGCAATGCAGCAGGTCGAAAGCCTGTTGGGCCAGCATGCCGCCTTCGTACAATGGCGCGAAAGACAGTTCGATCTGCATGCCGACACAGCGCTCGCCGACCGTGGTCCGACCGCCGGCGATCACCTGTTTTTCAAAGCCTTGAACGTCAAGCTTCAAGAAGGCCACGTCATTGCGCCGCAGGACTTCCGGCGCCAGCGAATCGAGCCGGCGGATCGTAACGTCTTGCGTGCCGATGAAACCCGCATGGGGCAGCGCGTCCTCGTGGGTTTTCAGCATCGCCAAAATCGAACTGCTCTCCCCGGCGTTGCCCGCGACATTCATCGAGACCGTTCCATCACAATCCCCCAGCGCGCAGCGCCGGCAGTCCCAACGCGCATCCGCCGAGGCCGTGTGCTCCAGCACGGCAAACGGCGCCGACAGAGGTTCGAACGAAACGATGCGGCCGCCGAAGCCCGCCCGGCGCAGGCCGGTGGCGAATTGTCCCGAATTGGCGCCGACATCCAAGACGACGTCGACCCGGCGGGATTCGAGCTCGGTCACGAAATTGCGCTTCCAGTCCGATTCCGAATAGTAGCGCCGCACTGCATTATCGGGCTGATTCGTGAACCAATACAGACCCACTCGATGACACTAACACGCATTAAGGACCAAGACGCTAAGCTGGCCAGCGGCATGAAACTCGACATTCACCTGCAAACGCATTCCGGTGTAAGCGGGCACGGTGCATCTCGATACGTCGACGCCCCCAAGAGTGAAATCATGCTTCGCTGCACGCAATCGCTCGTCGCTTCCATCAACCAGGCCGAGGGCGACATCGTCTTGCGCGTCTTCGACGATCACTCATCGTCCGAGACGGTCGGCGTGTTGCGGCGGATACTCGAAAAGTGCAGGTACCCAACCGAAATGATGACACTGCGCGACAAGGGCTACAACGCCTCGTGTCTCGCCTCCTTCTCCACTGCGCGTGAGGAGGCTCGTGAGCTCGTCTACTTCGTCGAAGACGATTACCTGCATGCTTCGTCGGCCATCCCCGAGATGCTGGAGGCCCACCCGTTGTTCCGGGAGAAACTCGGCGGACGAGAGGTGGCGCTGCACCCGTTCGACGACCCAAAGAATTATTGGAGCCCGATATTCAGCCAAGAGAACTGTCGTGTGGTGTACGGCACGAAAAGACACTGGCGCACCAATACCCACACCACGAATACGTGCTGGGTGGAAACAGAAACGCTACACAGGAACTGGGAGCTTTTCGAACGGCTAGCGCGATATTCGAGCACACCCTACGGACAGCAGCAGCACATCTTCGAGGCTTCGACCATCAACCGGATCTGGCGGGAGCAGGTTTCGCTGTTCACCCCGATACCGTCGCTGGCACTGCACCTTCAGCACGAGGAGCACAAGGACCCGTATCTGGATTGGGAGGCCTGGTGGGATTCCGCGGCCTACTGACTGTCAAAGAACAGGGCACAGTAACTTCGGGGTTTCGCGGACTTGAACTGTCGGTAGAGCTTGAACCGGATTTCACCGTTTCGCATGCGGGTAAGGAACTGCTCGAGACCGCGCGACAGGTCGTCGTACTGCTCTTCGAGCACCGTGAGATGACCGGCCGGACGCGCGGCTCGATGGGTGTGCAAGATCCGCAGTGCGAGAACGGAAAGCCGGTCGACGATGGTCCCGGGCGTTTCGGTGGACAGCGGTGCGCCGCCATCCGGGTTCAGTCGAGCGAGCAGCGTCGCATCGATGTCTTCGATCACCGAGTTGCGCCGCGCGTTCAGGTCGTCGATGCGTCGTTTTCGATCCGCCACCTCGTGGTCGCTGACGCCGAGTCGGCGCACGGCGTCTTCCTGATGCCAAAGGTGGAAGTTCATCGCGTGCAGCTGTAGCACCTTCGCGGCGACGCTGTCGCCTTTCGGTTCCGTTGCCGGTTCTTCGTGGTGCCACGTCAGCGCGGTGTCATGGAACCGCCCCACGGCGGAGAGCAGATCCGTACCCGGTGGATCGTGAAGTTCTGTAGTAGGCAACGCTTCTCGGCGTTGCGACGAGACGAGGTCTTCCAACGCTGCAAGCACCTCGTCCACGGTGATCTCCGCCATCGTGCTCATATCGACGTGCCGGTGCGGCGCGAATCTGAATCCCCATGTCTGCGACCGCGTCGGCCCGAACAGGCCAACGCCGGGAACCCGCGCCAGATCCGCGGCATGCAGCATGCTCGAATCGACACCCACGAACAGGTCGGCGTCGGCGACCATGCCCATCGCCAGGTCGAGTGGGACACCGAGAAAGGGAAAAACGCGGTCGCGCTCCCGCCCCACATTGAGCTCCTCGTGCCCCATCCCGACAACCCAGGCGACGAAGTCGCGATGACGCGACAAAAACCGGTCCAACAGATCGACCAGCCTGGTAACCGGCCACCGCTTCTTCGCCCAGCTGGTGTCGGCGTGCATTGCGAGCACCTTGGCACCCGAGGGCAGGGCGGCACGCATCGCTCGGACATCCTCGAGCACGGACGGTGAGAGGCGCACCGGTTGCGCATACGTCTCGATCCGTGCGGACGGGTCGAACAGCCGCGCCAACTTGAAGGTCAGGTCGGCCGAATGTGGTACATCCCTGGGGATCACGACGTCGTAGGTGTCACCGTTGGGGAATCCGATGCTCGTCGTCGGCGCCAGGCGTTGCCGAAGAGGACGAGCGAATGCGTTCGACGGTACGTCCCACGGCACCGCATTGATGAAAAGATCGATAGGGCCGATCTCCGATGCCAGCGCGTCGTAATCGAGGATGCGATTCGACGACGGCCCCAGCGAGGGGCCCACTGGCGGTGACCCGGTGATGTCGACCAGGCGCGAACTCACTTCCCGGAAGCACAGGTCGAAGGCGATCTTAGGGCATAGCAAAGTCAATGGCACGGTGAACATTTCACTCAGCGCCCGTAGCGTCGGCAGGGTCAGCACGGAGTCTCCGATGAGGGTGGAGAAATAGACCGTGGGTGTGCGCGCACGTAGCAGATGGTCGAGGCCGCCCCGCTCGACTTTCATCGAGTGCCCGTTCTGCAGTACCGTCATTTCGCTCAGCACGTTCATTTGTTACCTAAACCCGCTGCGGTTCAACCGCATTGCTGCCTTGGCTCACGTATTCCCCGGCCAGACTTTCCAGTGCAGCGAGCGCGTTGTCCACCGAGATGTCAGCCATCGTGCTCATATCGATGTGCCGGTGCGGTGTGAACCTGAAGCCCCACGTGGCGGATCGCGTGGGACCGAACAGCCCGACACCGGGGACCCGCGCCAAATCGGCGGCGTGCAGCATGCAGGAGTCGATTCCCACGAAAAGGTCCGCGCTGGCTACCATGCCCATGGCGAGATCGAGCGGAAGCCCGAGATAGGGAAACACGCGGTCGCGCTCGCGCCCCACGTTGAGCTCCTCGTGCCCCATCCCGACAACCCAGGCCACGAAGTCGCGGTGACGCAACAAGAACCGATCCAGCAGGTCAATGAATCTGGTTGCGGGCCAGCGTTTCTCCGCCCAGTCGGTGTCGGCGTGCACGACGAGCACTTTGGCCCCCGCCGGTACGGCGGCTCGCACCGATCGTGCCTTCTCCTGTACGGCCCGCGGGATGGGCACCGGTTGGGCATACGTCTCGATCCGCAGTGCCGGATCAAACAGGCGGGCGAACCCGAACATCAGGTCGGCCGAGTGACGGTCGTCCCTGTGGATGACGATGTCGTAGGCACGGTCGGTTGGAAAGCCGATGGTCGTCGCGGGCGTAAGGCGATGCACCAGAGGGCGAATGACAATGTCGGACAACGAACTCCATGCCAGCGTGTCGATGAACACATCGACCGCGCCGATATCGTCCGCCAGGGTGTCGTAATCGGGGGTTCTGCGCGATGACCCCGGCAACGGATGTGGCCCGGTCAGCGGCAATCCCGTGGTGTCGACGTGACGATGGCTCACCTCGTTGAAGCACAGGTCATATACGACCTTCGGGCAGATCAACGTGATTGGGGCGGTGAACATTTCACCCAATGCGCGCACCGTGGGCAGAGTCAGCACGGCGTCGCCGATGTTGGACACGAAACATACCGCGGGCCGTGCCACCCGCAGCAGATCGCGCAGCCCGTCAGACATATCCGAACCGCCGCGCGAGCGCATCAACCTGGGCCCAGACCGGATCGTCGGCGTCGACGCGGTCGCGCGTGGACGGCGTCTGACGCAAGGGCGACAGGTTGCCAACCTTCCACGGCAACGGCGCGCCGTCCCGATAGAACTGATGGTCGCCGACGGTCTCGGGCGCGCCGAGCGTGCGCTGCGCGGCACCGTCGGCGAATGTCAGGCCCCACCGTCCCAAGGTGGCATCGAGTGTCGCCTTGGGCCGCGCCACGAAGTCCTCGTACCGCAGCACGGCAAGCTCGGGATCGTCGGCGTGCAGCGGCTCCAGGGAACTCTCCAGCTGGGCCAAAGCCTCGGCCACGGTGTCCTTGATCCAGAAATCGGTTGGCGACCGGGAGGGTGAATTTTGATGCAGCAGGCAGGAATTCACGACCTCACGCGGGTCACGCAGGACGAAGAGCACCATCGCCTCGGGAAAACGCCGCTCGAGGTCGGCACGTCGCGCGGCATACCTCGGGTTCTTCTCACCCCAGATGGTGCACGGTTGGGCGATCTGGGACATGATCGTCCGCAGCGCAAGAGCCGGGTCTTGCGTGTCGCGGGCGCTTTGAAGGTAGGCGTCGTACACACCACGATGAGCGAGGAAGGCTTGTAGCGTGCCGATCACCGGCTCGCCGAATCTGCCGACCTGAATCAGATCGATCTCGTCGAAGATCTTGATGTCCTTGTGGTCATTGAGGAACTGAGTGACGATGGTCATCCCAGACCTGGGCGGCCCCACGACGAACAGTTGCACTCCGGCCGGCTTTGCGCGGGTACTACCGCGGCTTCGCTTCGCCCGTGCCGACGATGCTCTGCAGCGAAGTAACGATTTCGCCGAGCGAGTCGACCAACTGCTCGTACTGCACTTCGAAGTTCGCGGCCGCCTCGGCCTGCGCCTTGAGCAGCGCCTCGTTGATGCGCTGCTCCACCGTCTCCGCTCCCAGACGGAGGAGGCCCGCTTCGATGTGCATGTCGATCAGGCACGAGTCGCCGTTGATCGTCACTTCGACCGTTTGGTCTTCGTCGGTGGCCGTGAAGGAGTCGGTGCTCTTCCGCCGCATCTGGCCCTCGAGGACCTCGTTGAACCTCTGGAACTCTTCCAGCGCCGCAGCCATCTGCGGGTGCGAATCGGTTGTCATTTCGGTGAGATCCTCAGTGTCGGGGGTGGTTTAGCGGCATGGCCCTGACGGAGTAAAGGCCTGTGGAGAAGGCGGATCCTCAGTCTAAGGTGGCCCGGTGCCCGATGGCGACCGCTTGCAGGATCATTGCCCGCCTCGGACTCCAAGCGCCATCTACCGACTGCTAAAAGTTCGCGAATCGTTCTTTCTATCGAGGTAGCGCGCTCTGGTAGCGGCTCTCGTCGGGCGGCGATACCGGCCGGATCGGGAGCTGACGATGTCTCGGGGTGCTAATGACGTTGTGGCGCAGCAGCACCCGCGCCACCCCCGGGTGCCGGCCCAGATACGTCGTCGCGTGCGGCCAGGCCACCTTCGACTCCGCGCCCACGTGTGCGCCGATCAGCCCGGCGAATTCGGAGAATCGCGGACCGAGGGTGACGATGCCACCCGCGGCGGCGGCCCGCACCGCGAATTGCATGAATGCGCGCGCGTCGCCGAAGTTGATGCTGGCGTCGATGTCGTCGAACGGCATGTACACCGGGTAGCCGGCCGTCGTCTCACCCACCAGCACGCCCGCCGATCCGATCGGCAGCTGGTAGTGCCGATCGGTGACGAGGGTCTGACCTTGCAGCGCGGCGCGCTGTCCGCCGGACAACTTGGAAAACCCCCGCGGCTTCTTCGGCTTCTCCGGTGTGGTCAGCAGCACCGTTGACTGCGGTGTCAACCCGGGAAGCACCCGAACCCGGGTGATGGTGTGATCGGCCGGCACCGACCACCACACGTCCGGTCCCCCAGGCGCGATGTAGGCGGCGGTGAAGTTGCTGTGGCCCTTGATTTTTGACCACTTCTCCCGCTCGAAGCTGATTTCGGTGGCGCGGTCGTAGTCGTCGAAGCTGCGGCCGCAGACCGCGTCGATACCCCGGCCGGCCAGCTGGTCGGCGATGCGGGTCGCCGACGCCACCAGATAGCGGACCATGCCCGCGACACCGACGTCCCGGCGCTGCGACGACTCGCGGGTGCGCTGCGGGTCGGCGCGCAGCATGATCCAGGTCCGGCGGTAAGCGGGGGCCGGGTCACTGTTGATCACCTGCTCGTAGAGGCTGATCACCTCGGCCGGTCCAGGCTTGCCCACCCGATAGCCCGCCGAGACGACGTCGGCTTCCAGGTCGGGGCAGTTGACCGACAAAAGTTCTTCCAGCAACCGGGTGTCCACCACATCGTCGGTATGTGCTTGCCCATCGACGATGACCGTCGGCGTGAACGGTCGGGGGATGAGTTCTATGACGGCGACCAGGAATTCGCCTTCCCACCGCACGGCGACGTGGTCGCCCGGCTTGACGGTGACGCCGACAACCGGCTCCGAGGGAACGTCGGGAACCCTGCGGCGCCGCACCAGCCACGCACACGCCGCCGCGATCCAGCCCGTCAGCCGCCGACCGCGAAAGGTCACCAGGGCCACGATCACGGCCACCGCGACCAGGGTCGGTCCCGCCCATTCGTAACGGGTTCCTAGGAACAGCAAAATGCACAGCGGGGCGAGCGCCGCCGCCCATAACGCATGGCCGCTGGTGAACCGTAACCGCACTCCGCCCATCGTGCTCAGCGCCTCCGCAGGGCGTGCCGGGCGAGCGACGCGAGTCCCAGCGCCAACAGCAGGCCGACGACCCCCACAACAACGGCGGTGATCGGACCCCGATCGGGTCGCGGCACTGGGGCCGGCGGGTGAATCCGGTTGACGATGAGCGGGTTCGCCGTCGCCGATCCCGCAGGGATATCCCACGTCAGCGCCGCCAGCGCATCGACGGTGCCCGCGCCGACGGCGTTGTCGACGTCGCCCCCGGGGTGCCGTGCGCTGGCGGTGATCCGGTTGATGATCTGTGCCGCCGTCAGGTGGGGAAACCGCTGCCGCAGCAAAGCGGCGAGCCCGGACACATAGGCCGCGGCGAACGACGTCCCGGCGATCGGGACCGGACCGTCCTTGCCCGGCAACGCATCTACGGGCTCGCCCTCGGGTCCGAGCGCGACGATGTTCTCCGCCGGGCCCGCCGCGCCGAGCCAGGGTCCGTGCATCGAGAACGGGCTCGGCGCCCCGTTCTGGCCGACGCCGCCAATGGCCAGTACCAAGGGCGAGTACCACGCCGGGGTGACGATCGTCTGGACTTGCTGCCAGCCGCGCTGGTCGTTCGGCAGCGACGGGTCGGGCTGCGGATTCTGCGTGCAATCGCCGCCGGTGTTGCCGGCCGCCGCGATGATCACGATGTTCTTGACGTTGACGGCGTAGTTGAGCGCGGCACCCAACGTGGACTCGTCGACCGGCTTCTTCACCTTGAAACAGGCCGCTTCGCTGATGTTGATGACGCTCGCGCCCAAGTTGGCGGCATGTACCACCGCGCGGGCCAGGCTGCGGACGGAACCGGCGGCGGGCGATGCGTTGGGGTCGTTTTGATTGGCCTGATTGCCTTTCGGCTCAAAGGCCTCCGACGTCTGGCGAAGGGAGATCAGTCGCGCGTCGGGCGCGACTCCGACGAAACCATCGGTCAGGGCGGGCCGCCCGGCGATGATGGACGCGATCAGCGTCCCGTGCGCGTCGCAGTCCGCCAGCCCATTGCCCCCGGGGACGACGAAATCACCACCCGGTTCCGCCGGGACGCGCGGCGAGGCGTCCACCCCGGTGTCGATCAGTGCCACCGTGACACCGGCACCGGTCGCGAATCTTTGCGCCGCGCCGATCCCCAGGTATGCGTTGGCCCACGGAGGATCGTGAAAGTTGTTGCCCGGCACTGATAGTGGCGCCTTGCAAACGCGCCGCTGCTCGAGGGGCTGGTCGGGTCCCGTGGTGTCGGGCGGCATAGCGCCGGGATCGATCGAGGGCGGCGCGACCGCGACGGCGGGCGGTGCGGTGAGCAGCACGAGCGTCATCGTCACCGTGATCAGGAGAATACGGTGCACAGCCGAACACTCCATTCTCCTAGCGAGAGCAATCATCACGGACTCAGCGCCCGGCTGCATCCTATGCTTATCCCGCTGCTCCGAGGACACTTTCGGTCCGCGGGCCGGATGGAGTGAATGCCACTGAAACTGTTGGTGTCCAACAGGTTTCCTCGCGATGGCGTTACCAGACGACGGCGGCCATATCGCGGTTGTCCGAACACACGCTGCGCACCGCGGCCTCGACATCGTCCGAAGCGATAATCTGCAGATCCTCAACCGTCACCGGCCGGCCGGCGCGCTTTTGCGCGACCACCCGGGTGTCCCGAAAACCCTCGGCCCGTTCAATGACGTTGCGGGCGAACCGGCCGTTCTGCATCGCATCGATGCCGTGCCTCCCGCCGGGAGTGGTGTAGTTGCGAATCGCAGTGGCCGCATCCAGAAAAGTCTGGCGTGCGGCATCGTTGAGGACACTGGCGCGTGGCGCCGCATAGCGGTCGCCGATCTCCACGATCTCGGATGGCGAATAGGACTCAAACCTCAGCTTGCGGTTGAACCGGCCCGCCAAACCCGGGTTGACGGTGAGGAATTCGTCAACCTGATCCTCGTATCCCGCGCCGATGAAACAGAAGTCGAAGCGATGCGCTTCCAGGGCGATCAACAGCTGGTTGACCGCCTCCATGCCGATCATGTCCGGCGTCCCATCCTGGTGGCGTTCGACCAGCGAATAGAACTCATCCATGAAAATGATCCGGCCGAGCGACTTTTCGATTAGCACGTTGGTCTTGGGGCCGGATTCCCCGATGAAGTGACCGCAGAAATCGGATCGGCGCACCTCGCGAAGCTCGAGGTGGCTCACGATTCCCATGCCGGCGTAGATCTTGCCCAACGCCTCGGCCGGGGTCGCCTTACCGGTACCTTGCGGATCGCCGAGCAGCATGTGATTGGTTTGCCCCTCGACC